>JAGUZN010000388.1 GCA_020060775.1 Armatimonadota bacterium
TGATGATTCCTTCCACGGCATGGTATCAGCATGCCCACACGCCGAGATGTAAAGCATCATCCCGGACAATGTGTAAAGGATCATCCCGGTTCATACACTATCTTCTGTCTTCTGTCTTCTACCGGATCAACTTGCGATAGCGGAGCCGATGCGGGGTATCCGCCGCCACCCCCAGGCGCTTGCGCCGGTCAGCCTCGTAATCGCTGAAATTCCCCTCGAACCACACCAGGCTACCATCCTCCTCGAATGCCAGGATGTGCGTGGCCACGCGGTCAAGGAACCAGCGGTCGTGGCTCACCACCACTGCCGACCCGGCAAAATGCTCGATCGCCTCTTCCAGCGCGCGCAGCGTGTTCACGTCCAGGTCGTTCGTCGGCTCGTCGAAGAGAATCACATTCGCGCCCTGGGACAGCATTTTCGCCAGGTGCACGCGATTGCGCTCGCCGCCGGAAAGATTCTTGACCTGCTTCTGCTGGTCCGTGCCCAGGAAGTTGAAGCTGCCCACATACGCGCGCGAATTCATCGTGCGGTGCCCCAGCGTCAGCGTCTCCAGCCCGCCGGTGATCTCTTCCCACACCGAGTTCTCGCCATTCAGCGTCTCGCGGGATTGATCGACATGGGCCAACTGCACCGTCTGCCCGATGGTGATGCTGCCCGCATCGGGCGTTTCCGCCTCGGTGATCAGCTTCAGCAGCGTGGTCTTCCCCGCGCCGTTCGGCCCGATTACGCCGACAATGCTCCCCGGCGGGATATGCGCGGTGAAATTGTCGATGAGCAGGCGGTCGCCGTACGCCTTGCTCACGCCGTCGAGGTTGATCACCACTTCACCCAGCCGCGGCGCCGGCGCAATGGCGATCTCCAGATCCTCCAGGCGCGATTCGGTCGCCTGGCTCACCAGGCTTTCATACGCGGTCACGCGCGCCTTCCCCTTCGCCTGGCGCGCCTTCGGGCTCATGCGAATCCATTCCAGCTCGCGCTCCAGCGTGCGCTGGCGTTTGCTCTCCGCACTCTTCTCCTGCGCCAGCCGCGCCTGCTTCTGCTCCAGCCACGAGGAGTAATTGCCCTTCCAGGGAATGCCGTAGCCGCGGTCGAGTTCGAGGATCCACCCGGCCACGTTGTCGAGGAAATAGCGGTCGTGGGTCACGGCAATCACCGTGCCCGTGTATTGTTGCAGATGGCGTTCAAGCCAGGCCACCGATTCGGCATCAAGGTGGTTGGTCGGCTCGTCCAGCAACAGGATATCCGGCTCGGTCAACAGCAGCCGGCACAGCGCCACGCGGCGGCGCTCACCGCCGGAGAGCACCGACACCGGCGTATCGCCCGGCGGGCAGCGCAGCGCATCCATCGCCACCTCCAGCCGCTGGTCCAGCGACCACGCATCATGCTTGTCGATCTGCTCCTGCAGCCGCCCCTGCTCCTCGATGAGCGCATCGATGTCCGCATCTTCATCGCCGAACGCCGCACACACCGCATCATACCGTGCCACCAGATCCACCAGCGGCTGCACCGCCTCTTCCACGATCTGCTTCACCGTCTTATCCGGGTCCAGGTACGGCTCCTGCTCCAGCAGCCCCACCGTGTAGCCCTCGGAGATCATCGTCTCCCCCAGATAATCGGTATCCACCCCGGCCATAATGCGCAGCAGCGTGCTCTTCCCCGAGCCGTTCAGCCCGAGCACGCCGATCTTCGCGCCATAGAAAAAGCTCAACGAGATGTCGCGCAACACCTGCCGGTTGGGCGGAAAAATGCGCCCCACGCGCACCATCGAGTAAATCACTTGCTGGTCGGACATGCCACCATCCCTCTCGTGTATGATGCAAGGTGAAGTGGGTCGTCACGTTGTGCTGTGCTCTCCGACCGATTGCGTGCTAAGTCCGCGTTTGGCGTTTCGCGTTTCGGCCAGCCTATTCCCCTCCCCTGTCGCAACGGGGGAGGGTCAGGGTGGGGGTCTTCCTTACTCCAACAAGAGCGAATGACCCCCCTCCTGCCTCCCCCCGCTTCGGCAGGGGGAGGGAATGAGGGAATACGCCATCCGCCAAACGCGAAGCGCGGGCGTACCTGCAACCCGGTCACCGGGCAGAGAATAATGTGACGATCTGCTCCCTGGTAGATCTACAGGCACATATCATACACGATCCGGCGGCACGGGTCATCCCCGCGGGGCGGCACCTGCTTCTTTAGATGAACAGATTCACCGTGGCCTCGTCGGCGGTCCCCAGGTAGGTGGCCACGCCGCCGTACTCCACCCCGTCGATCAACTCTTCCGGCTTGATGCCCATCACATCCATCGACATCGTGCAGGCGATGAATTTCACGCCGAAGGCCTGCGCCTCTTCAATCATCTCATTCAGCGACGGCACCTGCTTCGTCTTCATCACGTGCTGCATCATCGCCGTGCCCATGCCGCCCATGTGCATCTTCGACAGCGAAACTTTGCCCGCGCCGCGCGGCATCATCCAGCCGAACATGCGCTCCAGCAACGTCTTCTGCACCGGCACGGCCTCCGGCTTGCGCAGCAGGTTCAACCCCCAGAAGGTGAAAAAGAGCGTCACCTCGCTGCCCATCGCCGCCGCCCCGCGCGCGATAATCATCGCCGCCATGGCGCGGTCCAAATCGTTGCTGAAGACAATAATCGTTTTCTTATCCATGCCAGAAACTCCCTTATGCGCCTTTGCGCACTTGCGCGGTAATCACCCCGCCCTGCTCCGCCAGCGAGACGAGGGCATTCTTCGTCTTGCGGCACCAGGCCTCGATGTCGCTCTTGAAGCCCATATCGGTGACCTCGATGGTCACCAGGTCACCCGGCTCGGCAGTCTTCATCTGCGTGAACAGGCGCATAATCGGACCCGGGCACTGCAGCCCGCGCGCATTGATCGTATATTCAGCCATCCCTGCACTCCCTTCACACTGTTTCATACGGCCAGGCGGTCATCCCGCCATCCAGAATTTTCACGTCGGCAAACCCCAGGCGCTGCAGCATGAGCGCCGCGTGATACGCGCGGCGGCCCACCTTGCACACCACCACCGTCGGCTGTTGCGGATCGAGCTCGCCGATGCGTTCGTGCAGTTCCGCCAGCGGGATATTCACCGAATGGGGAATCGCGGAGATGATCACTTCCGGCTCGGTGCGCACATCCAACAGCACCACGTTCGGGTCGCCCGGCGTCACCTCCACCGGCGAAATCCCCTTCACCTTCCCCGCCAGTTTATTCAGCAGCACATTCGCCGCCACAATGCTCGAGTTCAGCGCGCTGGCAAACGGCGGCGTGTAGGCGAGGTCCATCCCCGACAACTGCTCGGCGGTCATGCCCAGCGCGATGCCCACCGCCAGCGAGTCGATCGGTTTGTCTACCACCCCCTCGCCGATCACCTGCGCACCGAGAATCCGGTGCGTGGCGCGGTCGGCGATCAGCTTGGTGATGATCATCTGGTTGCCCGGGTAGTAATGTGCGCGGTCCGGTGTGGGCACCAGCACCGTCTCCACGTCGAAGCCCGCCGCCCTCGCTTCCTCGGTGCACAACCCCGTGCGCGCCACATTCAGCTTGAACAGCCGCACGATGGTGGTGCCCAGCACGCCGGCAAATGGCTCGCGCGGCTCGAACAGATTCGCCACCACCACGCGCCCCGTCTTGTTGGCGGTCGAGCCCATCGGCGAATACACGTCGGCCTCCGTCTGCATGTGGCGCACGGAGGCGCAATCGCCCACCGCGAAGATATCGGGCACGCTGGTGCGCAGGTAGGCGTCCACCAGAATCATCCCGCGCGCGTCGGTCTCGATCCCCGCGGCCGCGGCAATGGCGGTATTCGGCTTCACCCCCGCCGACAGGATCACCAGATCCGCGTCGATGGTGCGCGCATCGGTCACCACGCCCACCGCCTCCCCGGCGGCATTGCCCAGGATGCGGCGCACCGTTTCGCCGGTGTGCACCGCCACCCCGTGGTCAACCAGGTAGCGCTGGGCCAGTGCGGCGACCTCCGGGTCGAACCCGGGCAGGATCGCCTCGCGCATCTCCACCACGCTCACCTGCAGCCCGCGCTCCGCCAGGTTCTCCGCCATCTCCAGCCCGATGAAGCCGCCGCCCACCACCACCGCGCGCTGCAGCTTGCCCGAATCGACCAGCGCGCGAATCTTCTTCGCATCGGTCAACCCGCGCACGGTGGACACCCGCTTCAACTGGATGCCCTCGATATTGGGCACGATCGGCATCGCCCCCACCGCGATGATCAGCTTGTCGTACTCGTAGATGCGCTCGACGCCCGACATCAAATCGCGCGCCGTCACCCGGTGCGCTGCAGGATCGATCGCCGTCGCCTGATGCCGCGTGAGCACCTCGATGCGATTCTCATGCTTGAAGGCATCCGGCGTGCGCACGATCAACTCCTGCGCCTCCGCGATGATCCCGCCCACGTAGTAGGGCAATCCGCAGCCCGCGTAGGCCACATACTCGTCCTGCGTGAGAATGGTGATCTCCGCATCAGGATATTCGCGCCGGGCGCGCGCCGCCGCTTTTGTGCCGGCCGCAACGCCGCCAAGTACCAGTAATCGCATGGCAAGCCATTCCTCCAATAGGGTTGAAACGATTATACCCGGAATTTTCTTACGATACAACTATATGCTCATATTTTTATTTTAACATTTTGCTCACCAGGTGATTAATCTGCCGGGAAAGCGGTAAACTGTAGGTATACGATGAAAGAGATCGCAAATACGCACTGTGCGGGAACGCCCGCGTTCTCTCCCAGCGCGGGGAATGGGGGATACGATGGAACTCTCTGAACTGCTGAAGCTGTGCGCTCAGCAAGGCGCGTCCGATATTCACCTCTTCAGCGGCGAATCGCCGGTGCTGCGCATCGATGGCCGATTGCAGCGCACTACCCTGCCGGCGCTCACGTCGGAGATGCTCGATTCGCTGTTGCTGAACCTGATGTCGGCGGAACAACGCGAGCAGTTCGCGCGCGATGCCGATATCAATTTCGCCATCCAACTGCCCGGCTGCGAACGTTTCCGCGTGAACATCCATCGCCAGCAGGGCACCATCGCCGCCGCGCTGCGCCGCTTGCCGCACGTCATCCCCAGCCTGCAAGAGCTGGGCGTGCCCACGGTGGCGGAAGAACTGGCGCTGAAGCCCAACGGCCTGGTGCTCGTCACCGGCCCGGCGGGCATGGGTAAAAGCACCACGCTGGCGGCGATGGTCGATGTCATCAACCGCCAACGCGAGAGCATGATTGTGCTCATCGAGGATCCGGTGGAGTTCCATCATCCCAATAAGATGAGCTACATCAAGCAGCGCGAGGTGTCGCTGGATACGCCGACCTTCGCGATGGCGCTGAAGAACGCCCTGCGCCAGGATCCCGACGTGATCGTGGTCGGCGAGATGCGCGACCTGGAAACCATCGCCACCGCGCTCACCGCCGCCGAGACCGGCCACCTGGTGCTCACCACCGTGCATACGCCCGATGCCGCGCAAACCGTGCAGCGCCTCATCGACGTCTTCCCCGCACACCAGCAGGCGCAGGTGCGGGCGCAACTCGCTGATGCGCTGCAGGGGGTCATCTCCCAGGTGCTGCTGCCCAAAATCGGCGGTGTCGGGCGCGCGCTGGCCACCGAAGTGCTCATCAACACCCCGGCCATGCGCAACCTCATCCGCCAGGGGCTGATCGAGCAGATCCCATCCCACATCCAGACCGGCGCCAGGGCGGGCATGCACACCATGGAAAAATCGCTGGCGCAACTGGTGGAAGATCAGGTGATCTCCTGTGAAACCGCCACCGGCCGCGTGCGCGACGCCCAGGACTTCCGCTGTCCCGTCTGGTCGCACCGCACCGCCGGCCTCGAGGCCCTGCGCCAGTAACCATCCACCGGTCGGCCGCCTCCCACCGGAGGCGGCCGACCGTCGTTGCCGCTCAATCGCGCTCGTAGATCCATCCGCCAACTTGTGCCGCGTGGGAGCGTGACGGGATAAACTCAACAGGCGGGTGAGAATAGCGGTACTCGGAAAAATCAATCATACCCCTGGGACAATGCACACCGAGCTCCCAGGCCTGCGGATCCTTATACCTACTATAGCGATAGTTCGGTGAAATCCAGATCCCCGTTCTCGGAATGGCGGGGATGTACTCCGGCACCAAGGCCTTGAGATCTTCTGGAGGCTTGCCATGATCGCGCTGGTAGCGTTGGATCGCCTCGACCAACGGAGCGCCCGCGCGCGCAGCATGGCGCAGTCCGGCAATACGCGCCTCTTCACGCAACAGGAAGACGCGACCGGTGGGATCGGAGAACAGTAACAGCGCAACGCCGAGCAACCCCATGGCCACCAACGGCAGTGGGCGCAACAACTGCCGGCGGAACCGCGGCAGGATGGACATGATGATATAGACCAGCACCAATCCAGCAGAATAAAGGAAGTGCAGACCACCGAAATACAAGTATTCAATGTTCGGCGGTTGCTGATGCGCAATGTGCCAGGCCAACCTGCTGAACAGGACCAACCATACCGCCAGTGCTCCGCCAGCGAGGATCACAAACGGTAGCCCCACATCATCCTTACTTCGCGCCACTGGCGCCAGTTCGGTTGTTGCATCCTCATGTTCAGCCATCAGAAAACCCTCCACCCGCCACCGAAAGCATCCATCTCACGCCCCGGCGGGGCCGTGGAGCGATCGCTAAGCACACCCCTGAATCACCCAGTACCAGTCGTAGGGGGCATCGAGGGGTTCTGCCCAGTACTTGCCCATTTCCTGCCTGGCCTGCACCAGTTCCGGGGGAACGGGCGACTCGCTCGCCGGCCACAGCGTGCGGCACAGATCGCGCAGGGCGCCGAGTTGCGGATGTTCCCGCACGCGCTGCAGCGTTTCTTCATATGTCCAGGGGTAGGGATAGCCATTGCCGCCGACATCGACAGACATCCATCCGACTTGGAAGGTGTACATATCATCGTCATTTGCGATCTCGATGACATCGATGCGCAATCCCACTTCGGATAGGTAAAGACAATTTCCCTCAAGCTCATGTTGTATGGTGCTCGTCAACTCCTCGCGTAGCAAGCCGAACCGCAGACTGGCGCGGTAGATTTTGCTCGGTACGCCTTTTCCGAGCAAACAGCCGCCCAATGCCTTTAACGCGGGTATCCGTGGTGGTGTCTCCAGCAGTTCGAGCGCTACAGGGGGCGTTAAATCACTGTGATCGACATCCCAGTGGTAATCAGTCACCACGGATAACGTACTGGTGACCTGGTCTTCACAATAGGTTGACTTATCATCCTGATCGATCCGAGATCCGTATTTCAAGTTGACGACCCAATGCCAATCAGGCCTGAGTATGTCCATTGCCCTGACCTGACGACAGAAATTCGCCAGGTCCGCCCCCGTGACGATGGGCGGGTGCGGCCCTGCGCGATAACACGAAGCAACAGTATAAAAGCCCATGATTTACTCCTGATCGGTATATAGGATAGAAACCTTACCCTCACGCGATTTCCTGAATCACCCAGAACCACTCGTACGGGGCGTCGAGGGTAATAATAATCAAAGTACAACCCACTCCGCTTTACGCCCCTGCGGGGCCGTGGAGCGATCGCATACCAAAGGCATCATTCGACCAACAGTGCTTGAATCCTCCCCCTGGCCAATCACCTGTTTGTAAAGGGTCGATACGGTATTGTCATCGGCTTGCATGGGCAGCGGTTGTTGCCCTGGTATTCCTGCCATTGCCGGTTTATGGTTCGTCCGGGGCGTCGAGGGTGACAAATCAGAGTACAACCTATACCGCTGCACGCCCCGCAGTGGCGAGTGCCGCTAGCCATGGGCGCAAGCCCGTGGGAACGGTCCCCCACTTGACCAATCACCTGTTTGTATATAAAATATATGTTTGATATACCCGGCACCCTGACAACCACATACCGTCACTATCCATGCAGAATCTGGGCTCACCGTACTTATCCTTCATCCCTTAGCCTTTATCCTTCCAAACAAGGAGGCCGGGAGAATCAAGGCATACCTCCCCTCTCCCGCTGGGAGAGGGGCTGGGGGTGAGGGCAATTCACCAAAATATTTTTTTATGCAAAACGAACCCATTTTGAGCTCACCAACTTAACATAACATGCGAAAACGAACCCAAACGAACCCAAAATGGACCGGTAAACAAAGCGCATAACCACTACCCTGGCGCCACCGTGCCAGCCATCAACAACCAGAAACCAGAAACCAGAAACTACACTTGGGAGGTACCTATGGCAACGGAACGACAAACACTCGCCAATCGGCGGAACGCCGCCAAAAGCTCGGGACCGCGCACGCCAGAAGGGAAGGCCGTGGCCTGTCGGAATTCGCTCAAGCACGGCTTAACGGCGGATGTCCTGCTCTTACCCGGTGAGGAGCGACAGGCTTACGAAATACATGCGGACGAGATCGCCAATGCTCTGCAGCCGGTTGGAGCATTCGAGCAGCGTCTTGCCGCACGCATCGTTAACCTGCTGTGGAGGCTCAACCGTGCCGAACGTGTTGAAACAGGGCTGTTCGCGCAGCCGCGATGGCTCAAGGAATACCAGGAGGGCAGGTCGCCAACCGAGTGCCTGACGCTCGCCTTCATGCGTGAGGCAGGCTATGGCGATACATTCAGTCGACTCTCCCGTTACGAGGCTCGGCTCGAGCGCGCCTTCTATCGCACGCTGCATGAGTTACAGCGTCTGCAAGCCGACCGCCAGGGTCATGCCGTGCCTGCCCCTGCGGTGCTCGACATCACTCTCGATGCCCCCGGTGAGGACTGACATAACGGAACGACCACCAGATGGCGTCTGGTGGTCGTTCCTCGATACGATATTGGGTGGTTCACGCGGTGACGGGGCCGTCGGCGTGCTGCATGCGCAGGGTGTGGACGAGTTCGACGGCTTTCTCGGGGGTGAGATTGCCGTAGACTTCGCCATTGACCAGCACGGCGGGGGCCAGGCTGCAGGCGCCGATGCAGTGCGCCTCAGAGAGGGAGAAGAGGCCGTCGGCCGAGGTCTCGCCCGGTTTGATGCCCAGTTCTTCCTCCAGCGCGTTGAGCACGGCGTTGCCGCCCTTGATGTAGCAGGCGGTGCCCACGCACACGGCCACGCGGAAGAGGCCGCGGGCGATCAGGCTGAAGTGGTGGTAGAAGGTGGCTACGCCGTAGACGGTGGCGGCGGGCACGCCCACGCGGTAGGCGACGAAGTCGAGCACGTACTGCGGCAGGTAGCCGAAGATCTCCTGCGCGTCGTGCAGCACGGGGATGAGCGCCGCCTCGGGGTGCTCGGGGTTGCGGTTGTGCTCGATGGCGGCGATGAGCGCATCCCAGCGCTGCTGGCA
>JAGUZN010000344.1 GCA_020060775.1 Armatimonadota bacterium
CCCCGCGGGGGTGTCGTTGCCGGAGAACTCGCCGGACATTCGACTGCGCTCGCCCTGGACCGGCCAGGTAGAGACCTGGGCGTTGCCCGCGGGCGCCTCCCTGACGCTCACGCCGGACGGGCCAGTGACCGAACTGCCTGCGCAGCAGCCCGCTCCGATCGAGCCGGCCCAGCCGCGCGTATTGTATGCGGATGCCTACGCCACCCTCTGGCTCGGGCGAAAACGAGCGTGACGCGCTACCAACCCCGTGTGAAAGAACAGGTGATGACCCGATGAGCGAACCACTCAGCAATTTTCCCGTGACGCACACGGGAATCAAGATGATCGCACATACCGAATTGCAGACGCCGGTCGCCGGGCGTACGGCAGTGCGCTACCTCCGTTTTCTCAGACCCGTCGTGCTCGACCGGCTGGAACTGCCGTTGCATGTCTACGGCCGAGCGAATCCCCCGGTGCCGATTCACCCGGCACACCTGCGCATCTCGGTGTTGGACCCGGGGTCACAACGCTGGCGTCAGGTCGCTGAGGCTGAACTGCCCGCACGTGACACGATTCGCGGCGACATGTTGTCCCAAGGGATGAGCGATAAAGAGCTCAATGCGCATTTCGAACGAGTGCTCTCGAATGAGCCTCCCTACATCGTTCCCCTGGGAGGGCTGCACACCGATCACCTCCGCGTCGAGTGTGATCGTGAACACCCGGTATGGCCCAACCATGGCGAATGCAACGGCCCACCCTATAACGTGCCCTACGGACTGTTGAACCCGCTGCGGGCTATCGGCACAGCGGTGAGTGACACGCCCATTCGTGATCGCGTGTACCAGCCCGGATTGCGGCAAGGCGCTATCGCCCCAGCGGCTCCAACGGGGATGACCGTGACGCACATGCCGCACCTGCTGACGTATCGGAGCGAGCAGCTTCATGTCGGCTTTTCACTGGTGCGGCCGACGTTGCTCCACCTCGGCTTCGACGTCGAAGGGCAAGGCCACGCCGACACGAACAGGCTGCTCACCTATCGACACTACAACCAGCGTGAGGTATTTGGCGGCCTGACCGGGCCACTGCTGCGCACACTCGACGCGGATAATCCTTACTGGCTGTGGTCCGGCGAAGTCGCCGTCGAAGGCGATCGGGTGAGTTACCGTAACCTGCGCTGCGGGCAGGGGGTCACGCTGGAGGTCGCCTTTACGATGCGGCGAGACGGCATGACGGTTGAATTGAGCGTAGAAGCCGAGACGGACCTCCCTGCGTTGGAGTGGGAAGCATGGCGTTTTCTCTGGAACATGAAAGCGGCCATAACCTCCACCGCCAGTCTGCCGACGTTGCGGGAGGGACGCAACGGGGATGTGCAGCTGCCGGCGTACTTCGTGGGGTCCGGCGTCGGTTGCCTGGCGTGCCGGCTCCTGGAAGGCCATGCCAATCTCCAAACCGAGAGTTATCGTTACCACGTGTGGGGACCCTGTCGCGCTGATGGCTTCAGCCTGAACCCGTTTCCGGCTGCCGATGCTCCCATCGTCATTCCGCAAGGCCGGCGGTATGCCGTCGTCGACCTCGCCGTGGAGAATATGCTGCCCATGACGCAGACGGCTTCAGTCACCGTGCCCGAGGCTATTGCGCGCACCTGGTCGTCGGTGTTCACCGCATTCCGTCCAGAGACAGGAGGATTCTCCAACAATGCGACTTCCATAAATTGCCATTGCAACCAGATGATCTGTCCTGACCTCGTGGTCTTTACCCGCCCGGCGGCAAACCGTCCTGACCCTGTGGCACTGGCGCGCTTCACCGTCGAACAGGCATTGCTGGGCGGTAGTGGTTATACTTACCACCGCAACTTATATCTGGACGCGGATCCCGTGCTCCTTTCCGGCGCCGGACGGCTGTATCAAATGACTGGCGATGTCGCCTGGCTTCACCGGGTGCGGCCCGGCTTGCAGGCAACCGCCAAGCGCATCCTGGGCAATATCGATGCCGAGAGCGGACTGGTGATCTGCCGCAATCTCACCGGCAACTCCGGCTCCTACCGCTGGGGCAGCAATGCCATGGACTGTACCGGCTTTGGGCACATGGACGCCTATGTGAATGCCTGGAGCTACCGTGCTCTGCGCAATGCTGAGGCCCTATTCGCAGCGTTGGATGACGCCATGACGGCTGCACGTTGCCAGGCTGCAGCCGCTGGCATCCGTAAAGCGTATGCCGGGTGGCTGGTCAATCCGGAGACGGGATGGGTTGGCGGCTGGCGCAGCCGTGATGGAGAGTTACACGACTACGCGTTTCTGTATACCAACGGTCCGGCATGCGCCTTTGGCCTGCTTGAGGAGAAACAGGCGCACCACGCTCTGAAGAACCTTGAGCAGTTACGACGGGATATCGGACCGCCGAGCGCATACTTCGGCTTACCGCTGAATTTGCTGCCATACCGTAAGGAAGATCACATCTACAGTTTGAACTATGTGCCGATGGATGTGTCCTTTGAGGACTTTACGAATGGCAATGTATTTGCCGGTCCGCACGCGGCGTACTACATCCGGGCGCTGTCTCGCTACGGGTTCGCGCGTGAGGCGGCGGCCATCGTCGATGAACTCGAAGAAGGCTATGGGCATCGCATCTTTAACGGCCGTTATGGCGAAGGCACCGAATTCTACACCTGGGAAGGGTGTACCACCGGTTACGAGGGCACCTTCGGCCCCGCATTCGGCGGACTCTACGCCATAGCGATTGCGCGAGGGCTCTTTGCGCCGACCGATCCGGAATGGTGGCCGCCGATCCCATATGAGTGAGCAGCACGCGTGCGTCTGGCAGGATAGGATGGCGCTGGGCATTAGGTCGCTGGGGGGCTTGCCAACGAGCCCTTACACCCCGGGTGGATGATCAACCACAACGACATGTGGGATTACCGCCCCCCACCTTCCAGCGCTACGCCACGGAGGATTTGCGCCCGCGCTGATGGGAAGCGCCACACCCCGCGTCATCTCATGCGCCTTTGCGTGCATTGCACATCGCCTGGAGATCAAGCGCTCCATGGAGTGCGCCACAGCCATGCGACAACGCTGATCGCGGCCGGTGTGCCGGTGTGCCGGTGAGTGAGCGTCTGGGGCATTCCGCGGTGGTCACTACCCAGGACATCTACACCCATGTGTTGCCGCATATGCAGTACCAGGCAGCGGACACCATGGAGGCACTGTGGAAGAGGAAACCTGCGGGCGACGGCACTCCGCCTGATCAGGTGAAGGAGTGCGCCGCGATCGCGTACTGCGGTGCACCGTAGAAATGAGTCTCTGTGCACCTATTATGCACCTGGCACAAAAAAATCACGCTCGGAGGTCATTTCCGAGCGTGATTTTCATTATAACGTGGCTGCCCTTACTGAACGATCTTCGCAACTTGTTCACCCGGCCGACGGACGAGGTGCGCTCAACTATCACCGCTCTCCACGAGTGGACCGCTCGGAGCGATCATGACATCACCGGCTGATGTTTCGGTAAGGGCACATGTCCTGACCGCCTTCCCCAACTGGTGGTTCTTCACACGTATGGTGTGACATTCCGGCAGGCCTCGACAAACCGCCGAATGTGCGTGCTAATCCCTGGCCAA
>JAGUZN010000121.1 GCA_020060775.1 Armatimonadota bacterium
AGAGTGGCAGCTTGCCCATCCACCCCTGATATTACGCACATCCAGCGCTTCTCCACCCCGAGGTGAACAGTTCAGGCTCGCCTATTGTTCATGACACCACGCTCGGAAGGCGGCGACCGTTTCGAGGACGCCGCCCGTCGGCCGGGTGAACAAGTTGCGAAGATCGTTCAGTAAGGGCATCCGCATCTTTACGAAGACCTCGCTTGGAGATGGCTCCTCCCGAGCATGGTTTTTTGTTCCAGGTGCACAATCGGCGCAGAGAGACTCGTTTCTACGGCGCACCGCAGTACGCAATCGTGGCGCACTCCTTCACCCGGTCCGGTGGGGTGTATTCCGCCGCCGAGATGCGGCGTGGGTTAGCCTAATCTGTTATAGCATGCTTGTGCGCAATCGTGGAGGGGCTGTTGACGCGCGCACCACCAGATGGGTGGGCAATATTGTTGTTTGACGGGTCACCATGCGCTCTTGCACCATGCGTATGACTTCCTGCGCGGCAATGCGTCCGATTTCCAAAGAAGGGACATGCACGGTGGTGAGCATTTTTTCCCCCTGGGCATTTACCCAGGAATCACTATCGTCAAAGCCGACGATGCTGATATCCTCCGGAACCCGCAGACCATTGTTGGAAAAGTAGTAATTCAGGTAGATCGCATGCCGATCATTATAGGCCAGTACGGCTGTCGTCTCTGGGTGATTGCGCATGGCCGTGGGGAAGGCTTCCATAATATCCGGCATCGTCTCTTTTGACTGCAGGACCACCGGGTGCAAGTGCAGCTGCGGGTTGATGCCGCGTTCCTGGTAGGCTTGAGTGTATCCTTTCAGGCGCTGGTCAGAGGTGTAATCCCCTTCTGGATAGCGGAGGAACAGGATATCTCGATGGCCAAGGTCGAGCAGGTGGACGGCAGCGAGATAAGCGCCCTGCTGATTATCGATCAGCACATTTGCGCAACCGGGCAGGATGCCGGTAAGGAGAAATACGGAGGGAAAGTTCTCGATCGGCACTGTCTGTTGCAATCTGGCGAGCGTGTGCTCAAAAAGGCGAGGATTCGCCAGAGCGATCATGCCATCGACGTCTCCCCGGGCATAGGCCGGGGGAATCAGGCAGGTATCAGGTGGAGCTGAACTGCCTGGAGGCCGGCTTGGTAGACGAGGGCTGTAGGTGTGGGTCATGAGCAGTCCAAAACCTTCCCATTCCAACACCTCCATGATGCCCTGAAATAAGGTCGAAAAATAGGAGGCTGCCATGAAGTTCGGTGGGAAAAAGACTCCGATCACATGATTGAGCAGTGTCTCGTCCCGCTTACTGAGTGCCAGGCGACGTGCCGCTTGTTGTCGTGAGGGATCGTAGCCCATTTCAGCGGCAATGGCACTGATGCGGGCAATTTCTTCCTGGCTGACATTACGCGTGTCGCCGCGCAATGCTCGTGAAACGGTTACGAAGTGCACGCCGCAGCGCGCGGCAACGTCTTTCAACGTCACGACTTGCTTGCCGGTGACGCGGTAATGGTTCGTATCAATAATACCTGTCGGTCTGGCCATGACTATCCTCGGCGGCTCATACGATGCCGTGAGGCAACGCAAGTGTTAGTTTTCGATGCGCATTCTAGCATACCTGCACAGAATTCTCGCATAAGTACCTGACGCTTTGTGGTACTACCGTGTCCGACGGCGCCATGCAGGGGAGCAGTGATGCCGTCTGTGGCGTGACCGCCCTTTTTCAAGCGTGCCTCCTCGCTCCGCCGGAACGAGGAGGCACGAATCTCACGTAACGTATCGTAGATAACGCTGTCACCCGGGGGGATTAATCGATAGCGATGTTGTACCTTCTCCCCAGTGCCAGTTCGACTTTCCGGCGTTCTTCTTCCGTCAGCAAACGGTTGTAGAGCACGACTTCAGCAATCTCGCCCGTCCATCGCCGCGATAAACCTGGTATTGCGCCAGCGATGAACAGATCGGACGTGGCGTTGATGCCCATGCTGAAGACAAACGGTTTGGTGCAGTCTGTGCCGAACTCACTGGTAAAACGCCCGTTGATGTGAAACGGGAGCGTATCAAAGTAGCAATAGTCGAGTCGAGCTTGATCCTGAACAGTGAGGAATGGGTACCAGTCGGTGCTTGTGCTCGTATTGCGCCACCCCATAGCGCCACAGTATTCCGCAAACTTATCGGTCGGCTTGCCCTTGATGCCATAGCGGCCCACGAAAACGACTGTTTTGACAGTCATTGACTTGTTTGCAGCCAGCACGCGTATGTACTTGGTCAATTCGGGCCAAGGAGCGGTATACTCGATCACATCCTGGAAGGAAAATCTTATGCCCGGACGCCCGTTGATCGCATCTTTCTTATACAGTGGCGCCCCGACATTACCGATCAGATCGGCGTCCGTCCATCCCCAGGTAGACTTCAGCACCTGGCTCCCATCCGCGTATGTCAGATCATTGTTATTGCCGGAGTTATCCTTCCAGATCAGGACTTTATCTTCGTCGCGCTGCATGATCCCGAAATCGGCGCGCGTCCACAACACCATCCCATCCATGACCGGGAGATGGTTGTTGACCGCTTCAACGTGCCCGTCTACGAACGTCGCCACCATGCGATTGGAATGGCGCAGATCGAAGTCGGCATATGAGTAGGCGACATTGTCATAGGTGGGCGGCGTGGTCGAGGTCGCGGCATGCTGGCCGTCCGCAGTCAGCAAGGTGACATCCGGACTGGGCAACTCGCCCAACGCCATGCTGCTGACATCGTTACTATAGACGTAGGCATTGGCCACTTTTTTGCCTTTGGTGGGGCACATCAGAATATTGCGGTCGACGTTGATCTCCGGCCAGACACTGGACGAGTCGGGCAGGGTCTCATCGTGATCCTGGGCCCACATGAGAATCGCCACGGCGATCTGCCGCTGGTTGTTCAGGCAGCTCGACTGTCGGGCTTTCTCTCGCGCTTTCGCGAAGACCGGGAAGAGAATCGCGGCAAGGATGGCGATTATCGCAATAACGACGAGCAGCTCGATCAACGTAAAGCCCATCGTATTGATTCGCCATGAATGCTGATACCTGGGATTCATTGCCTTACCCCCTTAACGTAGAATAGGTTGACCAGAAGAAATAGCTATAAGATCGCCGGCGCAAACGCTAGCGGATTGTCAAAGTATACTACCCCATATGTCACATGTCAATACTGCGATCGCATATTCTTCCGCTCGCTTGATGGGATAGCAGTATGCCGCAACGGCCTAATATTCTACAAAGATTTCTTCGATGGGCTCCCCTGCAGAAGGGTTATGGTTGTGAAAAGATCCATTGTTTAACTCTGTTGACGCAAGGGATGGGACCGGGCGCCAGCTCCCACATAATTTTCAGACGATCCAGCGGATTTTGTATTGACTCCCTGTGCGGCCGGTGGTATCATATGGTTCCGCAAGCGTTAGCGGAGCGGCAGTATTGTTTGTCGAAGGGTAGGGGAAGACGGCGGTATGATGACATGCCGGCAATGCCTGCTACTGGACGGATGAGCGCTGCACGGCCTGGGAGCCGTAAGGCAATATCCTGGGAGTGAAGCCCACACGTGTAAAGGCAGTTGCCGATGTTGGCAATGGTCACAGGGTTTCCATACTGCATGGGAGATCCCGATTAGCGACTATCGCCGTAGTGCCGTGAGGCATCACGGGCACACGGATATGGATCAACCTTTCAACGGGGGAAGTTCGATGCGGACCTTTTACCTGGCATTCCGAGTATTCGTCCTGGTGCTTAGCATCATGCTGGCTGCATTCGGGCACGCACAGGGCACGCAGACGGTCGGCATGCATGCCGTGCCGACTCCTGGCACGGTCACAATTGACGGCAAACTCGACGATTGGGATTTATCCGGTCAGCGATTGATGTGCTATGACCTCTCCAGCCTGCGCGACCGTTTCAGCGTGACCACGGCCCTCATGTACGATGCACAGTACTACTATGTCGCGCTGCGCTGGAAAGACCCCACGCCGATGGTGAATTATTACGATCCCAAGACTGAGGGGGGCTGGGCCTGGCGTGCGGACTGCGTACAGTTGCGCATAAAAACTGATCGCATCGCACATGTGGATGCCTGGTATTACACCAAGACCAGGCAACCGGCGATGTTTATCCAGTACGGGGCGATGGGCGTGACTCCGCCCGACCCGGACACCGCTGTTGTCGAAGATGCGATGGCGGCGGGCGCCAAGCAGGCATTTTCGAAAGATGCTGACGGCAAGGGCTATGTGCAGGAGATTGCCATTCCCTGGCAACTCCTGACCCGTGACGGACATGCCTTGACAGCCGGCGACAGCATGGCGACGGGATTCGAGATACTGTGGGGTCGCGAAAACGGGCGTGACTGGTACGTCCACCGGTATGCCGATAACGTTTCCGAGCAAGCCCGCTCCGGCGCGATTTTCTTCTGGATGGGTCCGAACGCCTGGGGTAAAGTGACCCTGTCGCCGACGGGACAGCTGTCGCTGCCGCCGCAGCGGCTGCAGGGTGAGACCATCGACAGCCCGCAAGGGCCGATTGTCATTCCGTTCACGGTGCCGAAGGCCGGGTATGTCACACTGGCCATCGATGATGCCTCCGGGCGTCGCGTGCGTACATTACTGGCCGAGGCTTACTACCCCGCAGGCTCCCATGAAGTGCGATGGGATGGGGCGGACGATGACGGCAATCTCGTCCCTGCGGGTGCGTACCAATGGAAGGGCCTGACGCGCGATAGTCTGCATGCGAAATATGTGCTGTCGTATTACACGGCCGGGGATCCTCCCTGGGATACTGCCGAGCCGACCTCGGCCTGGATTTCCGATCATAACAACCCGAGCAGCATTGCCGCTGACCGCACCCAGGTCTACATCAATTGCCCGGGTGTCGAAAGCGGCTGGGCGCCGGTGGCGGTCGGTCTGGATGGGAAAAAGCGGTGGGGGAGCAAAGACGCTGGCATCCAGGTTGCCGTGGACAACGGCGTTGTCTACTCGGTTTGCGATCTGGGTGCGCCAGCGAGTACCCCGCCGGGGCAGACAGCGAAAATTGATGTGGTCGTCACGCGGATTAACGCCCAGGATGGCAGGTATGCGCCGTTCAACAACCCCGCGCTGCCGAGCGGCGGCGTGAAGGCGACCGTCTACTCTTATCAGGCGAGCGCCAATAATATTTACGACCTCAACTCCGATATCCTCAACCTGCAGGGCGCTGCCGCCCGCGCGGGGCTGCTCTGCCTGGCCTTTCGCCGCGATAATGTGATCCGTGTCGTTGACAGTACGACCGGCAACTTCATTCGGGATATTTCCGTGCCTGCGCCCGCAGGCCTGGCATTCATCGGTGACGATTCGCTGCTGGCGGTCAGCGGCACGCAGGTGGTGCGCGTCGATGTCAATACGGGCACCTGCACGCCGGTCATTACCACCGGGTTGGAAGCCCCGCAGCAGCTCTGCCTGGGGACGAAAGGCCAGATTTTCGTCAGCGATTGGGGGAAGAGCCAGCAGATCAAGGTGTTCTCTGCCGAAGGACGCTTGCTGCGCGGCATCGGTAAGGCGGGAGGACGGGCGCTGATGGGCAAATATAACGCGCACGGATTCTACCGCCCCCGCGGCATTGCCATCGATGCCAAAGGCCGTCTCTGGGTGGCGGAAGACACCGATTCTCCGCGCCGCATCAGCGTGTGGACGCTCCGCGGCAAACTCCTTCAGCAGTTCTTTGGCCCCGGCTTCTACAGCGGTGGTGGTCTCCTTGACCCGGAGGATAACACCGTTGCCTACTACCATAACATGGAGTTCAAGCTGAATTACGCCACCGGCGACTGGAAGCTCACGCGCATCGTGAGCGGCTTCTTCGGACCAGATGCCTTCCGCATGAATGTCGGCACCGGCATCCCGAACCGCCTCGTTCGCTACCGTGGGCAGACCTATCTGGTCGGCAGCCATCTCGGGGTTATCGGCTGGTGGGCGATCGCGCGAAAACGGCCGGACGGTATCTTCCAGCCCCTGGCTGCCGTCGGATCGATCAGTGCGTCGACCGGGAATCCGTACTTCATGCGCCTTCCAACCCCCCTGCAGGGGAAGGACCGATCGCTGCGGTATGCCTGGAGCGACCGCAATGGCGATGGAGTTGTTCAGGACGATGAGGTGACCTATGCCCCATCCAAACCCGGGAAAGAATTGGAACGCATTGGCATTTACTGGGGTAACGATGTGCAGGACGACCTGACACTGGTGGCCGGAGCGGGGAATGACTATTTAGGCTTCGGTGGCATGGGGGTATGGAAGTTCCCGGTGAAGGGGTGGACTGAGTGCGGCGCGCCGATCTACGACGTCGCTCACCCGGAGATTCTGGTCGATGCGGTGCCGTCACCGGGCCTGACCTCGCTGATCGCCATGAAGGACACGAGCGTCATCGTCAACGCGCAGCCAGTGTTCTGCTACGGCCCGGATGGCACGGTGCGGTGGACATTCCCCAATCCGGAACTCGGGCCCTACGACAGCGGTCCACTTCGCCCCGGCAAGCTGATCGGCCCACAGGGCATTCTCGGCCGCGTGGACATGGGCGGCGAGATCGGCGAAGTAGTGATGTTCAACGGTTACAACGGTTCTCGTTTCATGATGACGGCCGACGGGCTGTTTATCGGGCATGTCTTCAATGATTGCCGCAACGGACCGGAGGCGTTGCCAGCCAAGGCCACGCGTGGGTTCATCATGGATGACACCAGTTGCGGGGGTGAGTCCTTCAACGGCAGCTTTGTCCGCACCAGGGACGGCAAGGTGTATACGCTGACCGGACAGACCGATGCGCGCATCGCCGAAGTGACCGGACTTGAGAGCATTATCCGGATCAACGGGGCATTGACGGTATCCACAGCGCAGCGCGACGCTGCTGCCGAATTCCTGGCTTCACAAGCCCAGGAAGCCCGACAGGCGAAACGGGAATTGATCATCGCTGGTGCAGCCGCGCCGAAGATCGACGGAGAATTGAGCGACTGGGATGTCGACCAGGGGGTCTCCTGGCGTGCCAGCGAGACGCGCGGCGCCACCGTCATCGCCCGCCATGACGGCACGCATCTCTACCTGGCCTACCAGGTTGATGATACGACGCCGATGGTGAATACCGGCAAGAATGTGAACCTGCTCTTCAAGACGGGCGATTGCGTTGATATGTGGCTCGGAACTGACCCGAGCGCGGACCCACAGCGCAGCGGTCCGGTGAAGGGAGACATTCGTCTACTCTTCTCCGTCATGGATGGCAACCCCATCGCGGTGATCTACGAAGCCGTGGTGCCGGGTACGACCAATCCCATTCCCTTCAGTTCTCCGGCGCGCACTGTGCATATTGACCGCGTTCGCGTGCTGAATGAGGCGACGGTCGTCGTCACTCGCGGCCTGACCGGCTACGTGGTCGAAGCGTCGGTGCCGTTATCTGCGATCGGGTTGGCTGCTCAGACGGCGGTGCTGCGGGGCGACTTCGGTGTGATTTACTCCGACGCTACCGGCACGAAAAACGAACTGCGCAGCTACTGGTCGAACAAGGTCACCGGCATCGTGATGGACATCCCCGATGAGTCGCTCTTTGCGCCGACCCGGTGGGGCACGGTGATTATGAAATAAATCAGCGGTGGCCGTCGTGTCGCATGGCGAGCCGGCGGCGACATCGTTCTGTGCTTGCTTTGATGTGAGAGCACTGAACAGGAAGATCGACACCTGGTATTGGGCATTGTGGCGGCATTCGCTGATGCTCGTATGAATTTTTAATTCTCGCGAAGGGATTGTAGTATCATGGATACGGTAACTCAACTTACTGACGATATTGCGCTGGAGCTGTCGTCGGGCATCACCATCCACCTGGTGTGTGAGAACGGCAGCGTGCGCGGCATCGGACGGGTGCACCTCGGCGACCTGGAGCTGCGCCGGGGGGACATCCTGCTGGCCCCGGTCTTCCAATCCGAGGCGGGCATCGCCTACCGCGAGCTCCGCCTGGTCGGCATCGATGCGCAGGAGACGCGCACGGTCGTGCACCTGGCGGCCATCGGTACGCCGGGCGAACTGCAGGAGACGGTGGATGTGTTCCGCATCCCGCAGGTCGTGCTGCCGCAACCGTATGAGGAACAGATCGCCGATCCGCTGCAGTTGATCCTGGAGCCGGTCACGCAGGAGATCGATGGGGTGCTCTACCGGGGGTTCAGCTACCAGTTCACCCTCACCAGCAGCACCCAGCAGTTCACGACGCTGCTGGAGCGCGGTACCTGGGAGCTGGACCGGCTGGAGCGCCCGCTGTACACCGTCGCACAACGCACGGGCAGCACGCCTTTCGAGGTGCGGGTGACGGAGGAGACGGCGTTCGATACCAGCGAGAGGTTCACCAATCATGGGACCGATGTGCTGTGCTGGCAGATGATGACGCGCTACGCGGGGGCGCCGGCATTTGATTTCCAGTTCAACGACCGGGCGAGCCTGCTCATGTACTACGACCGGCCGAGCTACGTGACGGCGCTGCAGCAGTCGGCGGCGGGGGAGCGCAGTATCGCGCATCTCGACCGGCACCGCTTTGCGCTGAGCGCGGAGGCGACGCATCCGAAGAAGTATGTGCTGGCCAACCTGGCCTCGGAAGGGCTGACGCTGACGGAAGGGCGCAATCGCTGGTCGGCGGCCTTTGATGTCGTGGTGCCGCATTTGCGGGCCTACTACGGCTACCAGCAGGACGTTATGGACCCGTGCTACTCAGCGCCGCTCTGGGATAGTTGGCTTTTACGTGACCCGCAATCGCCTCGAAAAATTCTCGACTGGATTCCCAAGTTGGACGCTTATGGGGTAAAAACACTGCTCCTGGCCCCCCTGTGGGTGTGCGATACATCCCTTGATGTTGGTGGCCACGAGATCGCTAAGACTTTCGGGCAGGGCAATATCTGCTTACCCTGGCGGTACGAGATCGCCCCTGAATTTGGCGGCGAAGCGCTGCTGAAAGAGATTTGCGATGCCGCGCACGCCCACGGCATCAAGGTGCTGATCTGGATCGGCGCCTGGGTCGATATTGATGCACCCCTCTATAAGGAACACCCGGAGTGGGCGGTGCGCACCCCGGCCGGCGAGCCGTTCTCCGGTGACTATCTGGGCTTTTCGGTGATGAGCTACAACACTCCCTTCAAGGCGTGGTTGCTCGAGCAGATCCTGGGCGTGAAAGCGCGCGTCGGGTTGGACGGCTTCTTTTTGGATTCGTACCACAACCTGCAGTTCCAGCCCATCAGTTACGCCGATCCGTTGCGGGCGCCGCAGATGGATGCGCTCATCGACTACCAGGTGCAGTTGCAGCAAGCCGGCTCGAAGCTATTGATCGAGACGCAGGGGATCTTTGGCATCAGCCTCAACTGGTTCCACCCTTCCGCGCTGCCGTTCCGTCGCAAAGGCGGGCTCGAACTGCTGCGCGGGCAGGAATACACCCTCAAGAACATGCAGCCATGCGTCAACAACAAATGGCTCAGCGAAGGCATGATCCCGGAGGACTTCCTCTATCGTGCGACGGCATGCGGATCGCCACTCCGCATCGAGATGGACCACCAATACCCCGAGCCCATCGAATTCCCGGATGGCATCTTTGCCGGCATGCTGGAACGGGTTAACCATGAGTATAATCGCGTGTGCCCGTATATGCAGAAACGGTGCCTGTTGGAAGACGATCAAGGGGTGGAGTGGACCAACAGCACCGATGCGACGAAAGTGCTCTTTGCCTTCGCCGACTTCGCCTATCCGGCCACCGGCAAGGTTGACGATGTGACCAGCGGACGTACCTTCACTTGCGAGGGGAGCCTGCAGGCCGAGCAGTTCCACACGTACATCTTGCACGCATGATAGGGTGGCAGCAGTCACCGGGAGAGAGGTAGGTCGGTATGGATCGCATCTGCATATGGTCGCTTATCACCAGCTTCATGGTCCTGTGTAGCTTGCCACTGCAGGCTGCCACTGCGAGCGGGAACTGGGAGGTCGTACTGACAGCCGGCGTCACCAACGTGGAAACGGCCTCCTTCATCAATGCGAAGGACGGCGTGATTTGCGGCGTGGGCGGAAAAGCCATGTTTGGTACCGGCGAAGACGTGCCGCCCATTGCCTATACCCGGGATGGCGGCAGCACCTGGAAAACTGCCTGGGTCGATCGCCCGACGATTAAAGAAGTGCTCTCCATCCAACTGCTCTCTGCAACCCATGGGGTCGCGCTGGGGAACGATCCCGAGGGCATCTGGTTGCTGAAGACCACCGACGGTGGGCTGCGCTGGACCAGCACGCAACTGCCGAAAGATCTGCGGGCCACGCGCGTCTTTTTTCTCACTGCCCAGGACGGTTGGGCCTTTACTCCCTGGGCGTCGCCGCCGCACCATGCGCTGCATGTCACCAGTGATGGAGGCCAAACCTGGCGTGCTGTCGACATCGGCAACTTTCGCCCTAAGCCCGATTGGAATCCCGCGGTGTTCGCCCCCCGCTCCAAGACCGAGTTCTATCTCGGGGGAAACTTCGACTACCTGTTACATACGGTCGACGGGGGAGTCACATTTACGACCACGACCATTCCGTATCGCGGCTCCAGGGAGTTTCTCAATGCGTTCGACATTTCCATTGCGCCGGATGGCCGCACGATCTATATCGCGGGAGGGCAGGCGAGCGATTATGTGCAAAGCGGGTGGCGCAGTCCCAAACAGGCGGTAATCGTTAAAAGCGCTGACGGCGGGAACACCTGGGAAACGCTTGACCCCGGTGTGGTGAACTGCCTGCGGTGCATCAGGGCGGTCAGCGCCGACGAGGTTTGGGCGGGCGGGTTTGGCGGTTACGGGCTCCCAACCTATGTGCCAGGCGTGTTGCTGCACAGCAAAAACGGTGGAAAGACGTGGGAGAATGCCAGTCCCTCACACGTGAGCATCCGGGGCATGACCTTTCTCCAGCCCGATCTGTTCTGGGCCGTCGGCGGGCAGGGCGGCAGCCCCTATGAAGCAGCCGGCGCGGTGATCTGCCATAGGCCAGAACCGGAGGGGGCGCGAACCAAGGGGACGATCCCGATACGTTACACAATGCCGGCCGACGGCTATGCCAGCCTGGCATTGGCTGATGCGAACGGACAACAAGTCCGCACGCTGCTGGCGCATGCACGCCGCAAAGCAGGGCCACAGATGGAATGGTGGGATGGCCTCGATGACGACGGCCTGCCTTTGCCCGCGGGAACCTACACCTGCAAGCTGTTAACGCATCGCGGCATTACCGCCAACTTCCTGATGGCCTATAACTCGCCAAGCGACCCACCCTATGTCACTCCTGATGGCAAGGGCGGCTGGATCGGCGACCATGGCGCGCCGATGGCGGTGGCGGCGGTCGAGCATGCCATGATTATCGGCTTTGGCGGGGGCGAATCGCTGCCGGCGATTTCTGTTGTCGATCTTGAGGGACGCAAAACCGGCATCAACGGCAAAGGCTGGCCAGTGGCGCTCGCGACGGATGGGAAGTACGCCTATGTGATCAGCGAGAGCTTTACCGATTACACGAGGAAGAATGAGCCACAGGCGGCCATGGAAACCACCATCACGCGCTGGGAGGTGGCGACCGGGCGTTTTGCCTATTATGAGCAACAGCAGGAATCGCGGGTGATCCATCGCTGGACGCTGGATCAGACGGCGCCGGATAAGTTCCTCAGCGATCGCATTCGCCAAACCGATTTTACCGCGGAATTCAGCGGGCATGCCTGCAATGACCAGTATATCCGTACGACGAACGCCTGCGGGGTGGCCTTCGGCGATGGTAAGCTCTATGTCACGCTGCGCAAAGAGAACACCGTGCTCATTCTGGATGCGGCGACCTGCCAACGCCTCGGGCAGATAAGCGTTCCAGCTCCAGTTGGCATCGCTTTTGCGGATGGAATCCTTTACGTGGTGAGTGAAACGCGCGTACTGCGGTTCAGCGATCCGGCCAAGCCCGGCACAGCGGTGGTCGAGAACCTGGAAGCGCCGTTCGGGCTGGCCGTCAGTGGGGACAGGCTATATGTCTCCGACTGGGGCGGGTCGATGCAAGTCAAAGCCTATACGCGCGATGGGAAACCTCTCGGGACCATCGGCAAGCGCGGCGGGCGACCGTGGCTGGGCAAGCATGACCCCACGGGCATGCTCAAACCTCGTGGGTTGGCTGTGGATGCGCACGGTCGCGTGTGGGTTGCCGAAGACGATGAACCGATCAAGCGCGTGAGCATCTGGAACGCCGATGGAACGCTCTACAAAGAATTAATCGGAGCAGGGCGGTATGCGTCCTACAGCTTCATGTACCCGGATGATATGCACACCGCATACGTGAATACTTACGGCGTGACGAGCTTTGCCATCGATCTCGAGAAGAAAAGCTGGCAGCCGGAGGCGATCCTGTGCCGCGATGGCTACGACCCCAGGATGCTGAATAATACACTCCCATTTTTTGCGACCAAAGCGAAGGATGGGCGGACACTCTATCTCACGTCAGCACGCTCGATGATCTTGAGCATCGCCGAAAAGCGGGAGGAACGACTGCATCCGATACTCTCAGTAGGTTGGGCTCCGCAGTTGGTGCCGCCCGATGTACAGCAGGGATGGAACCAACCATACAATCCGTTCATGCGCGGCCAGCGGACGGATCACAAATGGCATGGGGCGTGGTCCGACGAACACCACGATAAGTTCTGCGTATGGGTCGATGCCAATCGTGATGGCCTGTATCAACCGGAGGAAATCCAATTTGTCACCCCGCCGGGCTGGGATACCTCGGGCACGGTGCATAATCCTCCGGGAACCACCTACTGGGGTCAGTGGATCGCGCCTGACCTGACGTTGTATTTAGTCACCGCACTCACACCAGGCCAGATCTGGCGGTGGCCGCTGGCCGGTTGGGATGCCAACGGGTTGCCCGTTTATCGCCAGGAAGATCTGCAACTGGTCTGTACCATGCCGACGAAAACGACGGGAGCGATCACCGTCGGACCAGGCGGCAATATTGTTATTGAGGGCGATCTGTCGGCGGTGAGTCCGCAGGGCACTCCGCTCTGGCGATATCCGCATCACTGGAGCGGCATGGCCTTCCAGGCGCCGTTCGGCAGGCCGGGATTGGTGGTCGGCACGCAGGTGTTCTGCGGGTGGGTCGATGACCTGTTCATGGTCAACGGCTATTTCGGGCAGTTCAATGTGCTGACGGAAGACGGCCTGTACGTCACCCAGTTTCTCAACGATTTACGTTCCCACGCGAATGCCGGCGCATATTCTGTGACGGTCGAGAACTTTTCCGGCCTCTGGCTGCGCGATCCGAAGACTCGGGATGTTTATTTACTGGTCGGCGGGGCGGGGGATAGCCGTATTTTCCGCATTGATGGCCTGGAGACGATCAAGCGCGCGTCGAGTACGACCACAGTGACGCCCGCACAGATGAAGGAAGCGCATCAAGCGGCCATGGCGCAGACTGCACCCTCGACAACGGCTGCGCCGAAAACGGCGACGGTTGTGCGCACGGCATGTGCCTTGGCGATACCAGGTGAACTCGACAACGCGTGGAAAGCGCTGGCGCCCATTGTTGAGGTGAAAGATAGCCAAAGCACGGGGTACACCGTGCGCGCCGCGCATGACGGCACCCACCTGTACCTGGCCTATGAGGTGTCAGATAGTTCTCCCATGGTCAACCAGGGCGATAACTTCCGCCAGCTCTTTAAGAGCGGGGATGTAGTGGACTTCATGTTTGGTCCAGCGGTCCAGCACACACAGCCGGTCGCCGGCGATTTGCGCCTGCTGATGAGCGTGATGGATGGCAAGCCGGTGTCCGTGCTCTACCGTCCGGTCAAGCTCACGGGTCAGGATGCCGCCCCTGCCACCTTTGCTTCCCCATCCCGCAAAATTCCCATGGAGCGGGTGACGCAGGAGGAAGGGGTAGAGATGAATGTGCTCCGGAATCGTGATGGCTATCTTGTCAAGACCAGGATTCCGTTCACTCTGCTCGGACTGTCGTACGCACCGGGAGTAAAGGTTACCGGTGACTTCGGGGTCGTCTACTCGGACGTATTAGGGTCGCGGAATATCTACCGCAGCTATTGGGCGAATCGAGATCCTTCTCTCGCCATCGTAAATGACATCCCTTCGGAGGCCATGCTCTCGCCCGGCGGCTGGGCGGAGTTGAGCTTCGAGTGATCCCATTTGTATGCGTATCAATCGTTTCGCCAAACAACACACGAGGAATTGTCAGATGGAATATCCAGCGCAGTATATCGACCAGTTTTGCTTTGATTTGAATAGCCGGGCAGCATTGATCCGCCAGGTGGTGGATGAGCGGCTGAAGGCACGCGGTGCTGTCCAGTCGCCGGATCACGTTGTCGGCGTCTACTTCGTGGTTTCACACACCTGCGGCGTCGTGCAAGTGGGCGAGAATATCAGCTATCACATGACCTCCGGCGTGCACCATCCGCCAGCAGGCAGTCTGCTCGCCGCGTGTACCGGCGAGGTGTTGGCGGCGGAGCCCTTTGACGCCAGCGGGCGCGTAGGGCTGGTCTGGGTTGGCTTTCCGGTGCGCATGATGCAGTATCCTGACGGCCGGGTGTACTCCACGGATATTTTGCATCTCATGGCCGGCGAGGGCGTGTTCGGGGTCTGCGACCACGCGGATGTTCAACTCGTCGATCTTATTATACCGGATGCTGTGCTGGCGAGCTTCCCCGGGCCGGCGTATGGCGCGCCGGGCATCCGGGCGGTGACGGGCTTTCCGGCGGGGACACCGAT
>JAGUZN010000226.1 GCA_020060775.1 Armatimonadota bacterium
AAATCCCCAGGCGCCATCGGCAATCACGCGAATGCCGATGCCGCGGCTCTCGTTCTGTTCAATGCCTTCCACGCGCCCGTTCTTCACCCGCACAGTTTCGGACTGGTGCTCCACGATGCGCGCATCGGCATAACTCGCCCCCGCGTTCACCGCCGCATCCACCGCGCTTCGCACTGTCTCACGCATCGCCTGTTACCTCCTGGCCCGTTGCGGAATTCCGTCCCATTGTACACGACGACGGCGCGCAACTTCGTCACCGGCGAATCACGCGCGGCAGGCGAATTTGCCCATTGCGTTGTAAAACCAGCACGCCTTGTCCGTGATTGCGACAGGTGACGAGATCGTCATCGGGTCCCGCGGCCTCCGGGTGGTACTCGTACACTACGCCCCGGCCCGCCTGCTCCAACGGGCAGCGCAACACCGTCTCGCGTTCGAGGTACTGCGGCCGCAGATCGTCAAGGTTTGCGGGAAGGCGGTGGTAATCGCGCTCGTAACTGTCGATGGCCTGCCCCAGGTAGCGCAGGTGCAACTGGCACTCCGCGAAGTCCCGCCGGCTCCACTGCGGGTCGCGCCGCTCCTGCATGGTGAAGTAGCCGAGCAACAACAGCACCATCAGCACCCCCACCATGCCAACCAGACCGCACCCGCAGCCGAGGCAGGTCCAGGGCGCTGCCGACAATCGAAATGGTCCGGAAACCCGTGAAATCATACTGCTACTTATTTCCCGCTCGACACAGAAATATCCTGTTCGCGCGCGAGTGAGTCCGTGGGGGACGAAAAAACCGCCAACCTGGCAGGATTGAGACAATGCGGGAAAGAATGATATAATCCCAGGCGACCCGATACGGGAGTCCCCACTGCATCTTCCCAGGACGCATAACGCTCGTGGGCGTTTACTGATCCCCACTCACCGGGCACAAGCAGCAAGGAGTTTTTGAATGGCGAAGTTCATTTTCGTAACGGGCGGCGTGGTCTCCTCACTGGGCAAAGGACTCGTCACCGCCTGCCTGGGACGGTTATTGCGCGATAGAAATTACAACGTCTCCATTATCAAAATCGACCCCTACCTGAACGTGGATGCGGGGACGATGAATCCGCACCAGCACGGGGAAGTCTTCGTGACGGATGACGGCGCGGAAACTGACCTCGACCTCGGCCATTACGAACGCTTCGTCGACATCAATCTCAGCGCCAGTTCCAGCATCACCACCGGCAAGGTGTACGACGCGGTGATCCGCAAAGAGCGCCGCGGCGATTATCTCGGACAAACCGTCCAGGTCATTCCCCACATCACCAACGAGATCAAAGACCGCATCCGCCTGGTGGCGGAAAGCGATAACGCCGATGTGGTCATCACGGAAATCGGCGGCACCGTGGGCGACATCGAAAGCCTCCCCTTCCTCGAAGCCATCCGCCAGATGCGCAAAGATGAAGGGCATGACAGCACCCTGTACATCCACGTGACGCTGGTCCCACAAGTGGGCCCTGCCGGCGAGAGCAAAACGAAACCCACCCAGCACAGCGTGCGCGACCTGCGCAACATCGGCATTCACCCCGATGTGCTCGTCTGCCGGTGCACGCGGCCCCTCTCGCCGGAAATGCGCGAGAAGGTCGGCCTCTTCTGCGACGTGCCCACCGAGGCGATCATCGAGAGCGTCGACACCCCCACGGTGTACGCACTGCCGTTGATTTTCGAGGATCAGCAACTCACCAGCCTGGTGCTGCGCCGCCTGCACATGCCGGATCATGAACCCGACCACCGCGACTGGGAAGACGTGGTCGAACGCGTGCTGAACCCGAAACACCAGGTGACCATTGCGCTGGTGGGCAAATACATGGAACTCGCGGATGCCTACATCAGCGTCTATGAGGCGCTGCGCCACGGCGGCATCGCCAACCAGGCCGAGGTCAATATCCAGTGGGTCGATGCCGAGGCGATCGAAGTGCGTGGGCCGGATGCGCTGCTGCACCGCTGCGACGGCATCCTCGTGCCCGGCGGCTTCGGCGACCGCGGCATCGAGGGCAAAATTCAGGCGATCCGCTACGCGCGCGAGAAGCACATCCCCTTCCTGGGCCTGTGCCTCGGCATGCAGTGCGCGGTCATCGAGTTCGCCCGCCACGTCGCCGGCATGGCCGATGCCAGCAGCCTGGAATTCGATCCGCGCTCCCAGCACCTCGTCATTGACCTGATGCCGGAACAAAAACTGGTCTCCGACAAAGGGGCCACCATGCGCCTCGGCCTGTACCCGTGTAAGGTAAAAGATGACACGCTGGCCCAGCGCTGCTACGGCGAAACGCTGGTGTATGAGCGCCATCGCCATCGTTATGAGGTGAACAACACCTTCCGCGAGCAGTTGGCCGCCGCCGGCATGGTCTTCTCCGGCACCTCGCCCGATGGCCGCCTCGTGGAAGTCGCTGAACTGCCGGATCACCCTTTCTTCATCGGCTCACAGTTCCATCCCGAATTCAAATCGCGCCCGAACCGCGCTCACCCCTTCTTCCGCGAGTTCATTCGCGCCGCCGTCACCGTGCACGAGCCGCAACGCGTGCTCGAAGAATTGATGATCGAAGCAACGTGAAAATGACAAGCGGTTGGTGAACTGTCGAAACGGTAATGGAATGATAGCCGGGATCGAAATAAACACTGTAGGGCGCGCTCGCCGTAGCGCGCCCTGCTGAAAACCTCCGCCCCGTGTTCGACAACTCCGTGAAACATCCCGGTCCAGAGCCCATGCGATTCGCGAGTTATCGCGCACGGGTCAAAAATCTCCTCACAGGCACGCTACGGCGAGTGTGACCTACCGTCCGCTCATCCAACAATCACCGCACAGGCGGAAGCGCATCGATGTATCGTCATGACCCCCGGGGCTTATCCTTTATCCCTTAGCCTTTACTCTTCCCCGCCCCGCGTGACATCGATCGTGCGATTGAAGCGATAAAGCACCTCCTGTTTCCCCAGCACCTCCATCATGTGGAAGAGCGATGGGCCTTTCGTACGCCCGCTCATGGCCACGCGCGTGGGGTGGATCACCTTGCCCGCGCCCACGCCCAGCGCCTCAGCGATGGTGCGTGTGATCTCCTCATACTTTTCCGCGGTCAGCGCCTCCTCCGGCAACGGCTCGATGTGCTCGATCATCTGGTAAAACGCCGGGCGCACGTGCTCCGGCGCCGGGCGCAGCCACTTCTTCACCGCCTCATCCTCGTAGGTGAAGTTCGGGTTGAACATGAACGCCACCAGATCAGCGAACTCGGCCAGCGTGCGCACCTTCTCCTGCTCCAACACCACGCACTGCTTGGCGAAAGCGCGCTCCTCCGGTTCCGGGTGCGCCTGCACCAGCCCGGCGCGCTGCAGGAACGGCTCCACCGCCGCATACAGTTCGTCAGGCGCGAGGGCGCGAATGTACACGCCGTTCAGCCAGCGCAACTTCTCTAGGTCGAACACCGGACCGGATTGGTTGAAGCGCTCGAAGGTGAAGCGCTCTACCAGTTCCTCCAGGGTGAACACCTCTTTCTCCTCGGGGTGCGACCAGCCGAGCAACGCCAGGAAATTCAGCAGCGCCTGCGGCAGAATCCCCTCGTCGCGATACCAATGCAGCGAGGTGTGGCTGTGCCGCTTGGAGATCTTGCTCCGGTCAGGATTGCGCAGCAGCGGCAGGTGAGCGAACTGCGGCGGCTCCCAGCCGAACATCTGGTAGAGCACCAGGTGCTTGGGCGTGCTGGAAATCCACTCCTCCGCGCGAATCACCTGTGTGATGCCCATCAGGTGGTCGTCCACCACGTTTGCCAGGTGATAGGTGGGGTAGCCATCGGCTTTCAGCAGCACCTGGTCGTCGATGAGCGCATTCTCGAAGCTGACCGCGTCGCGCACCAGGTCCGTCCAACTGGTGGCGCCGGCGTCGGGCATCTTCATGCGAATCACATATGGCTCGCCGTCGCGCACGCGCTGCCGCCGCTCCTCCTCGTGCATCGTGCACAGGCAAAAGCGATCATACTTCACCGCCTCCTTCGCCGCCTCCTGGGCCTCGCGCATCTCCGCCAGTCGCTCGCGGCTGCAGAAGCAATGGTAGGCATGCCCGGCCTGCACGAGTTGCTCGGCAAACTCCCTGTAGATCGCCAGGCGTTCGCTCTGGATGTACGGGCCCACCGGCCCGCCGATCTCCGGTCCCTCATCCGGATTGATGCCCAGCCAGGTCAACGCCTCGAGGATGGCATGCGCCGAGCTTTCCTTATACCGCTCGCGGTCGGTATCCTCCAGGCGCAGCAGAAACGCGCCGCCGTGATGATGGGCGAAGGCGTAATTGAACAGCCCGATATACGCGGTCCCCACGTGGGGATCGCCGGTGGGCGAGGGCGCAATGCGCACGCGCACGGTAGTGTCTGTCATAGCGGTGTTATTGTACCAGAGAAGAAGCAGGGCGAGTAGTGGGAAACGCACGGGGAACTTCCTTGACCTGGAGTGCGCGGTGTGGCACAATGACAGCATCCCGTTGATCGTATGTTGGTCGTCGTGCACCGTGAGCGCGGCGGCCTTTTTCAGGGAGTAAAAACCCGATGACGACCAGTAATCGAAGTGACGAGCATATGCGCGATGCTGCCGCGACGGACGCCGCCTGCTGCATCACGCCCACCGACTTCGTGCGCGAGATCGTAAAAGAGGATCTGCGCACGGGGAAATTCGGCGGGCGCGTGCACACGCGTTTCCCACCCGAGCCGAACGGTTACCTGCACATCGGCCATGCCAAGTCCATCTGCCTGAACTTCGGCATCGCTCGCGAGTTCGGCGGCCTGTGCAACCTGCGCTTCGATGATACCAACCCGAGTAAGGAAGATGAGGAGTACGTCAACTCGATCATCGAGGACGTGCGCTGGCTCGGTTTCGACTGGGAAGACCGCATGTTCTACGCCTCCGATTACTTCGAGCAGTTGTACGTATACGCGGTGCAGTTGATCAAAGACGGCAAGGCGTACGTGGATGATCTTAACGCCCAGCAGATTCGCGAATACCGCGGCACCCTGACCGAGCCGGGTAAACACAGCCCGTATCGCGACCGCGCCGTCGAGGAGAACCTCGACCTCTTCACGCGCATGCGCGCCGGCGAGTTCCCCGACGGCTCGCGCGTGCTGCGCGCGAAGATCGATATGGCCTCGCCGAATCTGAACCTGCGCGATCCGGTGATATACCGCATCCTGCACGCCACCCATCACCGCACCGGCGATGCCTGGTGCATCTATCCGATGTACGACTTCGCCCACGGGCAGAGCGATTCCATCGAAGGCATTACGCACTCCATCTGCACGCTGGAGTTCGAAGACCATCGCCCGCTCTACGACTGGTTCT
>JAGUZN010000280.1 GCA_020060775.1 Armatimonadota bacterium
AATGCGCGCGTGCACCTCGCGCTGGCGCAATTCGACCGCCAGGCCGCCGCCGTGCAGGTCCAACTCGCCACCGGCCGCCTCCCCGGCACCACCGAGGAGCAATCGTTGTGAGTAGGCGAGTCAACGAGTACGGGTGCTTGGGGTCCGGGAGTGTGTGTATCCCGTATCCTTCACTCTTCATCCTGGAGGTACACCATGACCATCGAACGCGCACTACGGCTCATCGCCGGCATCATGATCCTGCTCAGTGCGGCGCTGGCCTACCTGGTCAGTCCCTACTGGCTGTTCTTCACCGCCTTCATCGGGCTCAACCTGCTCCAGTCGTCGTTCACGAACTGGTGCCCGATGATGACGCTGCTGCACAAGGCCGGCCTGCACCCCTGCCGCCCGCCCAACACGCAGCCGGAAGATAACCGATAACAATTTTCACCGCCCCCTTGACAGGATAGCGATAGCAGAGTATTGTATAGTTTAGCTATACAGCCCAAGAGGAGGTACGACCATGTCGTTACTGCGCATCGTCCTGGTGCTCGTCGTGGCCCTCACTCTCTGCTCTGCGGCGTTCGCCGGCGGCGACAAGAACCGTGAGCAACACAGCAACCAGCACCAACACTACTACGGCGGGTAACAACCCCGTCACAGGGAACTCCCACCGCGCACCCCGTTCCGCCTTCCCGCGGCGCGGGGTGCGGCACTGTCAGCGTGCAGTCGAACAGCGCAACACCACCTCCCCCGCCCCCATCTGCGCAATCGAACACCCATTCACAGCAGACCCCACGCCCGCAAACCACTTTTACCGCCAGGTTTACCGATACAATTTGGCTTTGAATTGGGTTTGTTTTTCATATTATGTTAAGTCGCGAGCGTGAAATTGGCTTTGTTTTGCCAAAAAATGTTTTCGTCGATATTCGATGTTGGATATTGGTCGTTTGATGTGCGATTGGTGGTACGGTAATGTCCCTCACCTCCTCGGTCCCCCTCTCCCAGCGGGAAGAGGGGGAAGCAGTGGGCAGGGTGCGGATGTATCAAACATATATTCTATAACAAGACTGCCGATTGGTCAACTGACCGATTGCAGATGACAGATGGCAGATTATAGATTGCAGATTGACGGGTTCGGGGATGTTGAGTTCCAAGTTCCAGGATCCAAGTTCCAAGGGGTTCGGGGTTCGGGGTTCGGGGTTCGGGGTTCGGGGTTCGGGGTTCGGGGTTCGGGGTTCGGGTGAAGGATAGATTATTTTCCCTCCCTTTGCAAGTAATAGCGCGCCTGTATCGCCCATCCTGGCACCCTCACAGGGAACTGCTCGTGGTCCCGGAGGGACCGCGTGAATTTAGCCCGGCTGGCACTGCCGGGAATGGAGGTGATGGTGTACCCCCGAGTCCCGGCGGGACGATTGACACCCGACATCAGCCGTCCCTCCGGGACTTACGATGTCAGGAGCCCCACCGGAGGCTGTGCCGGCGGATGAGGCTGAGCATGGGCGTATATGCACATGCGCATATACGGGAGGGAGCCCCACCGGGGCGGTGAGCCGCTAGCCGCGGGCGCGAGCCCGTGGGGGAAAACCGCCCAATACACACATCGAGCCCTGACAGGGCGACAGCAAGTCGCGTAAGCCTGCTTGAGCATGAACCGGGGATTGCCAGCGCACGCCGTTCTCGCTATGCTGTGTGCAACCACGGAGGTTGGCGACCGGACAGCCTCCTGTTTGCATTATACAGTACAGCGTTTTTCGGACAACTTCCTGCGCATGATACTCACAGTAAGATAAGGTGCGTATCGGCCATAACCTTGGCAGGTCAGACCATGCTGCGTTCACATCGTGAGGGATAGACATGCGTAACAAACATCATATCGTCTTCGGCCATGAGAATGCTCATTGCGTGACTGAGCGCCTGCAGGCTGCACAGGTGCCATTCAACGAGGAATACCTCGTTCTCGATATCTATGAGGATCATGCAGGATGGGAATCGGTGCAGACCCTAATTCACGAGTATCCACCGATTATTCATTTCTGTGAGAGCCATTTCACACACGAAGAGTTACAGACCGCCGAGTGGGTGCATGTATTTGCTATATGGCATAACGGGTACCCGCAGCCTGAAAGTAGCTACAAGGAAGCCACCTATGATTTATCCGGGTACTGTGAGGAGTGTGGCACCGGGGCAACACAGATTCGTCCATTCCGCTTACGGGGAGAACCAAACTGGGGAACGCGTCACATCTTCGCGTTAAACTGGGTGTTCGACGCCATCTTCGTTCGTCCTGAAGTCTGGAAAACAGTATTCCTGCCCAAGGGAATCGACTGCTGGCCTGTACTGAAGCACAGTACCTCCGAGCAGTTGCAGACGGTCGTCCAACTTAGCGTCGATGCGCTGTTACCGGGGCCCCTGAAGCTCGATGGATACCCGTATGAAATATGTGCACGCTGCCACCGTACAAAATACCGTGTCATTGGTTGCGGGAAGTTTCCACCGATGACCGAAGAGCCGAGCAGTTCTGTGCACGCCGCCTTAACTCAGGAGTATTTTGGCAGCGGTGGTGGAGCATCTCGTAGACTGTTTGTACGCCGAGACCTTTATCTTCACCTGCACGATATCCGCATGAAGCCGGTTCACTACGTGCCGGTATCAACATAACAGTAGTATTGCGGAAGAGCTCTCCACGGGCGACAGCAAGTGGTGTAATCCTGCATGAACCGGGGATTGCCAGCGAGCGTCGTTCTCGTTATGCTGTGTGCAGCCACGGAGGGGTGCTCCCCCGGGTGCGGCCGACCAGCCGGAAAGGATGCTACCATGCGACGCCTCCTGCTGCATGCGCTCTTTCTGTTACTCGTCTCCTCGCCGCTCTTTGCCGCCGATCCCCCGCCGATCATCATGCACACCGGCCAGCCGATGGTGCAGTTGCAACTGATAGCGCCATTTCTCGGTGCGAATATTCAGTATGAAGAGAAGCGCGAGCAGTTCTTCATCAACGCCCCCGCATATCGCGGATGGTGTTCAGTCGATCAGGCTGTAACACAGGGGCGCGACAGCCAGCAGCAGGTCGACTGCGCGATGTACCCCACATTCCCCGGTCTTCTGTATGTCTCGCCAACTTTCGTCCATCGCCAACTTCGCACCCTGGCGTATTGGGACTCCGAGCGTCAGGAGTTGCTGCTCTTCAACCAGGCCTCCTGCATAATCGCCACCATTTCTAACGTGCACCCGCCAAGTATACCTAAGGCTCCAGGCCAGCATACATCTCATCAGCGGCGCGAGCCCTGGGATCTCACGGTTCTGCGAGACGTGTTCGCTCGATACCCGGAGCTCGTCGCACAATGGGGGCCTGCTCTTCGTGCCAATGCTATACGCTATAACGATCTGGATGGGTTAGCTTTTCTACTCGACCAGGGGGTTGCCGCGGATGTCGATGCGGTCCAATCTGCACTTGGACAAGCCCACGATGCCGCAGCGTTATTGTTGCTGGAGCGTGTGGCGGATGTCAACATGCGCGATAAAGATGGGAATCCTATTCCTCTGCTCAATATAGCGATGTACTTCAAATGCCCAAAAACAGCCGCCGCATTACTCGAGCGGGGTGCTATTGTTAACGATCAATCCTTTGATTGTGGCATGACTCCGCTATTCTACGCTGCTTTCGAATTAGATGAGGAAATGATCAGGCAATTGCTGGCGCATGGCGCGGATGTCAATATTCGCATGATTGAGGGTCGCACACCGCTGCTAGCCATGTTGTGGTTTCTAGGAGAAGAACCTGGCTTATATCTGCGCTTGCCCGCTAAACATGAGAAGATTACGCATATCGTCACCATGTTGCTCGATGCCGGAGCCGATGTGAATGCGGTCGATGCGCAAGGCAACAACGCTCTGCTCTACGCGGTCGGATTGGTGCATTACGACCTCTTTCACACGTTGCTGGAGCGTGGGGCCACTCTCGACACGACGAAGAAACCTGGCAGGTCTGCACTCGCCACGCTGCTCGAAAGCGCTATAACTGCGGTATTGAAATATAACCCATCTCACAGCAATGCGAGAAGAATACTCGAAGCCGGCGTCGTCAACGAAGAGGACAAAGAACTGCGTGCTCGACTCGACCGTCTCTACCAGTACGATTTGCCCATGCTGTTTGCAGCGCTGCTGAAACGCGGGGCTCATGTACGGGCTATCGATAGTGACGGTTATACTCCGCTTCGATATGCGGCAGCGCTGAAAGATACTACCTATGCCAAGCGATTGCTCGAGCTCGGCGCGGATGTGAATGCCGCGCCCCATTGCTCACGGCAGTGTACACGCACAACGTCGCGGCTGTGGCATTACTGCTCGAACACGGCGCTGATGCCAATGTGAAAGATCGAGACAAAGACACCCTGAGATATACTCCATTGCACGCGGTGTTTCGGTTCTATATTGACGGCTTAGTACACCCTGACTTTACACAGGCACAACATGACGACGTGCTGGCGATCATCAAAATACTGCTCGCCCATGGGGCCGATCTTCGGGCACGAGATGGCATATGGGGCGGGCAGGCGCTTCACCATGCCGCACTTGTCGGCTATCCTGATGTCGTGGCACTGCTGCTTGATGCCGGTGCAGCGATCGATGCAAAAAACAATGATCGCATCACGCCGCTGGGAATTGCCGCATCTACCGGACAAGTTGAGACGATGGCGCTGCTCATCGAACGCGGCGCGCAGGTGAATGTCCAGGATGACCTGGGAAACACCCCCCTCCACTATGCTGTGCAATCGAGGGATGTCCCGTCGATCAGGCTGCTACTGGAGCGTAATGCTAAGGTGACGCCCCGCAATCGCGAAGGGGTGACGGCGCTCATGCTGGCAGCCTGTGATTACGAAAGAGATCGGGAATTCATCGATGACGCTGATAATGCCGTGAATGCACCGTACGAGCAATTTGCGCCGACGCTGGTGCGCGAACTGGTGAAGCGCGGATGCAATATCAACGAAAAGGACAAAGAAGGGGATACGGCGCTGCACCGCGCGGTGGGGGCGGGACGCATCGCGGTGGCGCGTGAATTGCTTACCCTGGGGGCGAAAGTGAATGCCCAAGATAAGTATGGGATTACCCCGTTGCACATCGCCACAGAGCACGGCAACACCCAGACCGCCGCGCTCTTGCTCCAGCACGGAGCCTCGACCAGTGTAAAGAGCAAGCGCGGTGAAACTCCGCTGGATATTGCGTTAGCGATAGGTGATCAGGCGATGGTCAAACTGCTGCGCGAGCATGGCGCTGCTCCGGCGAAGGAGTAGGCGGGGGGTGCTGTCGCCCCTGCAGGGCTCGGGGGTAGTGGTGGATTGGCGTCCACGGGCTTGCGCCCGTGGCTAGCGGCACAGGCCCCGATGGGGCTGGGATGGGGCAGGTTTGAGCGGCATCCGACAACGCATCAGCCAATATCACACCCGCCATGCTGGCCCCACCGGGGGCCCCTGCATCGATTATCGCACGCTTATCGAAATCGTTAAGTGAACCGTATTGTGACAGTTCCATATTTTTAGTTGGTGTTTACCCCGGCAACCCCGGAGTAGTTTAGCAAGAGGTTGGCGAGAGCCAGCCCTTTAAATACGACAGACCGGTTTATTGAATGAGAGACGGACGTTTGATGTGCGTTGACATGCCTACCTTGTCGTGCTACTGTTTTTCAAGGTGCTTGTAGATGAACACACAGGAAATCCTCGCGCAAACTTCGACGTACATGAAGCAAGTTAACGTTAGCTGTAAAGGAGTTACACAGATGAACTGCTCTACGTGTGGCAAAGAAATGGAGGAAGGGTGGTTGGCTATATATGAGCCTATCATAATCACAAGGTTAGTTTGGCAGCCGGTAAAACCGAGCTATATCCGGCTTAAAGAACCAACAGGATCGGTAAAAGTAATTCAGCCCCGGATTGGTGGTGGTGGTTGCCCTAAGGCATATATCTGCAGAGCATGCAAGATTACGACATTCTCGTATGATGAACATGATGCTACCTAATTACCGCACTAAAGCGGCCTTCGAAAGCCATACAGGCTCGTTATCCAGTGTTTGAGCGTTTTTAGTGTGTAATCTGACATACGATTGTGTGGCTTGGGAGAACCCTACCACAAGTGATGGATACCGCGACAGCAAGCGGCGAAAGTGTCTCGCGCATTTGGTATATTCTCCGGGCTTATGCCCTCCTCTTAACCTCCTCCCGTTCGAGCAGTTGACCAAATGCCCGCCCTGGTATAGAATATATGTTTGATACATACTGAACCTTGACAACCGAATTATCTGTCCCGTTTCCGGCCATCTTCCTGCGCCCTGTCAGGGCTTGGCATGTGCATTTCCCCGCCGACCAGGGGTTCGCTGCGCTCACGCCCTGGTCCTGGCGTGAGCACGGTCGAACGCTAGCATCCGCCATCCCTGCGGGAGAAGGGAATACCACTCTGCGTCTCTGCGGTGACTGATCTTTCGCACACTGAACGACCAATAACCAACATCGCCTATCGGGAAAATATTTTTTTGGCAAAACGAACCCAATTTGAACTCACCAACTTAACATAACATGCGAAAACGAACCCAAACGAACCCAAATTTTACAGGTAAACCAAGCGGCGCATCGCCCGATTTGACAGTGGATGCAATGTTCGCGAATGTGCGGTGTGGCCATTCCCTCCCCCTGTCGCAACGGGGGGAGGGAGGAGGGGGGTACTCCGCTGCGGGCATCCCGGCGGGATGCCCATGCAGCATTTCGCCCTTTCAGGGCTTCAGGATCGTGAGCGGACCCCAGACCCAGGGCGTTCCCCCTTCGCCAAGGCTACGGGGGACAAGTGCCCTGGGCTAGCACATTCGAGCCCTTCAGGCTCGAGGAAAAGGAATGGCCCCCACTGTTCGACTTCCTCCTTCGCCAAGGCTATGG
>JAGUZN010000145.1 GCA_020060775.1 Armatimonadota bacterium
GCAACGCGGCATCACCGCTCTGCCCATCCCGCTGGTCCCATTGCGGCGTCCCCGCTCAGTGCGCCAATCGCTCGCGCTCGGGTCAGCGTTGTGGCGTGGGTGGCACACCGTGAACGCCTTCGTCGCCGACCAGATGCCCGCCGTGCTGCACGCCAACAGCACGCCCGCCATGTGTTATGCCCTGCGCACGCATACCTGTCCGGTCGTCTGGCATGTGCGCGATCTGGCGCCGCTCGGTCGTTGGGGAGGGTGGCTGTACCGCCATGCGGCGCGGGTGGCCGTCATTTCCACCGCTGTCCACGAGGATGTCGCCCGGTATGCGCACGGCCCGGATAAGCGCGTGCTCGTGCCGCCGGCGGTGGATACTGCGCGCTTCCATCCCGCTGAAGACCGTGCGGCGCTCAAGCACCGCCTCGGCCTGCCCGACGATGCCCCGCTCATCGGCATGGTGGCGCAATTCGTGCCCTGGAAACGCCATGACCTGCTGCTCGATGCACTGGCGTTGATCACCGGGATGGACTGGCATCTGGTGCTGGCCGGGGCCGACCTGCATCAACCGCAGGAGTACCTGGCGGCCGTGCGCGCGCGCATGGCGCAACCGGCATTGATCGATCGTGTGACCTGGCGGCCGTGGTTGGACGATCCTTCGGCGTTGATGGCGGCGCTGGATATCTGCGTGCTCACCTCGCGGCGCGAGCCCTTTGGCCGCGCCCTGCTGGAAGCCATGGCCTGCGGGGCGCCCTGCATCGCCATCGATGACGCCGGGCCGCGCGATCTGATCGCGCATGAGCAGAACGGCCTGTTGGTGGGGGAAACGCCGCGCGAGATCGCCGACGCCATCGCCCGGTTACTCGCCAATGCGGATGTGCGGGGGGCCATGGGAGCGGCCGGACGCGCGTGCGCGCTCGACCGGTTTAGCCTCGCAACACAGCGTGCAGTTCTCGCAAACCTCTACGGCGAACTGATGTGTTGACTTGTTCACACCTTTGTCCACACCTGTGGATAACACCTCTGGACAAAGCGCACATCCACACACATCCCCTCTTATGCCATGCTCGCCGTGGGACATAGTGGCGCTTTTGGCAGGCATTCGCTACAATACAACAAAGACGGGAGTACGAACGCGGGCATGCCCATCATCCACCGTATTGCACAAGTGGCCAAACCCTATCGCGGCACACTGTACATTGGCCTTATTTTGGGGTTCATCGCCACTTACCTGGATACGCTGACCATCCCTATCCTCCTTAGCGCACTCGCCTACCTGGTGGTAGGTGAGCAATTTGCCGCAAGTGACGGGTTAGATCTCGGCCCGCTTTTCAAGCGGATGATGGATGCGCTCACCGCCTCATCGGACAAAGCCCACCTGCTGGTCATGCTGGCCATCATCACCCTGGTTGTCGTCTTCCTCAAAGCCCTGTTCATGGGGCGACACAACTACCTGATGATGAAATTTTCCAACCTGATCGGTCGCGATATGCGCAACCGCATGTTCTCGCACCTGACCCGGCTCTCGCCCGGCCAGCTTGACGGTGAGGCGTCCGGCGCGCATCTCTCACGCATCACCAACGATGTCAGCATCCTGCAGGCATGCCTCGGCCCGCAGCTCATTGAAGTGATCGCCGCGCCGGTGATGGTCGTCATGGTCATTGGCTTCATGTTCACCAAAGATTGGCGTCTTACCCTCACCGCGCTGATCCTGGCCCCGCTCATCACCGTGCTCATCGCTATTGCCGGACGCCAGATCCGCAAGATCACCCTGCGCATCCAGCAACGCTTCGGCGATTTGAACGGCAGCCTGTTCGAACGTATCTCCAATATCCGTGTCATCCAATCATACGTGCGTGAGCCTTACGAGGCGCAGCAGGTCAGTGAGTTAAACCAGCGGTACTTCCGTGAAACCATGCGCTCGGTGCGGGTGCTGGAAACGCTCGCACCAAGTATCGAATTCATCGCCTACACCGGTATGATCCTGGCGATCATCATCGGGGGCTTGCAGATCTTGCGCGGAGAAGGGACGCTGGATGGCCAGACCTTCCTGACCTTCCTCATGCTCGGGCAGCGCGTGGGCATCCAGTTCAAACGATTGTCGCGGGTCAACCAACTGCGCCAACAGGCGGAGGCGGCGGGATCGCGCATCTTCGCCCTGCTGGATACGCCGCCGCAGATCCAGGATGCGCCGGGAGCCATCACCCTGCCGACGGTGTGCGGCGAGGTGACGTTTGATCATGTCTCCTTCCGCTATGCGAGCGGCGACGCTGTGCTCGACGACGTATACTTCACCGCCGCCCCCGGCGAGGCCATTGCCCTGGTCGGCCCCAGCGGCGCGGGCAAAACCACGCTGGTCAACTTACTGCCTCGGTTTTATGAGCCCACTGCCGGCCGTATCCTGATCGACGGCATCGATATCCGCCAGGTCACCCTCGCCTCCCTGCGCGAGCAGATCGGCACGGTGCCGCAAGAAACGATCCTCTTCAGCGGCACGGTCTACGACAATATTCTCTACGGTCGGCTGGATGCCGGTGGGGAAGAAGTAATCGAGGCGGCGCGCGCCGCCAACGCGCTGGAGTTTATCGAGCGCTTGCCGGAAGGGTTCAACACCCTCATGGGGGAGCGCGGCATGCGCCTCTCCGGTGGGCAGCGACAGCGCGTGGCCATCGCCCGCGCCGTGCTGAAAAACCCGCGCATCCTCATTCTCGACGAGGCCACCAGCGCACTGGATACCGAGAGCGAACACCTGGTGCAGCAGGCGCTGGAACGCCTGATGGTCGGGCGCACCACCTTCATCATCGCCCACCGCCTGAGTACGGTGCAGAATGCCACGCGCATCCTGGTGCTTGACCGCGGGCGCATCGTGGAAGCTGGCCCGCACCGGGACCTGCTCGCGCAGGATGGGCTCTACCGCCGGTTATACGACATGCAGTTCCGCACCCCCGCGGCGCCTGATATCGGGCTGCCTCCCGTCGCCGAGGTGCACGAAACCTGATCGCGTCCACGAGAGACCCTATCCGCATGCTGGCGCTCATTACCTACAATCTGGTCCTGCTGCTGCTCAGCCCGCTCGCGCTGGTCTGGGCGCTCTGGCGCGTCACCATCACTGGGAAGTCGCGGCACGGCATCGGCGAGCGTCTCGGCTTCATCCCGGCAAGCAAAATCACGGGTGACAGCCCGCGCATCTGGCTGCACGCTGTATCGGTCGGCGAAACGGTGGCGGCCCGGCCCATCTGGCAGGCGCTGCTGCAGGCGCTTCCCGGCTGGCAGCTCTACCATTCCACCACCACCGCCACGGGACAGGGTCAGGCCGAAAAGGTCGTTGGCGAGGAGGGCACGGTCCTCTTCTTCCCCTTCGACTTTCTCCCCTGCGTGTGGTTGGCGTTCTCGCGCGTGCACCCCCGCCTGGTCGTGCTGGTGGAAACCGAGTTGTGGCCGAACTTCCTCGCCGTCGCACGGCTGCGCGGAGCGCGCGTGGTGCTCGCCAACGGCATCATCTCCGATCGCTCGATGCGCAGTGCTGCCCGTCTGCGCCCGCTCTACCGGTGGATGACCGGCAATCTCGATGGCTGCTGCATGCAGTCGGAAGAGGATGCCCGGCGCATCATCGCCCTCGGCGCCGACCCGGCGCGCGTCACGGTGACCGGCAACACGAAATTTGATCAGGTGCTCACCGAGGTGTCGCTGGGTGAGCAGATGACCCTGCGGCAGGCGCTCGGCCTGCAGCGCGAGGAACGCGTGCTGCTGGCGGGCAGCACGCACCCCGGCGAAGAGGAGATCGTGCTGCGCGCCTTCCGCCAGGTGAAAACCGCCGATCCGAGTGTGCGGTTGGTCATTGCCCCTCGCCAAGTTCAGCGCGCGCAGGAGATCGAGGAACTGGCGATCGCGCACGGCTTCGCCGTCATCCGGCGCACCAAACTGTCGGCACTCCCCCCGCCGCCCGATGCGGTAATCATCCTGGATACCATCGGGGAACTCGCGCGCGCCTATGCGCTCTCCACCGCCGCCGTGGTCGGCGGCAGTTTCGTGCCGGTGGGTGGGCATAATGTGCTCGAGCCACTGGGCTTGGGGCGACCGGCCATCTTCGGTCCGCACATGCACAAGAATCGCGACATCGCCACCATCGTGCAGCAGGCGGGGGTAGGGTTTCAGGTCGCGGATGCCGATGAACTCGCCGCGCGCTGGCGGGAGTGTCTGGCGTCGCCGGCGCGCTGCCGGCAAATCGCGGATGCTGCGGCCATCATGTTCCAACACCAGCGCGGGGCGGCACAACGCTGCGCCGAGGCCATCTGCCGCTGGCTGCACGACACGCCGGTGCCGCAGGGATAACACGCCACATGCAGGTCGACACGAAACAGGCATCGCTGTACACCTGGCTGCTCGCCGCCATCGATGGCGCGCCGGGCATGGTTCCGGCCTGCGCC
>JAGUZN010000151.1 GCA_020060775.1 Armatimonadota bacterium
GAAGTGTTTGCCGTGCCCGGCAGCGTGAACTCGCCGCAGAGCCGCGGCACCCACCTGCTGCTGCGCGATGGCGCGCGCCTGGTGCAATCCGTCGACGATATTCTCGACGAACTGCAGTGCCATGTGCCGGCCACGCGGCCGAAGGCGGCGCCGCTGCCGGGACCCCGTTGGGATGACGATGCGAGCCTCATTCCTCCCGCACCTTTGCTCGCGGCCCTCGCGCCGGTAGAGGCTCCGCAGATGATTATCGCTCCTCCGCCCGCGCCCGACCTCCCGCCGGAAGAGCAGGCGGTGCTCACCCACCTCTCCACCCAGGCGCTCATCGTTGACGACATTATCGAGGCGACGGCGCTTTCGCCCGCGCAGGTGAATGCCGCGCTGCTGATGCTGGAGCTGAAAGGCTTTGCGCAACGGCGACCGGGCAATGCCTATATCCGCCTGCAGTGATTCGATATTGGATATTGGATATTCGATGTTGGATACTGAAATGGGGGTGCATAGATGACGGCAACTCGTCTTCTGCAACGCGCTCCCGCCGGGCGCGGGCAGCAGGTGACATAACCCGAGAGATCTTGTAGAATTTGCACAACCCTTCCGAGAGGAGCATGATGATGGAAGAGCGAGTTCGCGAGGCGCTGGAAAAAGTGCGTCCCTTCCTGCAGGCCGATGGCGGCGATGTCGAACTGGTGCGCGTTGACGAGGACGGCACGGTGTTCGTGAAGCTGACCGGCGCGTGCGGCGGCTGCCCGATGGCGCAGATGACGTTGAAGTCAGGTGTGGAGCGCATTGTCAAAGAGTCCGTGCCTGAAGTCAAGAGCGTTGAAGCGGTGTAACTCACGCCCAACGTGATGTGTACATAGATCCGGCGACCCCCGGTTGCGCACTGCAGCCGGGGGTCGCGCTGTTCTCACCCTGTGATAGGGAGCAAGCTGTGAGTCCCCACACGAGCGAGCGCTGGTTTGTCCTGAATCACGGACATCAATGATCGTTCCCCTGCCCACACCTCCCGGTCACGCCGGGAGGCTCCCTGTTATAATGGCGATGACATGAGGTCAGGATGCGGCAGAGTGTGCGTCGCATTCATGGGGGTATGCATGACGCCGAGCGCAATCGGCAGCAACATGGGACGGCACGATCGCCGATGACTTGACCTACCACGAACGTGGTGCGTGAGGCCATCGGCGCGTCGTTTCTCATGGGGTGCTGTCCCCACGACGACGCGCACCACCGAGCAATCACCCGGGGGTCGATCCTCCGGAGACTGTCAGGAAAGGGACAATGGCGTGCGGGCCGCACACCACGGCGACATGAAGCCGCCCTGTCAGGGTGATGATGATCGCAATCGGTCCTCGATCGTGCGCAACGCCGCGTCCCGCATGTCGATGATCAGGGCAAGATGGATACTCGTGTATGCATTTGCCCCGCACACATCATGAAAAGGAGGATGCACAACACATGGTGTTTGTACCACGAGTATCATCTGCACCGAACTTACAGGCGGCTTTCTTGAGCACCTATGTCCCGCGAGAGTGCGGGATTGCGACCTTCACTGAAGATCTGATTCGCGCTGTCGAATCCCACGGAGTGACCTGCAAAGTCTTTGCGATGAACCGCCCTGGACAGTCGTTCGCCTACGATGCACGTGTGGTCGGCACGGTGCAGGAGAAGTCCTGGTCGGATTACCGCGATGCCCAGCTCATGATCAACCGCGGCCCGTACGATGTGTTGAGCGTGCAGCACGAGTTCGGCATTTACGGCGGCGAGAACTCTGAGTATCTGGCCGAGATGCTTGCCGGTGTGAAGATCCCGGTGATCACCACCCTGCACACGGTGCTGCGCAAGCCGTCGGAGGCGATGCGGCAGAATCTGCGGGCGGTGGCGCGCCATTCGGACCGCATCATGATCATGAACAGCCTGGCGGTGGAGATCCTGGCCAAAGTGTACGGGATTGATCCGGGCAAGGTGACGGTCATCCACCACGGTGCGCCGGTGCCCTCGCGCGAGCGCCAGCGGGCGATGAAGCAGTACCTGCGCCTGGACGGCTTGAAGGTGATTTCTACCTTCGGGTTGTTGAGTTCCTCAAAGGGGCTGGAGCACGCCATCGAGGCGATGCCGCGCATTGTGGAGGCGCACCCGGAGGCGGTCTATTTAATCCTCGGGCAGACGCATCCAGTCGTGCAGCAGGAAGAGGGCGAGCAGTACCGCGAGGGATTGAAGGCGCTGGCGCGCAAACTTGGCATCGAGCATTCGGTGCGTTTTGTGGACAAGTATTTCACCAAGGCGGAGTTGATCGCCTATCTGCTGGCCTCGGATATTTACCTGACCCCCTATTTGAATATGGAGCAGGTGACAAGCGGCACGCTGGCCTATGCGATGGCGTGCGGGCGCCCATTGGTCTCCACGCCGTATTTGTATGCGCAGTTCTTGTTGGGGGAGGAGCGCGGGCTGCTGGTGCCGCCGCGCGACCCGGCAGAGATTGCCGATGCCTGTTTGCACGTGTTGAACAACCCGGATTTGAAAGCGCGCATGGAGCAGGCGAACTGGCGGTATGGCCAGAAGATGCTCTGGCCGCGCGTCGGCTACGAGTATCTGCAACTGCTGCAGGAGGAGATGACCACCACCACCGTGCCGAGCCAGCCGGTGTATCTGCGGGCTCGCGCGTAACAGTACCGGCTGACGGGTCCGGCATCGGCATAGAAGCGGGTGCCGTGATGACCCTCGCCGCGGTGCGGACCGCCTGCACGCGGAGGATGAAGGATGCCTGATGTACGGTGGCCGACGCCGACGCTGAAACAACTGCGCCGTTTGACGGATGACTGCGGCGTCATCCAGCACGCCAAGTTCTGGTTTCCCGATTATGCTACCGGCTACTGTGCTGACGACAATAGCCGGGCGCTGATGGTGGCGCAGCGCTATTACCGCCTGTTTCACGATGATGCGGCGCACGAATTGATGGTGCGTTACCTGGCGTTCCTGTTTTACGTGCAGCGGCGCGATGGGAAAATCCGTAATTTCATCGATTACTCTCGCGCCTTCATGGAGGAAGAAGGGTCGCCCGACAGTCTGGGGCGCACGGTGTGGGCGCTGGGCGGAGTGTCCACCATGGAGGAAGATTACCTCTCTGTGCCGGCGCAGGAAATGTTCCATCGCGCCATCGCGCATATCACCCCGGCATCCGTGCCCCACGCATTGGCCTATGCCTTGCTCGGGTTGAGCGCTTACGCTGGGCGCCCGGCATTTCTCGAGGAGGCGCGGCAGATGGCGCGTCCGCTCGCCGCCGCGCTGTTGACGCGATACCACTCCACGCGCAGCGAGGAGTGGGATTGGTTCCTGCCGGTGCTCACGTATGCGAATGGGCGTCTGCCACAGGCGTTGTTGCGCGCGGGGACATTGCTGGAGCACGAGGAGTTGCTCGCGGCCGGCCTGCAGAGTTTGCAGTTTTTGAACCGCGTGAGTTACGTGGACGAGTATCTATCGGTTATCGGTTGTCACGGGTGGTATCCACGCGGCGGGCGCCGCGCCGTCTTTGACCAGCAGCCCATCGATGCCGGCGCCATGGTGGATGTAAATCTCGATGCATTTCGCCTGACGGGCGAGGTGATGTATGAGCAGTACGCCGTCACGGCGATGGAGTGGTTTTACGGGCGGAACGTGCTGCAAATCCCCCTGTACAATTGTGCGAGCGGCGGCTGCCACGACGGCCTGAGCGCGGCGGGCGTGAACGCCAACCAGGGTGCGGAATCGACGCTGGCCTACCTGATGGCGCAACTTGCCCTCTACGCGCACCGGCCGGAGTTGTTCGCCGATCATCGGCACGACGAAGCGCCGCAACCCGCCGATATGCCCTCCGATTCCAATCCGGCATCGTAACCTTGCGCACCGGCGTTGATCCGTTCACCGACCGGCAGGGGTTATGACCCGGCGTACGGAAAGTAAAATACCACGCGCACCCCCTGACACTCTTGCCGAAAAATGGGTATGATCAATCACGGAGACGATCAGCCATGCCAAAAAAGCCTACGCATAACCTGAGTGATGCCGATACCATCCAACGCCTTGCCGAGCAGTTGGAGCATATTCATCAACAAGGTGACGATCAGCCTTCGCCATCGGCCCCGGGACGGCCTCGCCCGAAGCCGGCGCCGCGCCCCATGAAGAAAGCCAAAGGGCCCGCCTGGCCGAAGATCCTGTTGATCTCCGTCGGCGTGCTCGTGCTCATCGGGGTGCCGTTGGCTTTCTGGCTGGCATCCAGGCGAGGTCCCGCGGTGGCCATGGCGACCGTGCCGCATGTTGTGGGCGCTACCCTGGAGAAGGCGCGCGCTTCCGTCAATAACGCCGGTCTTCGCCCGTTGATATCCTATGATGAGAAATCGCCAAAACCACAGGGCACGGTGCTCGCTACGCACCCGCCGGCCGGCACCAGGGCCAATAGGGGCGGCGATGTGAAGGTGACCGTGGCAGGTGCAGCCCCGACAGCCACGC
>JAGUZN010000323.1 GCA_020060775.1 Armatimonadota bacterium
ATGGCCAGGATGCCGCTGCCCGTGCCCACGTCGCACACGCGCATGCCGGGCGTGAGCTGGTCGGCGAGCGCCAGCAGGCAGGTGTAGGTGGTGCCGTGCGTGCCGGTGCCGAAGGCCATGCCCGGATCCAGCGTCACGATGGCCTGCCCGGCCTGCGGCGTGTACGATTCCCAACTGGGCACCACCGCCAGACGGGGGGAAATGACCAGCGGCGAAAAATGTTGCTTCCACCCTTCCAGCCAATCCTGCTCGGCCATGATTGCGGTGGCGATTGCTGGCATCTCCGCCAGCAGCCCGACCTCATGCAGGCGGGCCAGAGCCGCCTGCGCGGCGGCCAGCGCCCGCTCCTCCTGCGCATCGTGCCAGAAACTGCGCACGTAGGTGTTGCCCGCGCGCCACTCCTCCGCTACGCCGTCGGCACCGGCGCGACGCAGGGCATCCGCCGTGGCTTCACTGACGGTTTTTGGCACTGCGACTTCGATGATGAGCCAGGCCATAGATGGATCCCTCGCTGGAACATGCGACTGCCGTCGGAACAAACAGGTCTGTATACTAATACGCTCTCACGCGTTCCGGCTCCTTTTTCGTGTGCATGGCCTACCGATATTCCGCCCGCAACATGCGGAACACCTCCAGCGGGCCGGCATCAGCATGCAATACACCCTGCGCATCGAGATCAAACGGCACGGGCGTTTCGTCCGGCAACGCCAGCAGGCGCGTGAACGTGTTGCCCGCGGGCGGAACCAGCGAGAACGGGAGACGGCCGATCGGGATGGCGGGCAGTTGCGCCTGGCAGTTCAGAAAATTGACCAGCAGCGCCCCGGCATCCGCCTGCTGGAAGACGTTCATCCACACGGCCGGATGGGTCTCCGCGCCGTAGCGGGGCCGTTCGGGCAGCAATTCGGCGAGCAGCAGGCGCATGAGCCGCGTGTTCACGTCGCTGTCCACAGATTCAATATCCGCCGCCGCATAGATCACCAGGCCGTCGCCATAGGGGTGACGCACGATCACCGGATGTGCGGTATCCTGCCACGGTGGCGAGGAGTGAATGCTCGCCCAGTGCCGGTCGTGCACCGTGCCGCCGTGGGGGCTGGCGTACGGCAGGGTGAGGTGCGCCAGTGTCTCGCCCTCGGCATCAGGGCATAAGCGCAGGGTGCCGGCGCTGGTGGTCCTGGCATGGGCCAGGTGGCCGGCCAGGGGGAACTGGCTCACATAGGATTGCGGTGCGATGCCGGCGGCCATGGCCGCGGTGGCCGGGCGCAGGTAATTGATCGCCCCCAGGTCGTCATCCTGGAAATGGCAGCCGAACAGATCGGCGAGTTGGAAGTCGGCAAAACGCGTACCCTGCGTGTCGGTGAGCGAGGTATAGCGGCTGGCGTAGAGCCGACCGCCGTTGCTGACGTAGGCGCGAAAGGCGGCGACCTCTTCGGCATCCATGCGCAATACGTTGGGCAGCATGACCGCGCGGTAGTCACTCAGCCGGTCGAGCTGTTTGCGCGTGATGATGGTGAAAGGCAGGTGCGCCTGTTGCAGCACACGGCAACACCCGCGCACCGCCGTGCTGTGCGGATAGACATTACTCCACATGGGCGCCTGCTCGATAGGCCGCCCATTCTCCGCGAAATCCATCTTCGACTCGCTGCTGAAGTAGATGGCGATATCCGCCACTTCCTCGCCGCCCAGGAACGGTTCATACGGGGCGGTGCGGGTGTAGATGTCGCCCACGCGCGCGGCCGTCGGCTCGTGCACCGTGCCGTCGAGGTTGATCGCATCGATGAAGACGAAGGGCGAGCCGAACAAGGTCGCCGCGAACGCCTGCATCTCCATCTCCGCCTCGCTCTTCAGCCGCACGTGATCGCGCAAGTTCACGCAGCAACTGGTCATGAATTCCAGCGGTCGGTGCTCGGTGAGGTTATACATGAACTTGCTCACCATAAGCTGCTCCAGCGCATCGCCGTAGAAATCGGCGCCGAGGAAGTCATGGTGCACCGCCGTCTCACAAGACAGACCGAGTGTCCAGTTGAACAACGCGGTGGCGAAGTTGTGGTACACCGAGGTGTCCGGACGCACCGCCTTGACCTGCCCCGAGAGGGCGGCGGCGAACTCGCCCATCCAGCGCTCACGCGCCGACTGAAAGGCGCACCAGGTGGGCGAGAGCCAGTCGATGGTGGTGGGGATCTCCGCACCATGCTCCTCGCGGAAACGCTGCCGGCAGTGCTCGCAGAGACAGATGGCCGGCCAGAAGGTCATGTCGAAGAAGAAGCCGTCGAACGCATACGCGGAGAGGATCTCCTCGGTTTGCGCGAGGGCGAACTCCCGGTATCCTGGATTGTTCGGGCAGCAATGCCCATAGCGATGCCCGGCAAAGGAACCATCTGAGATATCGCCCGCCGGGATCATGCGCCACTCCGGATGCTCTAGGAAGGCCCAGTTATTGTACACTACACTGTAATACGCACAGCAGGCGAGGCCGCGGTCGTGCAGCAGCGAGAGCATCTCGCCCACCACATCGCGCCCGCACAAGCCGGCGTGCATGTTGCCGGTGCGCGTGGGGTAGTAGCAGAGCCCGACATGCGACTGGCAGTAAAACATGACAGAGGTGAGATGGGCCTGCACATACAGATCCGCTACATGCGCGGGATCGTACGCGCCGAGCAAACGCTTCTCCCAGTCGGCGATATGCATGTCAATCAACATGCGGCGGTAGCCGCGCTGGTACCAGGGCCGGGCGGTTGATGAAGGCAGGAGATCGGGCTGCATGGTGTAGTCCTCGCGTAGAACTGCAGGTGGGGGCTGTACACCCCCACCTATTTCCCGGGGAAAGTATTACCCTTCGATTACCAGGTCGGGATTGCCCGGGCCGAAGTGCTTGAGCATGACGATCGGATCGGTGGCGGAGGGGTTGGTGATCGTCACCCCTGCGCGCGCCGCCGCTTCGCTGACAAAGTACTCGTCGTGGGTCAGTTGCCCGAAGCGAATGAGCGCCGGCGTCTCGATGTCCCACACGCCCATCACGCCGTGCCCCTGCATCATGATCAGGCCGTAGGCGGCGCTGTCGCGAATCGTCACCGTGCGCCCGGGTAAAATCGTCAACTCCTTCGCACTGAAATCGGCGGAGCGATACACGATCCACTGATCAATGTGCCCCTCCTCCACCATCTCCTCCATCGGGCGCACGGGGCGCGGGCGCATGAAGTAGTGCTGGACGAAATGGGGATCGGTGTTAATCTCCCAATCGAGCACCTCGAGGAGGTAATCGAAATCGCCGACGTACTCGGGTGGGGTGTCTTTCCACAGCAGTTCCTCGGGGATGATCTGATTGCCCACCAGCGACTGGTACATGGCAAAGACATCGGAGGCGCGTTGTGGCTCGTAGGTGCACAGGCTGCCCGGGGCGTGCAGCACGCCCGGCGGCACGAACCACCCGGTGCCCGGCTCCAGGCGAAAGGCGCGGGAGAGGTTGGTGATCTTGTTGTCGCCCCTGGTGAAATTCATCAGGCAGTCCTTCACCTGGGCCCTGGTCGTGCCCGGCTCCAGGCCGAAGAAGGTGAAGGGGAAGTCGCCGCCGTGGTTGTTCACCTGCGGCGGGAAAAAGTAGGCTTCCGGTTTGCCGTGTTGGCCGACGCGCGCGGCATGGTCGTCGTCGTGGTGCACGTGGTGCGGCAGGGCGCCCAGGTTGTCAAAAAATTTTGAGTAGATCGGCCATGCCCGGTACTGTGCCCAGAGACGATCGCCGATGAGTTGCCCCTGCAGCTCCTGCACGGCATCGCGCAGCAGGAATTGCGCGCTCGTCTCCCCATCCTCAAACACCGCGAAGCTCAACCCTTCATTCGGGGAGGTCAACGGGCCGTTATCGGCGGGCGTGGTGGAGGAGAACCAGCGCTCATCGATGCCCCCGCGATTGCTGCCCAGGGCGTAGTAATCGTCAGGGTGCAGCTTGATGCGGCGGCCGGGAATGCAGAAGACGCGCGGCACCCAGGCCGGGGCGAGCCGCAGGATTCCCTGTCCTTGTTCGAGCGCCAGGGCGCATAGTGTGCTTAACGATAAAGATGCCATCATCAGTTAGCTCCGTTTCTTGAGGAGGTGTCTGCGAGCCCAGGGGGATCAGGGACTGACCATGCGTGTGCGTCGCGCGTAGGCGCGCTCGCGGATGCCGGCGATCTGTTCGTCGGTGACCGCCTGCTCAAAGCTGCGGAAGCCGGCCAATGTGAAGCCGTGCTTCTCCGCGAGGCGTCCGATCTCGCGCACGCGGTCGAGTTCCAGTTCCTTGCCCAGGCTGAAGGACTCGTAGCGGCCTTCCAGCGCCAGGACCATCGTCTCCGCCATGCAGGCATAGCTGGTGCGCGGGGGAAAACCGAAATTGAACCCAAAGTCCACCGCGCCGGGCACGGAGACGACTCCGCCCTCCAGCACCAGCACATCGTCACGCTCTTGCGCTACGCGCACCGAGACATCGCGCGGGCGCGACACGTCGCACACCACGGCACCCGGCTTCAGGTGGTGCGGCTCGATGACCGCATCCACCGCCGAAGTCACGGTGATGATAATATCGGCTTGCGGCAGTACGGCATCCAGATCGGTGGCAATGCGCGCATGGGCGGCAGCAGGCAGTTCGGCGGCCACCTTCTCCAGCCGGCTGGCATCGCGCCCGAGCAGCACCATGTCGCCCACGCCGTCGTCGGCGAGGAGGTGAGCGCAGACGCGGCCGATGGAGCCGGTGGCTCCCACGATGGCCACGCGTGCCTGTTGCGGGTCGATGCCCAGCTTCATCGCGCCGCGCCGTGCACCTTGCACCGCGGTGTAACAGGTATAGCTGTTGCCGGTAGTCACGGCGATGTCAACGTTGCGCGCCACCGTGA
>JAGUZN010000393.1 GCA_020060775.1 Armatimonadota bacterium
CGCTGGAGGTGCGTTTTGTGGATGCGGCGGGGACGGTGGTCGATACCTGGCAAGAACATTACGCGGTCGCCGCCGAGTGGTTCCGCGTCCACCAGCATACGACAAATGCGGCGATGAAATCATACACGGTCGATCCCTGGGTGACTTACTTCAACCAGTCGCATAACTTTGCCAGCGAGCCATCGGAGTGGGGCGTGCGGGTGGACGGGGTGAAAGAGCTGGAGCAGTACATCTCTTCGCAACCGCTGTACCGGTTGTACATGCACCACCGACGGGCGAGATACGCGGCGTTGAAACGCCAGGGGATCATGGGCACCTTCTATCAGAATACGCATTACAGCGGGCAGATGGGCTATGAGATGATCCGCGAGTATCCGGAGTATGCGCTGTATGACCCGAACGGACAGTTCGCGCTGGACCCGGTGTACGGCGGGTATCCGAACCCGATGGAGCTGGCTTCACCGCTGGAGACCGGGCCAAAGCGCCAGGTGGCAAAACCGTACCTGGATCGCAAGCTCTCCTCCTGGCAGCATGGGCCGGCGAACATGGCGCGCGAAGATGCGGTGCGCTACATGGCCGAGTGCATCAAGGAATATGCCGCCTTTCTCAACTGCGATGGGATTTATGTTGACGGCAACGTCGGCGTGTTTGCCGGGTATGCCTACGATGGGCGGTCCGCCGTGCCGTCGGGTAAGCGCGAAGATTACATCGCGTTGAACGCGCGCAATCACCGCATCTTCTCGGAGATCCTGAAAGCGGAGAATCCGAACTTCGGCACATGGTACAACTGGGGCAAGCGCGGGGTGGAATACTGGACGGAATGGGGAACGACCACCTATTTCGGCAGCGGGGTCGGCCAGGATACCAGCGATGCCACGGTCCGCGCCGCCGCCGGCTGGAAGAATGTCATGTTCCTGGACGAACAGCAACACACGCTCTACCAGGGCGACGGGGATACGCGCTATCCGGAGCGACTCCTGGCACACATGTGCGAAAACCGCGATTACCTGGTGCAGGGGTATGGGGCGAATGTGATCATGGGGTACCTGAGTAACGGCACCATCTCGCATGACGAACCGGGCCCCGATCGCTGGGGATGGGCGACGCACAATTATTTCGGCGCACTGTTCCTCGCCACCCAGCACCATGTGGCCTCGTGGTTTGTGCCGAGCTGGCGGCCGACGCTGCAGTTTATGGCGCGCTACTCACGTTTCCTCTGGGCACCGGATGTGAAGACGCTACCGGATGACCAGCAGACGATCGCGGTACATGCGCCCGCGGGAGAAATCTGGTGGCAGCGATTCGTCTACAAGCGCGAGCGCGAGGACGGTTACGACGTGATCGTGCACCTGGTGCGCATCCCGCCGTATAAGATGTGGGATTTGCAGTGGACGGTGGAGCCGGAGCCGCTGGCCGGCGTGACGATCGATGCGCAGATCGGCGCGGGGCAGCTGCAGAGCGTCACCGCCCTGCGCCCCTACCACTACGAGGAAGCGCAACAGCCGGTGGAGACCCGTCTGCAGGTCCAGGCGTCGAATGGTCAGTCACAGATCACCGTGCCGCCGTTCAGGTACCATACGATGGTCGTTTTCCGCGTGAAGGCGCAATAAGGCTTGTTTCGAACCCAGTGTAACAGAAGAGGGTAGCGATGAGTACGACGCATGACCGTGCCAGGGAAATTGTGCCAGTGCCGCAGACCTATGGTGATGAGGTGTGGCCGGTCTGGCATCTGCATGTGCTGCCGGATGAAGGGCTGGCCAGGCCGTATGATACCAACGGGTGCCTGTACTGGAAGGGGCGCTACCACCTGATGTATATCTATCAGGATCCGACCTTGCCGTACGGTGGCCACTGTTGGGGCCATGCCTCCAGCGCTGACCTGGTCAACTGGACCTTCCATCCGCCGGCGCTGGCGCCGCAGCCGGAGGACCCGGACCTGGGGATTTTCAGCGGCAATGCGTTCATCAACCGCGACGGCGTGCCCATGCTCTGCTGGTTTGGCGTCGAGGCGGGGGTATGCGTGGCCACCGCCGAAGATGATGACCTCATCCACTGGACGCGCCATCCGGCGAATCCCATCATTCCCATGCCGCGGGAGGGCGAGCCGGGGCACGGCGTTTATCGGGTATGGGACCCCTACCTCTGGCTGGAGGGCGAGACGTACTACTGCCTGCTGGGCGGCAATACGTTGCCCGATGGCAAAGATACGCTGTATCTGTGTCGTTCCGCCGATTTGGTCACCTGGGAGATACTGCATCCGTTCTACGAGCACCAGAATTCAGGCTGGACGGTTGAGGGAGAGGATTGCTCGTGTCCGGACTTCTTTGCGCTGGGCAACAAGCATGTGCTGATGTGCATCAGCCATAAGGTCGGCGGGCGCTGTTACGTCGGGGAGTACGATCGGGAGCATGCCCGCTTCCTGCCGGAGCGCCATGTGCGGATGAACTGGCCGGGCGGGCATTTCTTCGCGCCGGAAAGCCTGCTCGATCTCCAGGGCCGCCGCATTTTCTGGGCATGGGTCACCGACCCGCGGTTCATCACCACCCAACGACAGGTGGGTTCCGGCGTGCAGAGCATGCCGCGGGTGCTGGCGCTGGCCGAGGATGGTACGCTGCGCATCACCCCGGCGGAGGAAGTATGCGCGCTGCGCCGGCATCCGCGCCGGTGGGAGCAGCTCACGCTCGAGCCCTGGAAGAGCACGCCGCTGCCGGAGGTGGCGGGCAACAGCCTGGAATTGCGGCTGGAGATCGATCCCCGGGAGGCGGCCCAGGTCGGGGTGCGCGTGTTTTGCTCGCCGGATGGACGCGAGGAAACGGTCATCGCCTACGACACCGTACGACAGTTGCTCACGATCGACATGACGCGTTCCACCGTGCGACCGGACGTGGCGTATCTCGACAGCCCGATCGCGATTACCGAACAGGTGCTGATCACCACCCCGGTGCGCGATCGGGTGGAGGCGCCGCTGGCGTTATCCCCCGGCGAGACGCTCACGTTGCACATCTTTCTGGATAAGCCGCTGGTGGAGGTCTTTGCCAACGCGCGCCAGTGCGTGACGCAGCAGATCTTTCCGGCCAGCCGGGACAGCGTGCATGTCATGCTCTTTGCCGACGGGGGCTCGGCGCAGGTGCTGTCGCTGGAGGCGTGGGAGTTGGCGCCGGCCACCTTTGTGGATGCGCGGGATGGATCCGCCTGATCGCTGTTACAGTATAGAGAGGTTGTTGATATGGGTAAGGCACCGGAGGCCGCGCATCGCTGGTTTCGCGAAGCGCGCTATGGGATGTTCATTCATTACGGGCTGTACTCGCTGCTCGGGCGGCATGAGTGGGCGCTGTGCTACGAGCGCATTCCCGCTGAGGAATACCGCCAATTGGCGGCGCGCTTCAACCCCCGGGAACTGTGCATCCGGGACTGGGCACGCCTGGCGCGGGCGAACGGCATGCGGTATATGTGCCTGACTACCCGGCATCACGAGGGCTTTGCGCTGTTCGACACCCAGGCCGCGCCGGAGTTCTCGTCTGTTGCCACCATCGGCCGCGATCTGGTGGCGGAGTACGTGGAGGCCTGCCATGCGGAGGGCCTGGGCGTGGGCCTGTACTACTCGGTGGGCAACTGGCTGGACGAGGGTTTTGTGCGTGGCCCGCAGGCCGATCCGGTAGGGTGGCATCGGTTCGTCACGGTGGCGCAGACACAATTGTGCGAGTTGATGATGCAGTACGGTCCGATCGATTATCTGTTCTATGACGGCTGCCCGCCGCCCGAGACGTGGGACGCCGAAGGAGTGAATGCGGAGATTCGCCGTCTGCAGCCCAATATTCTCATCAGCAGCCGGTGCGAATTGGACGAAGACGTGGTATCGGCGGAGGGCTATACCATCGCCGATCCGGGAACGACCTGGGAAACCTGCCTGACGACCAACAGCAGTTGGGGCTACAACGCCGGCGACCCGGATTGGAAGACGCCCCGGCAGATCGCGCTGACCCTGCTCACCTGCGCGCATAACGGCGGCAACCTGCTGCTCAATGTCGGACCGGATGCGGAGGGCGCGCTCCCTGCGCCGGCGGTCGAGTTGCTCAACGAGGCGGGGGCGTGGGTGCATCGCCATGCCGAGGCCATTTATGGCACCGCCCCCCACCCGTTCGCCTATGCCGATCAGAAGCTCTCCACGTCGCGGGGGAACACCGCCTATATCGGGCTGCACGCCTACCATGGTCCCGAGACCACGGTTGCCGGCATCGGCAATCGCGTGGATGCGGCGCGGTTGCTGGGCAGCGGTGAGGCGGTTGACTTCCGGCAGGAAGGCAATCGCTTATTGCTGACCGGTTTACCCCGGGCAATGCCCGATCCGTTGTTGCCGGTGGTGGCACTGACGCTGGATGGCGATCCGGTCGGCGTGCCCAACCCGTTGCTCAACCACGCGAAGTACCAGTTTTAGTAATATGATCACTTTCCGGGATCGGCTCGTTCGACCGTACGGAAGCCCACGGCCGGCGAAATGCCGTCATGGATAATGCCGCAGTAGCGGCTGGTGGTGCGGGCGTCCCATTCGGTGAACATATAGCTGCCGCCGCGCATGACGCGCTCGGGACTGTTGCCGGTATTCACCGGGTTGTCTTTGGGCGAGGCCGCGTAGAAGTCCATACTGAAGAAGTCCTGCACCCACTCGCGCACATTGCCGGCCATGCCGATGATGCCGAAGGGGCTGCGGTCAGTGGGCATGGCGTCGACGGCGACGATGCCCTTGCTCTGCACATTGGCCCATTTCGGGTTCCAGTCGTTGCCCCAGGGATAGCGTCGTCCATCCGTCCCGCGCGCTGCATATTCCCACTCGGCCTCGGTCGGCAGCCGCCGTCCGACTTTGGCGGCGTATTCGGCAGCCGCCGCCCAGCGCACGGGCATGACCGGAAAGTTGTCCTTGCCCTTTTTCACCGTGACAAGACGTTGCGCCAGGTCGAATTCCAGTCCGCATAGCGGATGTTCGATCATCACACGCCAATGAATGCCCTCAAAGCACTGACGGTCCGTCCACTGCTTGCCTTCGGTGGCCAGCAGCTCATTGAGAAAGCGCGCGAACTGCTCGTTGGTCACCTCGTACTTATCCATCCAGAAGGGCGAGAGCGTCACCGGATGCGGAGGGCGTTGCTCATCGGCCAGCGGCGCTTGGGGGTCGTCAGCGCCCATGATGAACTCGCCGCCGGGCACCAGCACCTGCACCGCACCGTCCCGGGGACTGATGCGCTCCTGCGGGGCTGCGTGTACGACGAGCGCCCAGCAGAGCAGCATGGTAAGGATCATACCCTGTCTGATATCATGCCATAGCATCGACATGTTACTCCTCCGAAGTCAGAACGATTACCGGACCGGTTGCGTGGTGAAGCGGATGATGAGCATCTGTTCATCGGTTTTCGGTACGTGGAAGACCACCTGATCGCCATCAATGACGGGAGCGGGCAACGTTCTGGTGTTCCCGCCAGGCAGGCAGAGTTCCGCGCCGGTGATTGATTTCACGCCATGCAGCCCCGGTTGCAGCGCCAGGGCAATATCCGTCTTTTCCGCGCGCGCGTCGAAGAGGGTAATGAGCCCTCCGGTGCGATCCCGGCGCACGAACAGCCGGGCCTGCGTGTTGGCGGGCGTTTCACCCAGACCGACGCGGTCGCGGAAGTCGGCGGCCTCCAGATCCTGGTGCACGCATTTGCGCAGCATAGTTAAATCACGTATCGCCTTCGTCTCCCCAGTCAGCGAGTCCGGATCGTCATAGAGGGTTCCGAAGCATGAGTCAAAGCGCATGCCGTAGAGCAGCATGTAGCGCAGATGGTCGGCAAAGGTGAGGCGGTCGAGCCCCAGCAGTTTGGTGTAGAGCGGCGAGGGATTGCCCCAGGTGTAGCTGCAGGTGCCCCCGAACAGCGGGAAACGCGGATGCGTGTAGCAAAAGATGGCCGGTTCGGAATCCTCGCGGTGAATCCCCTGGCACCAGAGGGCATGAGTCTGGAAGGTGAAGAAGCGGTCGTTGAACCCCTCGCCGAGTATGCCGAAGTCCTTGCTCACGTTCCGCGCCACGCGTTCGCCGAAGTCCAGGGTAATCTGTCCCATGGCTGCCGGACCCTTATGCCCATGGTGCGGGCTGAAACAGACGCCGCCGGCATAGCCAGGCAGGATATCCGCGTACCAGGCATCGGTCTTGTATTCCCGGGCATGTTTATCGACGACGCAATAGTAGTACCACGGCGCCCATCCTTGCGTCGACCCGAGGCAGCCGTGCCAGGTGTCGATGCCGCTGGGCCAGCCGATTTTATAACTGCCGTCCGGCTGCATGATGGCGGACTCCAGCCAGCCGTCGCTCAGCGGATCGGCTGCCGGGAGATGCTTCTTCACATCTTCCGGTATCTTCTGCGCATACTGTGGCTGTTGCAGCAATTGGCCGAGGCGGGTTTCCATATCGCCGATATCAAAGTAGAAGCCGATGCGCCCACCGCGCCGGTGCACCTCCTGGATGGCCTGCTTGAATTCCTGTTCACTGCCGCCATAGAGATTGGGCAGATACCAACCGAGCGTTTCGACGAAGTTGAAGTGGCCGTGGTGCTGCCAACTCTGGACGTAGTTGAGCCCCATGTTCTGCGCCATGGTCAGCGTGCGGGAGATGTTTTGCACTGTCGAGCGGTTACGCCCCCCGCCGTCCATGATCCAGCCGTCTTCGGCCAGTACCCAGGCCGGCGTTGCGCGCGGCGTGACGGCGGCATAATACCACTCGCGATAACGGTCGGCGCTCCAGTGCCAATCGCTGTCATGCAGTCCCACGGAGCAGGGTTGGGGTTGCCAGGACTTCCCCGGCCAGAGCAGCGACCAGCGGGTGATGGACAGGCCCACTTTGCCGGCAGGCTCGCCGCGGGCTTCGAGGATGGCCTGTACGATAGGCCGGGTATCGTGGGAGGCCAGATAGACCCCGCCGAAGGGACCGGACAGATCCATCCAGGACATGGAGGACCACCCTGGAAAATCCAGGCGTGCCGGCGTGGCCAGTTTGCGGCCCGGCTCCCGCACCAGACGTCCAGCATTATCCGGCAAGGCCACCGCTTGATCCTCATCAACCTCAGCGGCTTTTAATCCCCCGAGCAGAGGATAATCCACGCGGTGGACGATGGCGCCATCGCGCGGTCGGCGGGGCAGCACATTGTCCACCGTAATGCCCCACTTACTGACCTGGTCGTCGTTGCCCAGGCTGATGGTTGCCGTTACCGTGATTCCCTCGTCAAACTGGTGCACCACGCTCAACACCTGGGTATCGCCCTGTGTAGCGACCGTGGCCGAGCGGAAAGTTTGCAGGCTGGGCGTCAAGGTGAGGACATCCTCTTCGCGGAAGAACATCGGGTGCTTCCGATAGTTGACAGTATCGAGTTTGAAGAGCGGCAATGGCTCCTGCCCGGCGAGCATTTCGTGTCCGGTTGCGAGGTTGTGCAGCGAAACGAGGGCGCCGGTATTCGCATCGAACACCAGACGCATATACTGATTTGCCAACACCAGCGGCTCCGCCCGGCGACCCAGCACGGGCAGACGCAATATCTGGGCGCGCACGGAGGGCGAGACGTACAGCGGGGTGTCGTTCAGCATCAGCAGACTGCGCCAGCCGATCATGCCGGCAGGCGTACCCAGTGCGGATGCCATTTCCACGGCTGCCGGTGTTGCCGGTGTAACTGCCACATCTTTCTGCAAGCGGAAGGCTTCCCCGCCGGCGGTGCCGCGCATCAGCCAGCGCACGGTGTGCGCCTCTTCCGCTCCGGTGGTCAGTTGGCCGCGCACGGCGAGTTGCCGGTCATCGCGTAGCGGGACGGTCAGCCCTGTCGCGCCGATGGGGTGAGCGCCCAGCACCAGCCGGCCGAATCGTCCGGGGGTATGGAAGGCGGCGCCGGCGAGATCTGCCCAGCTCTGATACTGATTGCCGAGCTTGTCATTGCGCGTGATGTTAAAGCCCAGGGTGGCGCCGGCGGCGGGCGTGATGCCCAGCGTGGCGAAGGGGATGGCGACCTCCACGGTCCACTGACCCTCTTTCGCGGTAGCGACCGCTTCCCACGCGCCATTCCAACTCTTCTCCATGCCGTCGCCGTCGTAGCGCGCGCCCACGGCATTGGTGACGAACTGATAGTACTTGCCGCTGCCGGCGACCGGTTCCAGGAAGAGCTCGACCGAATCATCGAGATACACCGGTCCGTCGTGGTCGCGCACCGCCGGTTTCGGCATCGCCCCGAGACTGGTGCAGTGGATCAGGCAGTAGAGCGTATCCCGGGTATAGCCAAAGCGGAAGGTCGTGTCATTGCGGGGCAAGGAGCGGTCGCTCAGCGCGGCGACATCCCGCACTTCGATGCAGTGCGACCAGCAGGGGTCCGACCCCTGGCCGTCGAGCTTCGGCGGGGCCGCCAGCGGGCTGGCGGTGATCATCGGTGGCCCGGCGGAGAAGGCGAGTTCCGCCTCGGAAGCGGCGGGCGTGGCGGCATCTGCCGCCACCAGGTATTCTGCCATCACTTCATCATCGGAGAGTGCCGCATTATAGACTTTCAACTCATCGAGCGCGGAGCCGGCGCCGACGATCTGGAGAACGTTCAGGTTGGCGGACAGCGCATTTTGCGGACGCTGCTTCCGGGCGGTGCGTTTGCCGTTCTGGTAGAATGACATCGTGCCGTCCTTCTCCCAGGACATGGCGAAAAATCGCCAGGTGTCCTTCTGCCAATCCTTGATATCGAAGATCAAGTTATCCAGCGCCTGCGCCTGGGCGGCATAGTTATATGCGCCAATGCTGTGATATGGCGTGCTCATCTCCTGCGGGTAGCGCCAGAAGCTGATCCATTCATGCTTGCCTTCCCCGGCGATGCGCGTTTGCAGCGTCCAGAATGTGCGCCAGATCGTCTCCGGCTGCTGCGGATCCCAATCGAGCGGCTTCACCCAGAAGCAGATGGTTCCCTGGCTGACGGAGACATGGCCGGCGGCCGGGCAGACGAGCGCATTGTCCGTGAGGCATGCCGCCTGTCCCTTCACGCCCTCGACATACCGAACAGTGGCGTCGGCATTTTGCAGTTGGACGGCTGCTTTGTCGGCAGCGACCGCAGGGATCACCGTATCGTCAAACGGCAGGTAGAGGGTGATCTGCGGCTGTGCGTGCGCGCCGACACCGAGCAGCAGAAGCGCCCAGAGGAGAAAGCGCAGGACGGCGGTACGCGATGCGGCCATGTTCTCTTACCTCATCATCAGTTGTAACCTATTGTCCCTCTTTCCGAGGGTGTGCCCTTGCTCAGCAGCAAGGCAATCACAGAAAGGACGAGAGTGTAATCGCCTGTATCAGCCGGGGCAGGATGACCGAACAGGCTAGGCAACCTCTCCCGAGAACCATCACCGTTATCGGTGAATATGGCATGCATCTGGGGCAGTGACGCATGTGTCGGTTGTTGTCGCATACGTATGCGCTATAATGTGATTGTAGCGGTTAGTCGTGAGGATGTCAATTGCCGGCAGAAGGCCTGGTTATCACGGCCATCGGCGCCATGGCTCGCGCTATTGCGCTTTATCTTCGAGTGTGACGGTGAGGTTATCGATCGTCACGAGTGTGTTTGCGCTATCGAAACGCAGTTGTGCGGCGACGGCATTGGCGGCTTTGATCTCATACCGGTGGCTCACCTGCACCCATTCTCCCTCTTTCAGCGGGACCGGGTTCACGACCAACTGGTCGATGGCGGCGCCATTTTGATCGAAGGTGTGGAGAATAATCCGCACAGCCCCTGTGCCTTTGGCGTAGTACTTCGCGAGCACGACATCGCCATCTTTGATCGGGCAGCGACCGCTCAGGTAGAAGCTGCCCTGGAACTGGAGTGCGCGCTTCCCACCATAGACCTCTTTGCCCGGTTCGCCCTCGACCACCGTCACCCGTGGCGCGCCGCAGGTCATCTGAAAATTCACCGGCATGCGGATCAATCCCTGTTTGCCGAAATCTGTATCTTCCGCAGCTTGTTGGTAATAGCCCGTTTTCGTCGTGCAGTTGCGTAAGATTTCGAACCCACCGTTCGTGATGAGGCTCACCGGATTATCCAATGGTGTCTCTTCCAGGGTGATCTCAATGTCGTCGATGGTGATATCGCCGTTCGCTTCGGTGCGCACCCAGGCTTCCAGCGCTTTGGGGTTGTCCACGACGAGACGGTGCTCGACCACTGCCCACTCGTCGTCTTCCGAGAGTTCAGAACCCGGCACCATGGCCCCGATTAGATTGCCGTTCCCATCGCCGAGATGGATGATCAACCGCGAATTGCCCGATCCTTTGGCGTAGTACGTCACCAGCACCACATCGCCGAGTTTCACCGGGAAGCGATCGTTGAAGTAGAAACTGCCGTTGAAGGTCAGTGCGTACTTCCCGCCATGCACTTCCTTGCCGGGTTCGCCGGTGACCATGATGAGTTTTTTCGTCCCACAGAACTGGTCAAAGTTCTTCGGGACATTGATTATCAATGACTTGCCCAAGTCGCAGCCAGCTTTCAATGCCGCCTGGAACTGACCACCGATCACCTCGCGGCGCACGTCTTCCAGGCCGCCGTTGGAAAATAGATTTGCCGGTTTCGCCGCCGTTGCCGACGGGGCGTCCTGGGCATACGCTGCTCCACAGGCGAGCAGCAGGGCTAACAGCATGAACCTTCCGTTTCGCATTGCACTTCCTCCTCAATCGTAGATGTACCTGAATGGCGTTCGCCATCAGCAGGGGCCATAGGTCAGCCAGCGAGTGCCTTCCACCTGCGGCACCGGTAGGGACAGGGGTTGGTCGCCCGGCAGGATCAGGCTCTCGCCGGTATCCATATCCTGCAGCCGGTACTCGCGGCCGGGCGTCAATCCGCGCAGGGTGATGGTGGTCGCCTCTTGTGGCGACCGCACGCGGAACACCATGACGACCCCTTCATCGGTATCAGGATCGTGGAATTGCCACCCATCATACTCGTGCAGTGAGGCGGGGGCAAACAGCGGGTAGTAGTCCTTGAGCAACAGGTGGCGGACGGCTTTGTAGCGGGCAATCTCCTGTTTCAGGTAGGACACGTCGCGTTCCGACCAGCAGGACGATTGTTCGGCAAAACCGAGTGATCCGGCCATGCGCGAGCGGATGATGGCGGGGCGATAGCCACGCTGCCGATACTCATCCATGGGCATCACCAGGCGGTGGGCGTGGGTCATGGCCAGGAAGCAGGAGCCAGGATAGCAACCGGGGAGGATGCGATTGATGCCTTTCGCGAAATGGCGGATGGCGTCGTACGAGTGTGAGTTGTCGTTCATCCAGGCGGAGTGCGCGCGCCGCAGGGTGCCGAGGTCCATGCGATGCCCGCCGCCGGCGCAGGCTTCGATATGCACCTGCGGGCAGCGGGCCATGAACTCATCCTGCAGGGCGAGCAGCCCTTCCCCGTAGCCCATGTGCAGCCAACCGACCCGATCGGCGGTCTCATGCGCCTGCCAGAAGGCCAACGGAGCATTGTTGAAATCCCAGCGCAGCCAGCTGATATGGTAACGCTCTACCCAGGTTTCCAGGAAATCGGCGACAGAGGCGCGTACCGCGGGATCCTCCAGACGCAGATTGAGCTCTTCGTATCGCCGTTTGCCGTAACAGGAGTCGGCGGCGTCGCCGGCATCGCGGAACCAGTCGCGATGCCGGTGGCCCCAGTCAGAGTTACGCATGGCATATTCGATCTCCAACCAGGAGCCGAATTTCATGCCCAGCGATTCCACGTAGCGACTGAAGGCCACCATGCCCTCGGGGAAACGACGGGCATCCTCGATCTCCCAGTTGCCGATGCCGACGCGGAAGTCGCCCTGGAACCAGCCGGCATCGACCACGAAGTACTCGATGCCCAGGTCGGCGTAAGCGCGCGCTTCACGTTCCAGGATGCGCTGATCCCACTCGCCGAAGCCATAGTAGTGATTATAGAAGACGGGGGGCGTCAATGGTTGCCCGTCTACCGGGCGCAGCACGTGGCGCGCCACATGCCGGCGCAGGGCATTGCTGCCATCGACCTCATCACCAGTGAAGAACCCCAGTATTGCCTGCGGCATGACCAGCGACTCACCCGGCTGCAGGTCGAGGTCGAGCCAGGCGGCATGGGCGTAACAGGTCAAGGAGTGATGCGCGTCGGCATCATTGCCAACGGACACCGTCATGATCCAACGGCAGGGCCACTCCAGGGCCATGAACATGCCGTCGCCGGATTGCGCATCGGTGAGAATGGCATAGGGCATGTCCCCTTGCTCGGTCGAGCGCCCGCCCTCGCGCCCGCCCACCAGGGTGTACCCGCCCTGATCGGCGAGATCGCGCCAGCTCACGCGGTAGGCGGGGGGCGGGTAACAGCCATCCACGCTGGCGCCGCTGTACACCGTGGTCATGCATGGGGTGCCGAGATCCCGCATATCAACGGCAAAGAAGAGGGGAAAGGCGCCGCGCACCCCCTGGATGGGATGAGTGCCGTGATTCCAGATGCGTCCGGAGACTTCGAGTGTCCCGGTGTCCGGGTAAACGGCATACGCCACCTCGATCTCTATACCGGTGCTCGGATCGGACCAGCGCATGTCGAGCATGCGTACACTCCCCGCCCAACGGTCGTCATAGTACTTGAGCAGCAAGCGCCGGCGCAGGGCATCTGCATTATCGCCATTGGTGACGACACTGCACAGGGGCGTGGTCGCAATACCCTGCAGGAATGCGTTGTCATAGCCGGGAAACAACCGGGCAATGGCGGGTGGCTCGGGAACTCGTACGGCCTCATTCAGCACTTTCATATACAACCTCATTACACTAAACTGCCAGGATGTCGTGTTCAGCAACGGATGAGTATTTCACACGCCATTCCCTGGCCTGGTCGTCTTCACGCAATACCGGTACCAGGCGGCGCCGTCCTGCGTCGGGATGGTGATCGTCAACGGCGTGCCGCCGAGGAACTCCCGGGTGACCCCGGTATCGACATCGGTCAGGCAGTAGACCCGACCCGGGGTGAGTCCGCCGAGACGCACGGTCGTGGTGGCCTCCGGCGATTGGCCCCGGAACGCCATCACCATGCCCTCACCCGTCTCAGGATCGTGGAACTGCCAGCCATCGTAATCGGTGAGGCGCTGTGGGTTGAAGATGGGATAATAGTCCTTCATCAGCAGATGGCGTTGCGCTTTGTAGTTGGCGATCTCCTGCTTCAGGTACGCTTTGATCTCGGGCGTGAAGAGCGCGGTTCGCTCGGCAAAGCCCAGTGAACCTGCCATGTGAGAGCGTAAGGCCACCGGGGGATAGCCGTTGGCCTGCAATGACGCACGGCTCTGCGGACATCGATCTTCATGCGTGGCCCAGTTGAAACAGGAGTTGCCGTAGCAGCCGGGCAAAATACGGTTAATGCCCGCTTTGAAGCGCCGGATGGCATGCACATCGTTGGAGTTATCGTTCATCCACAAGGAATGTGCACGGCGCAGCGTGCCGAGATCCATGCGGTAACCCCCGCCCGCACAGGCTTCGATCTGCACCTGCGGGCATCGCTGCATGAACGCATCCAATAAGGCCAGCATGCCCTCGCCGTACTCCAACTGGATGCGACCCCACTGGTTGTCCGCTTCATTCGCTTCCCAGAAGGGCGCGGGCGTATTGTTGAAGTCAATCCTGACCCACTCGATGCCGTACCGCTCCACCCATTGCAGCAAGAATTCCAGCACCTGCGCGCGCACACCCGGGTCATCCAACCTCAGCAGGCAGTCATCGAACGCGCGGGTGCCGTAGAAATAGTTATGCTTGCCGTCAGCGTAATGGAACCAGTCCGGATGCCGCTGCACCCAATCGGACGTTTTCATGGCGAATTCGTATTCGAGCCATGCCCCGAACTTCATGCCGAGCGCGCGGACGTAGTCGGCGAAGGCGGCCATGCCCTCCGGGAACATGCGCGTTTCTTCGATCTCCCAGTTGCCGATCCCGCTGCGGAAGCCGTCCTTGAACCAGCCGGCGTCAATGACGAAATACTCGATGCCGAGTTCCGCGTAGACCTCCGCCTCCTGTTGCAGATAGGCGATGTCGTCGATGCCCGTGCCATCGGAGGCTGCCCAGTAGGTGTTGTAAAATACCGGGGGGAGGGCCGGCACATCGGGAATAGGCCTGAGGACATGCTTCACCACATGGCGGCGCAGGGCGTTGCTGCCGGCCACGGCATCGCCGTCGAAGAAGCCGATGAGAGCTTTGGGGAGGCAGACGGATTCCCCGGGCGCGAGGTCGAACCCGGTGTAGGACACATGGGCCAGGAGTTTTCCGGAAGCCCCGGCACAGAGTATCCACCGGCACGGCCATTCGTACGCCACGAAGAATCCATACTGCGCCGCCGGATCAGTCACGATGGCGTACGGCGCCACACCCTCGGTCGAACGTCCGCTCTCCCGTCCACCGATCAAGCTGCGCATGCCGTCCGTCTCAGTCACCTGGTAGGCGGGCGGCGGAAAGTAACCCGCGGTTGGCGCGCCGCCGTAGACGGAGGTCATGCGCGGCGTTCCGATCGCCTGCAGGTCAAAGTCGAGTTTAAGCGAAAAAGGGCCACTCATATTAGTGATCACCTGCTGGCCCCGGTTATGCAGGCGACCTTCTATCTCCAGCGCCTGAGTATCCATGAAGTAGTGATAGTCGATCTCCGCTTCCAGGCCGGAGGGCGGGTGCGCGAAGATCACACGGTGTCGGCAGTGGTTGCCGACGGTCGACTCGTCCTGCGACTTGAGCACAATTTGCGCAGGAAACTCCCCGAGATTGATCTCATCCGCTTGACACGAGAACCCCGGCCCATCCTGCATGGCCTGCACAAAAGGGTTGCGGATGTGCGCGAGTAACGGCTTCATGGAAAAGGCCGTATGTATCATCTCCATAACTACGGTAACTCCCCGTTCATTCATATATCTCGGTTCATGATCGCTACACCGCCTGCAGGGACTGCTGCCGGCGGTACGCCGCGAGATGCCGACGCCAGTAGTCGATGCTGATGCGCAGATCGTCGAGTACCTGGTCATCCATGGGTTCATAGGGCGAGTGGAAGAGCTCGATGAGCAGCAGCGTCTCGTCGGCTCCCGAGGCCGTGAGTGCCGCGAGCAGTTTCTCGCCCTGGATGATGCCCCGCTGATTGTTCGCTTCGGAAAAAGTCCAGTGCTTGCTGGAGGCCATATCCGTCTGCTGGATGTGGAGGGCGGGCGATTGCGCACCGAACTCAGCGATCCAGGCATACGGGTCACAGTCGGCCGGGGTGGGCGCCGTCACCGCCAGGTGATGCCCCACATCGAGGCAAAGGCGGATGGGCACAGCCGCCGCACGGTTGGCCTCATCCAGCATCCTGCGCGCTTCCGCCAGGGTGCTGGGCGGCTCACGCCAGACGGACATCGGCTCGATCATGAGGAAGTCGAGTCCTTCGACCTTCGCCGTTTCCGACAAGGCGACCAACTGGTCAACCGCCTCATGGATGCGTACCTCCCGGCAGACCGGGTCGGCGTTATCATCCACGGACATCGCCCCGAAAAAGGCCCCGAGCCCGCGCGCCCCGATGGCTGCCGACAGGCGAATGGCTTCCTCGAACCAGCGCCGGCTGTTGGCGCGCCATTCCGGCTCGGGATGGAAGAGCAGGTTGTCGAAGTGGTGGCCGGCGCCGGTGAAGGTGCTGTGGATGCGGATGCCATACTGCTCCGCTGCCGCGCGGATGCGCCGGTAGAGGGCCGTGCGATAGCCGGCAGACAGGCCGGCGTCGAAGGCGTCCAATGAGTACTGCACGTAGTCGAGGCCGAGCACCTCCCGCACCAGGCGGAACTTTTCCTCCGGTCTGGGCCAGCGCGTGGCGGTGAAACAGGTATTGATGCCGAGTTGTACGTTCACGTGATTATCCTTTGCTGGAGAGCAATATCTATGCGCCATCCCAGGGGGGCATCACCTGCGGTTCGCCGGCCAGTTCCAGTTCGATCACCGTGGTGGAGGGATCGGGGGATTGTTCGGGCAGGTCGCACAAGAACGCGCGTGTGCCGCACTGTTCCACCCGCACCGGTTGCCCGGTGCCCAGGATGTGCGCCGCACGAATGGGGACGCTGACATAGGGGAGCGTCAAACGGCTGCCATGCCACCAGTGCACATGTACGAAGTGGCGCGCACCCTTGCGGGTGACCACCCCCAGCGTACCGGAGGTGAGGATGCTTCGTCCGGCCCCATAAATCGCCTCCCCGTTGTGCTGCAGCCACTGCCCAAGTGCGCGCAAGCGTCCGACACAGGCCTCGGGCACCGAGCCATCAGCACGCGGGCCGATGTTCAACAGCAGTGTCCCCCCCAGGCTCACACAGGAATTGAGATAATCAATGCACTCTTTTTGTGACTTCCAGCACGGATCAGCGGGGTAATAGCCCCAATGCTTGTTCATGGTGGCGCAGGCTTCCCACAGGCGGTCTATATCCTGTGGCGAGGTCAGGTGTTGCTCGGCGGTGTAGAAATCCTCGGGAGTGCCGGAGCGATCGTTGATCATGATCTGAGGCTGCAGGTCGCGCACCATACGGTTGAGCTTCACCGCCTGCCAGGAATCCTCACGACTGCCTCCCGGATTGGATGCACCATCGTACCAGAGGAGGTCGATTGTGCCGTAGTTGGTGCAGAGTTCGCGCACTTGAGCGTGCACATACTCGACCAGCTCCGCCCACCCCTTCGGGTCTTTCTTCGGTCCGGCATGTTGGGCGGGGAAGCGCCAGTCATCGAGGGAATAGTAGAGGCCGACGCGCAGGCCGGCCTCCCGGCAGGCCTCGACATACTCGGCGACGAAGTCGCGCCCCGCCGCGCTCCGGGGGGCGGTGAAGTCCGAGACCTGGCTGTCGAAGAGCGAGAAACCGTCGTGGTGCCGGGTGGTGAGCACCATATAGCGCATGCCTGCTTCTTTCGCGAGCGCCACCCACTCGCGCGGATGAAAAGTGGACGGCGGCGCGAACTGCGCCATCAGTGGTCGGTATTCGTCCTCGGGGATGCGCTCCGTCAGGCGAGCCCATTCCCCCCGTCCGTGCAGGGAGTACAGCCCCCAGTGGATGAACATGCCGAAGCGCGCCTCGGTGAACCAGGCGGTCCTCGGATTATCGGTTGATGTTTGTGGCAACATCGCCACGCTCCTTTACGGTGTGTCGTTCAGCCGGTCACTTCAATCGTGCACAGGGGATGCCAGCCGTCATCCCGCGTGCCGTCAATGGCAAAGCGCACGCGCGGTTGATGCGACTCGGGATCGACCAACGCCACCTCCACCGCTACCTGCCCCGGACGCAGGGTGGGGGGCAGCGACAGCCGTTCGTCGAGCCAGACATCGCCGGGCAGCCACTGTGTCACGTCGGCGGACGAGAGGAGGATCTCGCAAGCGTCGCCTTGCCGAAGGCGGAAGGCCAGCGCATAGGGGCGGTAGATCGGCGCCACCCCGACGTTTTCGATCCACAGGTAGTACCAGAAGTGCCCGCCACGCCGGACGCGCGCAGGCGTCATCAGTTGCCGCAGCACAAAGCGGTAGCCCATGCGCTTGACGAAGCCGGCAAAGCGGTCCTGCCAGGCGGGAGGGATGGGGGAAGATTTCGTATTGAGCACGGAAACGTGGTACTTGAGGCCCTGCTGCAGCAGCCATTCCAGATCCCACCCGTTGTCATGCCAGTGGCGGGGCACCCAGCAGGTCTCCAGCAGCACCGGTCTCCGTTGCCAGGCGTCCTGCGCGTGGGCGGAGACGACCTGCATGGGGTAGTAATCGTACATGTGATTCCAGCACTGGGGATCGGCCGGGGTGTCGGGCGTGATGGGGCAGCCCCACTGCGTGCTCGCGCTGAGATCGCCGAAGCAGTCGGCCCGCCAGCCGCAGCCACGGCGGATGCCGGCGTGGAACTGGTACCCATTGATCAATGAGGCGAGGTGCGTCTTGCGAAAACTATCCAGGTAAATTTCAATCAGCCGGTCGGTCTGTTCCGGATAGGCGGCCCCGCCGTTTTCACCACCGCCCTCGCCCCAGGGGCCGAGGATGCTGACATCGACAGCATCGAGGCAGGGGTGGCCGTCGTAGCGCGCGCCGAAATCGCGGATGAGGTCGCCCCAGTAATGCAAGTAGTGCTCGTCAGCATACACCGGTTCCCGGTGTCCCGGGCACAGGGTTTCTACCGTGTTCGCACGCTCAGCATACCAGGCGGGGACTCCCGGCTCCGGGGTAAGTTTATCCGCGCCGCCCACGGGCATGAGGCGGAGGTGCACCGTCTGCCCGCGCTCCCGGGCGACCGCGAGCACCCGGTCCACGACATCCCAGCGAC
>JAGUZN010000437.1 GCA_020060775.1 Armatimonadota bacterium
AGCTGGAGGCGGAGCTGGAGGCGGAGCTGGAGGCGCGTCGGCGGCAGTACCAGTACTACCGCGACGCGCTGCTTGCTTTTGAGGGGCGCGAAGATATGCGGTGGGCAACGTTGGGAGAGATATGCAAGTCCGTATCATCTGGCGGAACGCCTTTGTCAACTCGCTCTGACTACTATGGCGGCGATATTCCGTGGCTACGTACCCAGGAGGTTCGCTACGTAGATATCAACGACACTGAAATCAATATTACGGAGAAAGGGCTCGCATACTCTTCTGCCAAATGGATACCCGTGAACTGCGTAATCGTTGCCATTTCAGGTGCGACAGCTGCTCGGTCCGCAATTAATAAGATTCCACTGACTACCAACCAGCACTGTTGCAACTTGGAAATCGACCCTGCTCAAGCAAATTACAGATATGTATTTCATTGGGTGAGCAAGGAATACGAGAGGCTTAAGGCTTTCGGACAAGGCGCGCGAGCAGACTTAAATTCTGGGATCATCCAGAGTTACCCGATCCCCGTCCCATCCATCGAAGAACAAATACGCATCGTCGCCATCCTCGACAAGTTCGATACACTGGTGAACGACTTATCCAGCGGCCTGCCCGCCGAGATTAAGGCCCGCCGCCAGCAGTATGAACATTATCGCGACCGGTTGCTCAGTTTCCGGGAGGCCGCATGAGCGAAGTCCTCACGCCATACCGCATCGAACCGATTGCGCTATCCAACGAGAGCACGGTCGTCGCCGAATTCCTGCCCGACGTGGTCCGGGAGACGGCCTACCAGTCTGAGGCCGAGCTGGAAAAAGCCTTCATCGCGCAACTGCAGTTGCAGGCCTACGAATACCTGACGATCACCTCTGAAGCCGATCTCATCACCAACCTGCGCCATCAGCTTGAGCGGCTCAACCAATACGCCTTTTCCGACGCCGAATGGGATCGTTTCTTGAGCACCTGTATCGCCGGAGCTAATGATGGCATCGTGGAAAAGACCGCTCGCATCCAGGAAGACCATGTCCAACTCCTCAAGCGCGACGATGGCACCGTCAAGAACATCTACCTGATCGATAAACAGCAGATCCACAACAACCGCTTGCAGGTGATCAATCAGTACGAGGCAGATGGCACGCGGGTCAACCGCTACGACGTGACGGTGTTGGTCAACGGCCTGCCGATGGTGCATGTGGAACTCAAGCGCCGTGGCGTGGACATCCGCGAGGCCTTCAACCAGATCAACCGCTACCAGCGCGACAGCTTCTGGGCGGGCTCCGGCCTGTTCGAGTATGTGCAGCTCTTCGTCATCAGCAACGGCACGCTGACCAAATACTACAGCAACACGGTGCGCGACGGACACCTGGCGGAACAACGCAGCAAGCGCAGCCGCCAGAAGACCTCCAACAGCTTTGCGTTCACCAGTTGGTGGGCCGACGCCAAGAATCAGCCCATCACCGACTTGGCCGGTTTTACCAAAACCTTCTTCGCCAAGCATACGCTGCTGAACATCCTGACCCGCTACTGCGTATTCGACGTGGATCGCAAACTGCTGGTGATGCGGCCGTATCAGATTGTGGCAGCTGAACAGATCCTGCAACGCATCGCGACCAGCACCAACCACCGGCACCTGGGCACCACCGATGCGGGCGGCTACATCTGGCATACCACCGGCAGCGGCAAGACGCTGACCAGTTTCAAGGCGGCGCAACTGGCGCGGGGGCTGCTGGAGATCGACAAGGTGCTCTTTGTAGTGGATCGCAAGGACCTGGATTACCAGACCATGCGTGAGTACGAGCGCTTTGAAAAAGGGGCGGCCAACTCCAATACCTCGACGGCGGTGCTGCAACGGCAGTTGGAAGACCCGAACGCGCGCATTATCATCACGACCATCCAGAAGCTGTCTCGCTTCGTGGCCAGGAACAAAAAGCATGCGGTATACGACCAGCATGTGGTGGTGATTTTCGATGAATGTCATCGCAGCCAGTTCGGCGACATGCATACCGACATCACACGCGTCTTCAAGCGCTACCACCTGTTCGGATTCACCGGCACGCCGATTTTCGCCGACAATGCGGGCAGCCACGGCAATCCGCTGCGGCGCACCACCGAACAGGCCTTTGGCGACAAACTGCATACCTACACCATTGTCGATGCCATTAACGACAAGAACGTGCTGCCGTTCCGCATCGACTATATCAACACGATCAAGACATCGCCCAGCATCAAAGACAAAAAGGTCTCGGCCATCGACACGGAGCGGGCGCTGCTGGCCCCGGAGCGTATCACGCAGGTCGTGAGCTATATCCGCGAGCACTTCGACCAGAAAACCAAGCGCGCTGCCTCCTACCGCGTGGGTGGACAGCGGTTGGTTGGGTTCAACGCGCTGTTCGCCACGGCCTCCATCGAGGCGGCCAAACGCTACTACGCCGAGTTCGTCCGGCAAGAAGAAGCGCTGCCGCCCGCACGGCGTCTCAAGGTCGGCCTGATTTACAGCTTCGCCGCCAACGAGGAAGACACCGATGGCCTGCTGAGCGAAGAGGCGTTCGAAACCGACGGGCTGGATCAACGCTCGCGCGACTTTCTGGATGCGGCCATTAGAGACTACAACGCCCTGTTCGGCACGAGTTTTGACACCTCCGCCGACAAGTTCCAGAATTACTACAAAGACGTGTCGCAGCGCCTGAAAAAACGCGATCTGGATCTGGTGATCGTGGTCAATATGTTCCTGACCGGCTTCGACGCCACCACGCTCAACACGCTGTGGGTGGACAAGAACCTGCGGGCCCACGGGCTGATCCAGGCATATTCGCGCACCAACCGCATCCTCAATTCCGTCAAGACCTACGGCAACATCGTGTCCTTCCGTGATCTCGAACCGGAAACCAACGACGCCCTGGCCCTGTTCGGCAACAAGGATGCCCAGGGGATCGTGCTGCTGAAACCGTACGCCGAGTACTACCAGGAGTACCAGACGCGGATCGAGGAGCTGGTCCAGACGTTTCCACTCGGCACGGCCATCGTCGGCGAAGCGGCGCAAAAGGCATTCATCAAGCTCTTTGGCGCCATCTTGCGGCTGAAGAACATTCTCACGGCCTTCGACGATTTCATGGGCAACGAAATCCTGAGTCAACGCGACTTTCAGGATTACCAGAGCCTGTACCTGAATCTGTACGCCGAATTCCGCAGCACCTCTGAGGCGGAAAAGGAGTCGATCAACGACGACGTGGTGTTTGAGATCGAACTGATCAAGCAGGTGGAAATCAACGTCGATTACATCCTGATGCTGGTCGAGCAGTACCTGAAGACGAAAGGCTCGGGCGAGGACAAGGAGATTCGAGCCACCATCGAGCGTGCGATCAATGCCAGCCCCAGCTTGCGCAACAAGAAAGACCTCATCGAGCAGTTTGTGGATTCCGTCTCCACGAACGCCAGGGTCGATGCGGAATGGGTGGCCTTTATTACCGCGAAAAGGGCCGAGGAGCTTGACCGGATCATCGCGGACGAAGGCCTCAACGTCGAGGAGACGAAGGCGTTTGTTGAGAATGCGTTCCGGGATGGCGCAATCCCGGTCACCGGTACGGCCATCACTAAGATTCTGCCGCCGGTGTCACGGTTCACTAAGCACAACGGCCATGCGGTGAAGAAGCACACGGTGCTGGACAAGCTCGGCGTGTTTTTTGAGCGATTTTTTGGCTTAGTTTGAGGGGCAAGGTTCTGCGCATTCGCGCTTGCCTGTCTGGCATGAGCGCTGGGCATATTGCGTGCGGCAGCGAAGGCCATCTCTGACATGTGCACCAGCGCGCAACCGCAATCACGACTTTCACGCGATATCGTAAGGGGTTCTTCGCGCTATCAGCTATCGACCGTCATCCAAATTGGACTCTCGAGACCATCAGAGTTGATCTTCTCGTGCCCTGTCGGTATGATGTGCGCAGTCAGGTATCATCAACGTATACCTGCCACGGAGACATCCACCCATGCCCAGCTATAACACCATGACCCTGGACGAGATTG
>JAGUZN010000036.1 GCA_020060775.1 Armatimonadota bacterium
CAACAGCAAACAAAACACCCAAATTGAGCACAAAAACACCGAAGACCTTCCAGACTTGTAATCAGCAGGTCGTCGGTTCGAATCCGACAGGAGGCTCCAGTTTGAGCACGTTTGGTGTCGTCCGTTACGACGTTTTGTCCCCTCCCCTGTCGTTTCCTGTCGTCTGCTGCTGTGGTATGTGTCCCCAACGCACAGTTATCACGCCATCCTCCAGCCGTTCTCAGCGCTGCCCACAGGGGGCGTGTCAGTTGATACGCACGAGCCAGACCTCGCCAATCGGCACACGAACGTGTTGCTCACACACAAAGAACTCTGGCGCAAGGTCAGCAGGATATCCCCAGCCTACTCCTTTTACGAGCGCAGTTCCATCAATATGTCCGTGGGCATCATGCTCTTTACAGCATGACTGTCTCCAAGTTGTCCCCAGAACCAGACCTCGTAGATGCTAAGGAGCGTCTTGCAACCGTGAGGTCACCCCATATGAGGTTGGCAGGTTGTCACGTTGCAATCGATAGGGGCTCCACCAGCACATCTCGCACGGAGTCGTAGATGGCACGGCACATGCCAGGCCATTGTTCATCCTACCTGTATGACGCTTCAATCGGTATGCCGCTGGTACTCAGCAACGACGGTACTATCCTCCCCCGGCTTGGAGTGGTTGTCGTTTCACCGTACGCTTGCGTGCGCGATCGACAGGCGTGATGTTCGCAGCGGTGATGGCAGGCACCACCGCGCGCTGTAGCGCTTCTCCGAGAAGTGCATCATGGCGTGAGACTTGTCCATCGTAATGGTGAGGGAGCCGCTGACTGACTGCGCAGTAGCGTATGAACTGACGGGCCAGTTCCGCCAGAGCGCGGCCTCGGCTCCACTGACCGCCGGACGCCTCAATGAGTACATCGAGGGCCAGGTCGACGCTCTTTGCCTCAGTCTCTCCCAGCGTACAATGGATATGCACCGGGGAAGATATTCCTTCGATGTCATCAGAGGGTGAAGGCTCGATGTCGCCAACCTCAAGCTTAGCGAGTGCCTTCAATTCTTCCAGGACCGACGCTCTCTCCGGGACGAGTGCCACGAGCTCATCTATCGTCATCTGATGGAGGAGTTGCTCCAACAGCATGGCCCGGCGCTCCGGGATATCACGGCCCGACACCCGGTTCATCACCGCTAAGTATACGCGCGCTTGCTCATCCGTAAGATCCCAGGGAATACACTTCACCGTCGGATGCCCCATTGCCTTGAGCGCGCGAAGACGATTATGCCCATGGATCACCTGGTATACGCCGGGTGCTGTGGCATGCGGGCGTACGACAAGCGGTTCATAGCCCCCGGTAAATTCGATGCTCCGCCGTAATTTTCGCAACGCGGCTTTGGTCATGTAGTTGCAACTCTCAGGATGCGGGACTAACGAGTCAATGGCAATCTATTGCACCATCCTGTGCTCCTTTCATTGAAACAACACCGGCTGTTCGTGGGCCGGTAATGTACTCTCCCATCGTCCGGCGAGATGGCAGGTGCCCGAGACGATATCCGGATTCTCACACGCGCATACCCGTACGTGGATGCCCTGACGTTCGGCGATCGTACACACGAGCACAAACACCTTCGCACGCACATCCCGCGGCAACGCCCAGACCGATGACCTTCCCCCGTGCAGACCCGTGTGACTTCCATGGCGAAAATGCGCCAACAGCCGGTCGCCATACGCCGTTCCGCACAGTTCACGCCGGAGATTCTGCACGATGGTTGGACGAAGAAAGAGCATACTCACGGCTGATTGCCTCACGCCACAGCGCGCGAGTTCCGAAAACAGCGCCTCCAGCGTGGCCGAGTCATCGGTCATGCCGGGAAGGATCGGGTCCACACGCGCATGCGTCTCAATGCCGGCGGCCACCAGTCGTGCCAATTGCGCGAGGCGTACTGTCGGCGCCGCCGCACCAGGCTCCATACTGGCGGCGATCTCAGCATCGAGCGTGGTGATCCCAATTTGCGCCCGCACGCGGGAGGGGTACCGACATAAGAGTTCAAAGTGCGCTGGCGGAATGACCCCTTTCGTGAGAAATGAGACGCCAACGCCGTGCTCGAGCAGCCACTCGAACACCTGATATCCGACGTCGAGCACCTGTTGAACGGGTTGAAAGACATCACTCGATGGGGAAAAGAAGATGGCATGCGGCCGTGTTCGCTTGCGCAGATACTCCTGCTGCAGTCTCTCCAGGGTATTGGTGTAGAGCACCACGCGCCCATCCCCCGGGTAGCTGGAGTATCCACGTGCATAGCAGTACCGGCAGGCATGCGCGCACCCCCGCGTCAGATTGATGGTCGCCACATCACGAAGACAATCCAGGTTCGATGGCGTTAACACCGCACTTTTGCGTTGTGCACATATCACCTCGACCATAGCGACATCCCTTCCAGGATTCGTGCAAATTCGCGCAGAGCATCCAACCGAGTCTTACTCCTCACCCTTGCCACCTTCCGATCCCCATCTCGTTAAATAATACTGGGTGATCACGCTTCTCCTGCTCCCTCTCCCATCGGCCGGCGATGTGGCATGACCCCCTGGCAATATCCGGGTTTTTACAGGCGCACACGTGGACCGCAATGCCATGGGCTGCAGCGATCAGGTGCACCCGCTGGTAGAGCTCACGACGTACCCCCTGTGACAACGCGGACACTGTCGACTGGTCGGCGTGGATGGCGAGCCGCTGACACGCTGTGAGACGCGTATTGAGCTGATCGTAGTATCTGGTGCCGCGCAGTTCGCGCTTCAACACCTGCAGAATCGTCGGGCGAAGGAAGAGCGAACTGATTGCCGACTCGATCACTCCACAACGCGCGAGTTCAGCAAACAATGTGTCCAAAGTTACTGGATCATCGGTGATGCCAGGAAGCATCGGATCTACACGTGCATGCGTTTCAATGCCGGCAGCGATGAGCCGTCGTATTTGTGCCATTCGCACCTCTGGAAGGGCAGCGTGCGGTTCGAAGCAGGCAGCGGTGGCGGCATCCAGCGTAGTAATCCCGATTTGCACCCGCACGCGGGAGGCGTGTCGGCAGAGGAGAGCAAAGTGTTCCGGCGGAATGACCCCTTTGGTCAACAAGGCGATGTTCATCCCCTCGCCCAATAAATACGCGAGCACCTGATATCCCAGGTCCAGCACTTGCGGCACCGGCTGGAAGAGATCGCATGATGGGGAAAAGTATACCGCCTGCGGTCGCTTGCGCTTCCGAGCGAGCTCGGTGCGCAACTTCTCCAGAGTATTGGTATAGAGCACCACACATCCATCCCCCGGGTAGCTGGAGTATCCACGTGCATAGCAGTACCGGCAGGCATGCGCGCACCCCCGCGTCAGATTGATGGTCGCCACGTTGCGCAAACACGCCAGACGCGATGGCGATAGCACCGCACTTTTACGCTGTGCGAAAGTCACTGTTACCACACGCGTTCTCCTGTTAACGAGGGTAGTACTGCATCATCACGTCGGAGAATCAGGTAACTGTAGTAGTTCTGAAGCCTCAACCCTTTCCCGACATCAAGAACTGCCAGATGGTTGAGCTGATGGTAGTCGCAGTGTCGACTGAGATCACAGGGGCGTAGATCCGGATCCTGTATAATGCCCAGTGAGCATTCGTCGAGCATACGCGCAATAACGCTCTGCCCCTTTACCGTTACGAGGCATTGCTGGTTAAATGAGCGTATTGGCAGAAAGATACTTCCCTCTACATCCTCACGTCCAGTCTCCGCAGATCGTGTCAATCGAGACAACCCTTGGAAATACGGCGAAAGCGAGCACTGGGCGAAGCCATAGCCCATATCGAATTCAATGCGCGCAAGTGAAACTTGAAGTCCTTGCGAACGCTCCCTTGCAGGCGACAAGCACTGAGTAGGCTTCCATAGTGCACTGTGGTCGACACGGCTGGTGTGACCAAGCCTATCTAAGAACACGTCCACTGGCACCGAGTGAATGGCGATATTACTCATGCTATCGAGTGAGCGAACAATCAAGCCAATGCGTCTCCCTATCCGTGTAGGCAGACACGGATGGGCATCTAACCACTGTTGATAGTCCATACGTATTGTCGCCACCCAGTCAGCACTATGACGCAGGCAATTCCTGGTAAAGAAGCGACCGGGCATTCCAGGGTTGAGATCGATCAGCCACACTCGGAACGGCACGTCACTTTTATTAGATGAAAGCGTATCCTTCAATAACTGACACACGCGCGCCGTCAACAGACCGCTCCCTGCCCCGAGATCAACGACTTCAATCGGTTGCTCACCTGTAGGCCCTACTAATGCAAAGTAGGGCAAAAGCATTCCCCGCGCAATGGTCCTTGCTCGTGACTCCACCCGTGGGTCTGCTGAGCGCCAGAGTTGGCGTTCAAAGGTGTTCAGGGTTTGAAAACTTGCATGACGCAACTGCTGATCAATACATACATAGAGTAAGATGGCTCCCTTGGCGTCAACTGACAGCTTATGCTGCCGATAGTGATAGAAGAGTTGTGGCTTGGATGGATCTGCAGCTGTAATTAATGGCAGGAATCGACAGTCATCGACAGTATCAGGGTTTTGTAACTTTGAAAGCAGATAGCAGGGATTCCGCACGGTGATCGTGCCACCAACCACGGGAGATTCAGGCATCTCTGCGCTCGTGATGCCAAAACACTCGAAGCCCAACACCGTACTGAGGATATGTTGTTCAGCTGCATCAACCCCATGCGTATCTGCCCGGAGCAACAGGTCGATAATATAAAAGTAGTGATAGCAGTACTTAGCCTGTAGCGCTGGCGAGAACGAAGAGGCAATATACCGTTTCCAGATCGCATAGAGGTCATCGACGGCGCGAGCCAGTTCCGGCAGTGCCAAGCCGTAGACAGGAGCCCAGTACTCGTCCCAGGTTTGCGACTCAGTGGCGATCTGCCCGGTGTGACTGATCACCACGCGGGTGAGAAGTCGCTGCTGATAACTATGCTGTACCAATAAACCACGTCCGTGGGCCTGGGTAACATTCTCTATGCAGGACACCGCTCTCAAAGCATCCCCCTTACCGGCGATCCATACCAGAAAGCCTGACTTATCGCTCACGTAAGTACTATAGGGAACGCATGTTCTAATGTCAATAGCAAACGAAACTAAAGTTTGCTATTTCAAAAGAAAGTAGCATCTGGTCACACGTCAGCGCATAGGGCGAGAATTAATTCATGCGCAGCCTTCTGGAGTACGGCCTTGCCCCTCAGGCGACGAGGCGGCCGAAAGTGGAGAAATTGGACGGTTACCGCTGGCAGGAGTTAACGCGTGATGGGTTGATGGCCGACTATTCGGCACTATCGCAGGATCTAACGGGCATACCCGTGTGGCAGTATTGTGCCTGTCGCCCTTCAGCAAGCATGGACCGCTTGAGCGAGTGGCGGCCGACCAAACGATTCACCGGCGATTTGTCCCCACCAGCGTCCCCATAGCGTGATATCAAGGGCATTATTGAGTGTAAAGTCACGCCTTGCCCGTCCCTCTTGTCATCAGCAGGTCGTCGGTTCGAATCCGACAGGAGGCTCCAGTTTGAGCACGTTTGGGTCGTTGCCCCGTTGTTTCCTCTCCTTATCTCCTGTCATTTTTCGTGAGGTGTTGTGAGGTGTGTCCCCAGCGCTGTCCCCAAGCCCCTCCTACTGCGACGCACCAGCCAGCGGTTCATCCCCCGATGAAAATGGATTCGTTTCGTCAAATGATCTGTCAGGATCAGATCCCAGTAGACGGCACAGCACCGCATCACCCACGTGCACTGTAGCGGTCGATCGCAGGGCATACGACAGCCCGAACCGCAACCAGCGTAACACATCAGGCGTCAACGTGTACGGTGTACGGTACCAGGTGAAATGTCTCCTGCGCTATCGGGCGTCGAAGTGTAAAACCCCAGGCGTCTCCACATAGCGACTGATGATTACCAGTGAAACAACATCATCTGCTCGGACGAGCAATAGAGCTGTCAGACTGCCATGGGCCGTTAGACTTCCTCGACCCGGCGGAACTCCACCTTGCGCAGGATATTGATTTGCAGGTAGGCAAAGCCAATGAGGGCACTGCCCAGGATCCACGCCATAGCATTCGCGACGCCAAAGCGCAGGTTATTATAAGCTTCAATCCAGATGGCCATGGAAAGCACCATCGTCTCCTTGCCTGGCCCGCCAAAGGTGAGCAGGAAGATGTTGCCCATCGTCTGAAAGGTGGCGATGAATGCCCCCACAAAGTTGATGATGATCAGCGGCATGAGCTGTGGAAGGGTGATGTAGCGCAGTTTCGCCCACATGCCCCCGCCATCGAGATCCGCCGCCTCGTAGAGCTCGTCGGGAATGCCCTTCAAGGCCGCCAGGTAGATGAGACTGGACATGCCCATACTCGCCCACACGGTGGGGATGATGGTGGCCACCATGGCAAAGCGGGCGTCGCCCAGCCAGTCATACGCTTGATCGGTGATGTGCAGGAAAGAGAGGATCTGATTGACGAGGCCCATCTCGGTGGGATTGTACATGAGCTTCCAGAGCAGCACGATGACCACCCCGCTGGTGAGCTGCGGCAGAAAGAAGATGGAACGCCAAAACACCTTGCCTTTCGGGATCTCCGAGAGGAGTAATGAGAGCCCGATCGGCGTAGTGAAGACGAGCAGCAGACTCCAGAAGACGTACTTGAACGTCTTGCGTATGGAGATGTAGAAATCGGGGTTGAGAAATATACTGATAAAGTTATCCAATCCCACCCACGAACTCTCGCCCACAATCCGGTAGTCCTGGAAAGCCATGGTAATACCACGCAGCAGCGGATAGTAGCCCCAGAGGCCGATGAGCCCGACGGCCGGGAAGAGCAGCAACCAGGGCAGCCAGGCTTTGTAGACCCCGGCGCGGGCGGCAGTGTTTTTCACTTGCGCCCGCAAGTTGGTGCGCACAATCATCACCACGAAAAAGAGCACCAGTGCGCTGGCCAGGCCGAAGATCGTCCAGGCCATGGGACGATATTTCTGTAACTCCTCCTCAGAGCGTGCGAACATCGTACCGTTATTAGCGGTGTCTTCAATGTTATTGAGCGCTGTTACATAGTCGAAGTTCTCACCGTTTGCGGAGAAGAGGATGCTCAACATTTCTTTGTTTAGCGCTTCGTCCATGGTGACCCAATACCCGGCAAACGGCTCGGTGCGGGTGCGTATGGCCCCGTTATCGATGCCGGCATACACATCGCTCAAGCATGTGGGCACTTCCTTGACATAGTCGCCAAACCCCAGGCGGCGCAAATCATTGGGGTTGACAAAGCGTGCGCGCCCCGCAAGCACCATCTTGCGCACCTCTTCATCATAGGCCTGAGGCGAGGTGAGCGCCTCCATGACCTTCCACACCACGTCACGTTCATCCCTGGGTCGACGCGCCACGCCTTCCGACATGACCGTGAAGTGGCGGCCAAGTTGGATGACCGGCTTGCCACCGGGGGGCGCGGGGAACGCCATGCCGCCCACCAGGTTGGGATTCAAGCCCCCCCATGTCTGAAATTTATCAATATCATTAAAGTAGGCAACGGTAGCGGCGACCTCACCACGGGCCAGCAACGCGACGGTATCTTCACCGGGTAGCGCCGTACGCACCACACCGGTAATCACATCTTCGTGCGGGTCGAATTTGACCACGCGCCCATCCGGTAGCGTGATCTTGCCGTTCTTCGCCTCATCATTGGTGAGGTTGATCGGTTCCTGGGTCTTCGGGTCGCGGATCCAGCGTTGCCAGCGCAGGCGGTGCAGGAAGGCGGTGGCCTTCACGGCCTCTTCGCTGGCGAACGCCGCGCGCCATTGCGGCTCAACGTTGGAGAGGTTCTCCCCGGTATCGGGGGCGATGAACTCGGTAGCCTCCATCGGGAAGGTATAGGTCTTCCCGGTAGTGGGACTGGTGCGGTGTTGTACGACTGGCGTGCCGTCAAGTGTGTTAATCCACGGCAGCCACATGAAGCCATTGGTGGGCAAGAGGAAAGCACGCTGCCCCTGCTGAATCTTGGCGCCGGGGACTTGCTTGCCAGGGTCGGTGAGTTTCTGGCACCAGTAGAGGAATTCATCCCAGGTCTGCGGGGGATTGTCCGGGTCCATGCCGGCCTGGCGCACCAGGTCCATGCGAAAGATGATGCCCATGTAATAGGTGTTTACGGTCGGCAACCCATAGATATTGCCGTCCACCGTGGCGACCTGGCGAATAAGCGGGGACACGTCGCCCCAGCGCTTCCAGGTTGCCTCCTCCGGGGAGACCTGGCCATCGCCATCCTTGTCATGGCCGATCCAGTCGTTCAACGGGTGGATGAAGCCCTGGCTGATGTCATTGCGGATGATGTGGTACCAGCAGTAGTAGAGATCCGGAGCGGATTGCCCGGCAATCGACATCATGAACGACGTGCGTCCGGCCGCGCCGGGCAACTGTAACGGCGACCACTCACGAAGCTGAATATTGGGCTCCCGCTTCATGAGCTGAATGCCCGGATCAGTGGGCGAAGCACCACTGGTGACGCCACGCCAGGTTCCCGGGTCGGTGGTGACCGTGTATGTTTTCTTCGCAGGCGTACTGGCCAGCGTAACTGCTGTCGTCCAGATGAGCATCAGCAGCAGCATACTATAACGGGTAAGTACTGAGTTCGGGCGCGCATACGCGAACTGGCCCGCACGACGATGGAACACGCGACCTCTCCTTTTCTGCAGCCACCTGTCCCGACGGCGCGAATGAAGCAGGCTCATGTGCCTGCCACATACATCCTGCCGGGGGTATCCGTACAGGGTGGCGTCGGGTTGCCAGATGGAAGAACGACTATGACACGATGCTCTTATCGGTAACCTGTACGAGCTTCCGCATATTCCTCGTAAGCGCCAAGCGTATGGCCTGTGGCAACAAAGGCGCGCATGTTCTCCTCCGGCGTGGCATAGGGCGTTTGGTCGCCAACGCTGAGAATGAAGCCGCCGCCGGCTTTGGCCGCATCCATGCAACGACGTACATCCGCCTCCACGTCAGCCGGGGTTCCGTTCAACATCACGGTAATCGAGTTGACATTCCCTTTCAATGACACGCGACTACCGAATACGCGCTTCACTTCCGCCAGATCGACATCGCCGGTCGGCGGTGGCTCCAATGCATCCAGGCCATCCACGCCCATGTCCACCGTGATCGATAGGGCTGTGCGCGAGCGACCGCACATATGGTACTGCACCGGCTTGCCATAGCGATGTGCGACTTCGCACACCGCCCGGCCGAACTCAAGCCCGTACCGCTGGTGCAATTCCGGGCTGATCAGGCTCATCGAAGTGCTGCTGCCGCCGAGCCCGAGTGAGTCGAGCGGGGTCTCACGGAAGATGCGGTCGAGCAGCGTGACGGCATACTCGCGGTAGGCCACGAACAGGTATTCCATCAACTCCGGGTAATCGTAGAGATCCATGACCATGTCCTGTGTGCCGCGCAGGCTATCCCACCAATCAATCGGCATCGGCAACCAATAGCCGACATGGGCACGATCACCAATCGCATCATAGGCCGCGAGGGTTTCGGTCACCCCCTTGGTGTCCGGATGCTTCAGGAGCTCCAGTACTTTCGGCGCATCCGCCTCCGGATCTTTGACCAGCGTCGTCAACCGGCTCAGCGGGGTATGCGTCTCCAGAAACAGGTCGCTCGACAGATCCCCCTTCGGCGTGTGAATGACACGCGTGTAGCGAACCTGCTCTGCCGTCTCCGCGATATTGACAATTTCAACCGGCGGGTCGTGTGGCGAGGGTTCTTCTTCGAGATGCAGATAGGCATCGGCGCCAAAACGCTCGTATTCCGTCTCCACCCGGGCACGCCATAACGGCATCTGGCGGCGCCAGAAGAATTCGATATAATCATCCGTGCTGTAACGCACGGGCACCATCTCGCTTAGCCCGAGCGTGACGGGCACGCGGTCCGGCGTCCCACCGGCCATGGCAACCGTGAGGCGTTCTTTCGGGGTCATGATCGTAACCTCTTTCTGTCAGAGCATGCGTGAGAACCAGAACGAGTACAGATCCGCATTGCGCAGGGCAAAGAGGATGCGGACTGCCCGTCCCTGCAGCGCCGATAAATCTTCGCCTCCGCGCCAGGCGAGCACTGCATCGACCTGATCGCCGCTGAACGGCACCGCATCGTTGTCTACCTGTTCGTCAACGCGTCGGGTGCCAGGTCCCGCCAGCCGAGTGCGCTCCCCCTCTTCGGGAAAACGCAGGTTAGGTGAGGCGAGGTAATCGCCAATCCCAAAGCCGGGGATCACCCGACCGCTGTCTGCATCGCGTATTTCCGCCAGGATTTCTCCATTCTTCGTCCGTGCATTGATATGCAGAGTGGGTCCGTCCACAACGATGGGCCGTGTCAACACGGCGCCTTTCCGCTCGCTCGCGCGCAAGGAGGCGAAACCGTCGAGCCGCAGCCGTGCCAGAAACAGGGCACTCGATACCCGCTCCTGGGCATAGTCCAGGCCGGTGTCTTTCAATAGGGACGGCATCACATGACTGTGCCGATAGCCGGTGTAGTAGAACCACAACTCGTCACCACGCTGGATCGGAGGACAGGCAAATAGCATGCCGTTATCGTATATCTCGCGATCCGTGCTGGGCGACAGGGCGATGAACGGCTTGCGTTGCCCAGGGCGCTCCCAGTGTGTCAGATCGTTACTCCAGGTCAGGGCTGGCCAGATCAAGCCATCCTGATTTGCGGAACTCTCATCGGCAATCCAGTACCCGGAATGCTGGAACATGGCCGGCAGACCGATATACATCCCGTGATAGGGGAATACCGGCATATTGTAAACATCCATCCAGAAATGCTCAGGATTGCAGTATAACGGCGAGCGGTAATCAGGGTCACCAGCATACCGCTGTAATGCTTCAGCGCCCGCCTGCCGGTCTGCGGCATCCGCGTGATAAATGAATTCCGGCGATGTCCAGACCACCCCATCCGTGCTGGTCGACAGCCCTACCTGCCTGCCGTATTCGGGCACGGCTCCGGAGACATCCATACTGTGCCCGTACAGTTTCACCGTGGCGATCAGCAACCCGTGTTCCGAATCACACCACAAACGGTACTCATCCGAACTGAGGATCACGGGATGATTGGGATCACCGACGGGTTGCCAGCGGAATCCATCGTGAGATTGCAGGGGGAACAGCCCTATCGGTTGGGCGCCACCCTTATACATCAAACCGCAGTAGCGTGCAGCGGAAACCCCATCCCAGGATGGATTCGGCGCCAGCACCATCTCTTCATATCGGCCGGAGGGATGCCTGCCGGTGTCCACGATGTTATTCTTCCGGCTGCCGGCGTATTCGACTAGATGCAGGTTCGGGCGATGCCAGTTGATGCCGTCTTCGGATTCGGCGTATAAGGGCAGCGAGTTATCCCCATCTTGTCCGATATACCATAAGCGCCACCGACCATCTTCAGTGGGCAAAGGCGCGTTCCATACGCACACTTCTCCCTCAATATCGGTTGCCGGCGCCAACACGGGCCGCCCATGTTTGACCGGCTCGTGGAACACACGTTCAATATGCTCGTCCAGTTCGATATGTGCGTTATCAAGGAAAAAGTATTTATTCATCATCGCTACTTCCGGTGTACAGCCAATACAGAGTATCAGTAACCGTCTTCCGCATGTACGGCGATTACCCTGCGCTACGGCGAACGACCACACTGCAGCGGGCTTGATCGCAGGCCGACAGGTCGACGGTGCAGGTATACCCCAGTGGCTCCAGCACGCGGCGGTACAACACGTCGCAATGCCCACAGTAGTCATGGTAAGCCGTGACGTGCGGCAACTGCAGCAGCCGGCCTTTGGATGGGCAGGCGTGCATGTGGATGCAGAACTCCCCCGCCTCCTCGTCCAGCGTCATGGTGAAGTCCGCCGCTTCTTCGTTTAAGGTGTGGCTCCAGTACTGCCAGCACCCGCGCAGGCCATCTTCCTGTACCAGTGTCCGCAGATTGTCGAGAAATCGATCCGATAACGCACACCAGAAACCATGGACAGCCTCGCGTCCCCCGCGGGCCTCGAGAAAGTCAAACAGTGCACTGTAGGCCGGGATGAAATCGGTGCAGGGAATCACGAGGCATCCTCCCGCCGGACAAAACGCAGGGAGGCTCGCCCTGTCTCCGGATCATACGCGCGCCACTCCAGCATATAGGGCGTCCCCTGGCAGATCGTCTCGTAGACCGTTCTGCTCGTTTCGAAGAAGAGTGCGGCCAGCGGATGCCCCTGCGCGCGGATATGCGTCACCGCCGGACAGGCCTCGACCTCGACCAGCAAGCTGTCATTATCGAGGTTCAGCCGAACGGAACTGCCTTCGATCGCATAAATCGTTGCCAGGTGCTCCTGCAGCGCCGCGAGTCCGCATGCACGGATGGCGTCAGACAGCGGCGCGTAGTAGGCGGCGGCGAAGTGGCGCAGGTACTCTCGCACCGCCTCCGCCCCATAGTGCTCGTGGACATAAGCGATCCCAACATTGAGCGCACTGTGGAAATCTTTATGCAGGTACGCATTATCCGAGGCCGTGCGGCGCATTACCTCGCGGGTCATGCCTTCACCCTCCCTGTGGTGCGAACTTAGCCGAATCCAGAAGGGTGCGAGCATGCAGTTGTCCCCCACCCCCACGGTGGGCAACTGCATCGACTTCATCTACCGGAGGCAGCAGCACATCGGCATCGCGCTCCAGTGCTCGCGCAATCGCGCGTTCGCAGGCAGGTGTCAGCGAGTAGTGCAGGTAGTTCTGCCAGGTGGAAAAGATGCCCAACTCGCAGAGCAGCTTTTTCTCACCGGCCAGCCAGCAAGTTAACGCCTTGCCACCGTATACGGCGTACATCAAGCGATTCATGCGCCGTTGCAGGCACCAGGCTTCGCGCCACAACCCTGCGCGCGCCGCGTGCAGAATACGATTGGCCAGATAGCCATTGAAGGCTCCCCCGCCGAGCAACAATCCATCATAGCCCGCCTGTAAATACCCAACACCAGCGAACTCATCGCCGGTGAGCAGGGTCAATGCGGGGCGTCCCTGACGCGCGGTCAGTGCAATCCCGCGACGGGTTGGGCAGGCTGAGCTATCCTTGATCAGCACGACCCGTTCTTCCGCATAAATCTCAGCCAATACCGCCTCAGGCACAACCAGCGGGCCTTCAGCGCCACGATCATAGATCCCCACCGGCAGCGGGCAGGCGCGGGTCGCTTCGCGATAGAGAGCGATGATATGTTTTGGGGTAGCGTTCATGAGGAAATAGGGCGGTGCAATCACCGCCAGCGTCGCCCCGCACTCGGCGGCGTGGACCATGTTATCGATGATGCGCGCCGCGGAATTATCGGTGACCTGCACGGCCACGGGCATTCGTCCCCCCACCGCCTGTACCACCGTGCGCACCAGCGTCCACCGATCCCGCTCGGGCAGCCAGGGCCCCTCGCCGTTGGTTCCGGCGAGGAATAGCCCTTGCACACCCAGGCGGAAGTGGTGTTCAACCATGCGCTCCACCGCCGGGATATCGATGGCCATCTTGTGGGTGAACGGCGTTGGCGCGGCCGACCACACACCGCCGGGTAACTGCAATTGCATCATGATCACGTCCTACACACGAAAGGTGAACCAGCGAATATTCGCCACATTATCTTCATAGCACCAGAATGCCAGATAGATCGCACCGTCTGATCGAGTGGTCAGGCTAGGCGCGCCAAATCGCAGGGTGGCGAAGTTCTGTGCCATCGACGCCTCCTGCGCGGTGAGTCCCGCCTCCTGCGCTCCCCACAGCGGCTCTTGTGCATCAGTCACCCACCGCTCACCCTCCAGGTGTGCGAAAGCCATCCACAACCCCGGGCGGTCCATCCGTCGATACGCGCACAGCAACCGGCCATCCTCCAGCAACAACGGGGTGAGCGTCTGCCCATAGAGATCCGTCGCGCGCGGGGGCGTCCAGGTGGCGCCGCCATCGTCGCTCACGGCGTACTGGTTTGGCAGGTCGCACCCGGCAACCTCATCGTATCCCCAGGCCAACGCAAGAAGGCGACCGTCAGGGTACTCGACAATTTTTGACTCCCAGAAGATGCATCCCGGGGCGTGCATGACGTCGAGGTACGTTGGCCAACTCGCACCACGATCCTCGGATACGAAGGCGACCATACGCATGCCATTCGGGCAATAGCCGTCCCAGCCACGCCAGGTGGAGGTGGGGAGCAACCAGCGTCCGCCACGGAGCGGCGTCACCGGCGCACACAGCTCAAACTCCGGACCGATAAGTGGCGGCGTAAGGCGTTCCGGTGCGCTCCAGGTGCGGCCGGCATCCCGGGAACGGAGCAGGGCCAACTCCGTCGGCACAAAGCCGAGGGTATCCGGATTGCACAGACCGGCATCAGGATGGGCGCTACGGTCAGCACGCACCATGAATGCCACCAGTTCGCCGTCAGGCAGCACGGTAAGCCGGCAGGAGTCGGAAGTCAGTCGCGTCGGCGTACTGGGGGCAATCGGTCCCTCCAGCACCCAGTTCCGGCCGTTATCGGTGGAACGCGCGACATGGGTATGGCAATTCACCGCTTCAAAGGCTTCGCCAAGCACCAGAGTCGCCAGCATCGTCCCGTGGTCCAGACAGACTACCGATGGGAAGTAAGCCTGCACGCTGCGGAGGTGCGGGGCATGGTGGCGGTATATCAAACCAGTCGTGATATTACGCAACAGCGCGTGTTCCAACATGGGTTCTCCTATGCTGGTCATGGATAGCAACGATATCGATGCCCTGTGTTCACCAAGCTCTCTTAATGCACTCCACGCAGTGGCATGGCACGACAGGATTGCTCATGTAAGCACACATCCACTATACCGAAATTCACGCGAGCACACTTGCACTATTCGATCAACCGTATAATAAAATCCAAGCTATTTCCTCTGACTCTGCGGTACTCGTACAGCAATAGTGATAAGTCTATAAACAATATATACAATATACCATATACAATGACGAACGCCATGCCCGACAATTCAGCAGAGCCTATTTTCGCACACAGATACGATTGACACGCAAAGAAGTGGGTGCTAAGATTTTAATACATTATTCATACTGATGCCTCGCACGCCAATCATGACATCAAGGCTGGTATTGCACTATTAAGGCGTCCGCCGGAATGCTAGAAGACGGTGACCGAGCGCATGATCTCTCAACCGCTGAATCCATTGCACCGTTACCCCTTTCCGACACAGCAACGGCTGTGGCGGAACATGGCCGTGCAAGACACCACTGTTGAACTGCACGGACACCAAATCAGAATACACAGCGTGTTGCTCCGCCGTTGGAGAACAGGCCAGGGCATCAAAATGGATTTCGTCCACAACCATTGGTTCTTCGAAAGCCATTTTGTCCTGGACGGCACCCTCACCTCACTGATGGACGGACGCCCTCCAACCGACGAAGGCGCAGTTATGCTACTTCCCCCCCACTCTCCGCATGCCTGGCGGCTGGAAACGCCGGAGTGCATTGATCTCATCCTCACGTTCACGGTCTTACCGATTCCGGAAATCGTCATACCGGCGGCATGGCCGGTATCGCCAGAGGTGCTTGCCGATCTTTCGCACCTGCTCCACGAAGCTGAAAAAGGGGGAGCAGGCTGGCGGGATCGCATGAAAGCCCATCTGATGCTGTTGTTCTCGCATATATTTGTGCTGTATAACTGGCCGCAGGTGGAGCGCGAGGAGTTCCCTACCCAGGAGCGCCAGTTCATCCTGGAGATCGACCGCTTTCTCTATGATCACCTCGCCAGCCCCATTTCCCTGGAGGATGTCGCCGACCACATGCACATGAGCGTGAGCAGCCTCACACGTCGCTACCGCCGATTGACCGGCATGTCGCTGATTAACCAGCTGATGACTTTTCGATTGGATGAGGCCGCGAATCTGTTGATCAGCACCGACCTACCCATCGCTGAGATCGCCCGGCGCGTCGGCTTCAACTCGCAAGCGTATTTCTGCCGATGCTACAAGGCCCGGGCTAGAGGAGGGCTCTCGCCCTCGGAAGCACGTCAGGCGTTGCGCCACCCCCAGGAAGAACGTTCCCCGCGTCAGGCGCGCAAGCCAGGATGACCGAGACCAGGGCCATAATGATTGTGAAGGCTCCGGGAATACCTCCCGGAGCCTTCGTACATGGAATTTGATCTACGGTTACTTGCCTCCCAACCACTTCATGTTGTACTTGTCGGTGAAGTAGCGGTTCATCATCTCGATCTCCGCATCGCTCAACGCACGGTTGTAAATGAGGAATGCCCCGATGTCAATGGCACTGAAGTAGCTGCCACATCGCGTACTATCCCAGGGTAAGCCCGGATTGAAGATCGCCTTGTTATTGAGACCGCCGATCGAGTAGCGGTTGCGCTGGGCAAGAAACGGGCCCGCAGTCACGGTCACCGATGCCATCTGCTTCGCGTTGTAATACGTATCGAGTGCCGTGCCTGACACCCGCGTGGTCGAAACCCAGTACTCGGTCTTTTTCGGGCGTAAACTTCCGGAGTTTGGGATAATGTTCATCGTGCTATCAGGCGGGTTGGTTCTGGCCCAGGTGCAGTCCCAGGTCCAGGCTTCGAGGAAATTGGTCAGTGCCGCGGGATCGTCAGGATATATCCCGTAAAACAGCTTCTTCGTGCCATCGGAGAACTGATCGCTTCCCGTCCCGGTGCCATACCGCGTGAATCCCAATACTAAAAAGATGGTGATGTTGGAGGTGTCGCTCAGCGTGAAGGTGCCGTTGACCGCACGGCCGTAGCGATAAGTTCCATTCGATAACGTGCGCACCGCTGGGAATCCGTTCAACCCCGCAGGCTGCGGGATGACGTTCAAGTCCTGCGAGCCGGCCATAGTGGAGTCGTAATCCCAGAAGACGACGGCGTCATTGCCATTGCCACTGCGGTCGGGCCAGGTTTTGAAGGGCGACAGCGTGATCGCCTCCGCATCCAGCCACACCTTCATCCCGGATAAAGGTAGCAGGTACCCCTTGGCAATCTCCACGTGGCCATCCAGGAACGAGGCCACCGAGGCGTTGCTGTGGCGCTGATCCGTATCATCGGCGAAGTAGGCCACGTTGTCATAGGTGAGCGGCGACGTGGTGGCCGCGTGCTGGCCATCGGTGGTGAGGAAGGTCTCGGTCGGTGACTGCAACTCGCCCAACGACATGCTGCTCACGTAGCTGTTGAAGACATAAGCATTAGCCACTTTTTTGCCCTTGGTCGGGCACATGAGGATGTTGCGATCCACGTTGATTTCCGGCCAGACGCTGGAGTGATCAGGCAGCACCTCGTCATGATCCTGGGCATACATAAGAATGGCCACGGCGATCTGCCGCTGATTGTTCAGGCAGCTCGACTGTCGGGCCTTCTCCCGCGCTTTCGCGAAGACCGGGAAGAGAATGGCGGCCAGGATGGCGATTATGGCGATGACGACGAGGAGTTCAATCAGGGTAAATCCCCACCGAGTACGGCCGTGTGGTGGATAAGCAGTAGAATGCATGTACCACCTCCTATCAAATGTATCAATAAACCAGGCGATTTCATGGCAATTATCGCACGGATTACAAGGGGAAATTTGTACTATCAGGGAAAACGATTATAAATATCAGGGCGTTCTAACAGCAAATGCGGAAGCGACGTATTGTGGCAAAGGATTGCTCGGTGAGGCCGCGGAGCACAGGATCGATAGGTCGTGGTGCAATGACGAGCACCCCGGGAGAGACGCTCTCCCGGGGTGCTTACGCTTGCTCGTGATCAGAATTCAGCGGTTATACAGGCGTTTCAGATTGTACTTCTGCAGCAAGTAGTCGCGCACAGCGGTGTCTGTGCTCATGTCCTTGTGATAGATGAGAATCGCGGCGATATCCACGGGAGAGGGGCACCTGATGTATCGAGTCACATTATTAGTGTATAGATGCACACCCGCTCCCACGGTCAGGCGAATCGAGCCGCCAGCGGTGCCAAATGTCCCACTGCCAGCCGCGGGAGGCGTGTTGAAATAGATGCTGCTCGGATGCCCGGCGCCATATGGGTTCCTCCCGTTCTCATAGTAGGTAACGGTGGTACCGCTCATCTGGATTTCCGATACCACGAACTCCTGCGGTTTCGGAATCCATTCGACAAAGCCGGCGTACGTACTGCGCGTCAGGCCTTTACTGCCCAGGCAGAAGGAGTTTCCATGATTGTCAACAAGGCTGGCGCCGGCCTGGCGTAAGTAGCCTACCGTTGTTGTGAAGTTGATGTCGGCACTGGCCGCTCCATCATTCGAGTAATACACGATGGGGTAATCGAGCGCTGATGCTGTCCCACTGAAGGGAACTTTCGCGCGGTAGACGGCATACATCGCCAAATTTGTCACGTTGCCACCAGATAAAGACCCGGTGAAGAAGGAGCCTTGGGTATACGTCGTTTTGGTGATGGCATCCAGACTGATGGCCGGTCGCCCATTGAGGCCATCCGGCTGTACGAGCTTAAAGCCCACGGTGCTGCGGGTGGTGCTATCATAGCGCTGGCCACTGTCGCCACGGTTACCCACCAGCGTCATGCCGCTGCTGCCTCGATCCGCCCATTCGGCCGTCCCCGTGTCAAAGCCGTAGTCGGCCTCGAACCAGCACACCGCGCCACTGGGTGGCAGTATCGGGGTGTTGACCACGGCCACATGTCCGTCCAGAAAGGAGGCCACTCCCGCATTGCTGTGGCGGTAGTCCAGGTCATCGGCGAAATAGGCCACATTGTCGTAGGTCACTGGCGAGGTGGTGGCCGCGTGCTGCCCATCACAGGTGAGCGTCACGCCGTCCGGACCGGTCAACTCGCCTAACGACATACTGCTCACATAGGCGTTGTAGACGTAGGCGTTGGCGATCTTCTTCCCCTTGGTGGGGCACATCAGAATGTTGCGGTCGACATTGATCTCCGGCCACACATTCGAGTGGTCTGGCAGCACCTCGTCATGATCCTGGGCGTACATGAGGATGGCCACGGCAATCTGCCGCTGGTTGTTCAGGCAGCTTGACTGCCGCGCCTTCTCCCGCGCTTTCGCAAACACCGGAAAGAGAATAGCAGCCAATATGGCTATAATCGCGATGACGACGAGTAGCTCAATGAGCGTAAACCCCCGCCGTACCCTGCCGTACATCGGGCACACAGTAGAATACATGTCTTACCTCCCAACAAGGTTGATCTGGTCATCAGTGATGATCACACAACTCATTATGACATACATCTGCGAGAGCTGTTACGCCTTGAATTGCAGTATACGGCATTGTTTTTGCACTATTTGAGCAAAGTATGTTGCGGTATCAGGGCACAAGTATGCAGAGCTCATTCGCTCCCCTGCATGTGACGGTGATTTCACCGCCGACTGTTCCCCCATGGCCGCTTCAGTGAGCATAGCGGACGAGCATACGGCGTCGATATCGAGGCATACAAGGCAAGCCTGTGTGAAGTTCAGGGTCTCGCAGGAAGGGGGCGGAAGGTGCCTGCACAAAGAGTCCCCTGGTGCAAAACCACCCGGGGACTCTCTATCGCCTTGGGGCAGCTGGATTACTGTGCGCCGAGCCACTTCAAGTTGTACCTGCTCATAAAGTAGCGGTTCATCTGATCAATTTCCGTATCGCTCAGCGCACGGTTGTAGATAAGGAAGGCGGCCACATCGATGTTGCAGAAGTAGGAACCGCATCGATTAGTATCCCAGGGCAAACCAGGATTAAAGAGCGCCTTATTGTTGAGCCCTCCCACGCAATAGCGATTGCGTCCGGGGAGGAATGTGCTGTTGACTGCCATGGTCTTATGCTCAATCATCTTGGCGTTGACATACGCGTGCCCAGCTGTTCCCGCCTTCCGCAAGGCCGAAACCCAGAACTCACCCCGCGTTGGCATTACAAGACCATTGGCGTCAGTCATCGTATGCACCAGATGCGTCCAATCGTGTACGCGGGCATCTGAAAATGTGTTGTAGATCGTTTCTACCATAAGGTAGTTCGTCATGGCCGCCGGTTCGTCGGGGAATACCGTGTAATAGTACTTGTAGGCAAAATTCATCTCATCACTGCCGTAGTGGTTAAAACTCAGTACGATGAAGGTGGTGATATTCTCGGTATCGCTGATCGAGACGGTACCATTGACCGCCCGGCCATGTGCATGGATGCCATCGGAGAGCATGCGTACGGCGGGGAACCCATTCAATCCCGCAGGCTGCGGGATAACTTTCAAGTCCTGCGAGCCGGCCATCACGTAGTTGTAATCCCAGAAGACGGTAGCGTCATTGCCGTTGCCGCTGCGGTCGGGCCAGGTGGTGAAGGGCGATTGCGAAATCGCCTCAGCATCCAACCACACCTTCATCCCGGATAAGGGCAACAGATACCCCGTGGTGATCTCCACATGCCCATCCAGGAACGAGGCCACCGTGGCGTTACTGTGCCGCTGGTCCGTATCATCGGCGAAGTAGGCCACGTTGTCATAGGTGAGTGGCGAGCTGGTGGCTGCGTGCTGGCCATCGGTGGTGAGGAAGGTCGCGCTCGGCGCCTGCAATTCCCCAAGCGACATGCTGCTCACGTAGCTGTTGTACACATAGGCGTTGGCGACTTTCTTCCCCTTCGAGGGGCACATCAGAATGTTGCGGTCGACATTGATCTCCGGCCAAACATTGCTGTGGTCGGGCAGCATCTCGTCGTGATCCTGGGCGTACATCAGGATCGCCACGGCGATCTGCCGTTGATGGTTCAGGCAGCTCGATTGCCGCGCCTTCTCGCGCGCTTTCGCAAACACGGGGAAGAGGATCGCGGCCAGGATGGCTATTATAGCGATGACGACGAGAAGCTCAATCAGCGTGAACCCCTGTCGCACACGGCTAAGCATCGGATACATCGTCAAATCCATGCCTTTCCCTCACTGCGTGAATCCGGGAGAATTGACTGGCAAAAATTATTATGGCACAGATGGCAGGGGTCGGCTTGCACTATCCGGGCGTATATATATCACGATGCGGGCGATCTCATATACGCTGGGATCGCCCCATGACTTCATTCGGTAGAGAACCATCGAGCATAGCGCAACTCAGCCTGCAGGGAACGATAGGCGGCATCGACAAAGTTGAGCAGCGCATACATCCTGGTGATATGCTCCCAGTGTTTCCCCTCACCCTCAACCTCGGCTGGGAGTGTTTGCATGTACTGTTCCGTGCGCGCAATACGGTCGCCAAACATGAACTCCGGTGTATCAGCGACATCAGCGATCTGCTGCTTCACCACAGCCCATTCCTGCACCTTCTCTCGACGCCATTGCGCAAACTCTTTCGTGACAAGCGTTCCGAAAGCGAACGGGGTATGGAAGTTATTCCCCACGGCGGCCCAGGTAGCGGCGCTGTGCTCCCGATTACACGTAATATTCATCCGCCAGCCGTCCATCGATGGGATGCGATCGAGTTTCAGGTCGCCGGCTGGGATCATCATTTCCAGATTCCACCCATCTTCATCCACGCTCACCCCATATCTCCACTGGCCGTTCCAGGATGCATCCATCCCCATGCCGTCATACCGGTATCCAGCCAACGATGCCACGTATTGAACGTACCAGCCCTGGCCGGGTGGCTGCAGAAACACTTCGACCGAATGTCGATCGGTATAGATATCCCCGGCCCTGTCACCGCTCAACGGCTTGGCTGCCAACGCGCGCGCAACGCGCTGGGCATCAGCAAGTTGCACCTCCACCCCAAGATAAACGGCCTGTTCATCGTACAACGCCTGGAAAGTCGTCCGCTCGGTGGCAAGGAGTGTCTGCTCGTGAGCAAGGCGGAAGCCGGAGAACTTGACGGCCGATTGCCAACAGTCCTCATCCAGTTTCCCATCGATCACCATCGGCTGCGCGGCAGCCGAGGCAAACGCGACACGCGCATCGTGCTCCTTCGGGACCGGTTGCGCCTCAACGTGTTCGTCCTCCCTCAACATACGCCCAATAAATATATCATCGACCAGCACCTCCCCCGTAACTGCCAGGCGTGGATAAATGGTGGTCGGCGCACTGCCGCCGATGAGGAAGCGTTGCTCGATCAATGTCCATGTGTCGGCGACGGGTTCGCCTTTTCGCTCCAATAGATACGGACCACCCTCACCGTACACCGTAAAATGCATCGTAATCGTTCCGGCCCCTTTAGCCATATACCGGACAATATACATATCCCCGCTTCGGGTATCGTACGCGCCTTCAGACACCTTCTCTAAATAGATTGATCCGCTCAATCGTAACGAAGACTCACCGGAGTACACGGCTTCGGTCTCGCGCTTCATCACATATTCCGTGCAAGACAGTTGCGAGAAAACGGCAGGGACCAACAAATTGCCGGTCTCACTGACAGACATCTGCCACGCCCTCTTCACCGTCAAGTGGTTGTACCGGCTAGAGCCGGGGCTCGCTTCATCCCATCGCTCCATGCCGCCATCCCGAACGAGATTGGGGGTGACTTCACTGGCGAACGCTATGGTGATACTCATAACCAGAACGCCGGTAACCAGCATCGCTGAAAAGAGCTTGCGCATGATTTCAGTCCTTCTCAACAGCACACATCGGTGGTGCCCCTGTTCATCGCACGGTGAATCTCAGCTCCTGCTGCTGCCCGGAAATCACTTCCGTGAGCCGCAGCGTGTACTCGCCCTTTTTCTGGTTGAGGGCCAGCGGGATATGGTGACTCGTCACCCCTTTCACCGCCAGCTTCTTCGTGTAGGCGGCGATCACGTGATTATCCTGCAACACTTCGAGGCGCACCGCTAATGCGACATGTTGTAAAGCGGCGGGGATCGTCGCGATCTCCACCGCCACGGCGTCGCCGGGCCGGTAATCCTGCTTGCCGATTTTCACCACCAGTCCATCTTCGACACGCGCGGGGAGCAAGGCCAGCAGCTTGGCCTGCGCCGGCAGAATGCCGGCTGCCACCATGTCGGTGTAACCCAGGTACGTCTGCTGCCGAACATTATACGCATGCATCTTCCGGTCCAGCTTAAGGATGAACTCTTCCCCGGGCGGATCGGCAACCGTCTTATCCGGCAACACGCCGACCAGCATGGCAGGCCCATTATCGAACACATACGTCCGCAGATCCGTGCGGGTGTTGCCCAGGACATCGAGCACCTCAACATCGCCCTTGGCCCCGCCGTGCGTAATCAACGTCTGGCGGAGGGCGCGCCAGTCGTTCACCGCCGGTGCTCCGGCCAGGAACAGCCCATACCCCTTCCCGTATGGCCGGGCGCTTGTCCCGGTGAAATCAAAGACCTCGTCCAGTGCGCTCCGGGTAGAGTTGATCGCCCCGCCCTTAGCGACCACCCCCGTGCCCCCGCAGGTCGTACAGGCGCCCAGCGGGTCGCCGGCGCCGCCCAGGTGGATGACCTTCTTACCCTTGCAGCGGGGACAGGTTTCAAAATCCACCGTGCCTTTCGGCGCATTGGGGTCTTCCCCGTACGGGCGCAAGTACTCATCCATTACCGCCGGACGGTAATCGGCAATCACCAATCCTCCGGCAGCGGCAAAAGCCTTGATCCGTTCCACCCCCTTACGCGAGATGGACTGGCTGGCCGGCAGGATGAGGACACGCTGTTGGGGACTGAATTGTAATTGATCCTCCACAAAATCCTCGCCAACACACTGGTAATCCATGCCGACCCGGCGCAGCATATTGGTGAACGCCTCCACAGCGCTGAGCCAGGCCATCTCCTGTGGATGGTACACGCCGGCGATCTGTGATCGGTTCGACCAGAGGATCAGGATGGGATCAATACGCTTATGACTGGACAGCAGTAGCCGGTCAACACCGCTGTGAATCCCCCGGACTTCCTCCGCCATCTGCTGGAAACAGAGAAACGGTTCGGATAAATCTTTGGTGAAGGTGTTGTGAATCGGCCACCAGCAGATCGCATTACCGCCGCGGAACAGCGATTCCCATGCCTTGGTGCGCATGTGCCATTCGCTCTGCTCTCCCTGGTAAAATCCGACATAGTATCCGGCGCTTATCCTATCCGTGTTCTCTTTGTCAAAATGTTCCAAATAGGATTGAACGAAACTGAAACCGTTCTTCGCCATTCGCGGGATATCATAATCTTGCAACTGGGTAATCGCGACGCCGACGCGTGCCCCCGGGTCATACTCCTTGATCAAACTGGCGCAGTACTCGTGAACACGGCTGTATCTGTCGAATTTATACAGCTTCTGATCCAACCAGCGCGTGGATTGATTCCTTGTCCTGGCATCAAGGAATGAAATCATCACAATATCATCGAAAGAGTTGAAGGCTGATCCCCAGGTCGTATTGAGCGTATTGATATCGCCATAACGCTCTTGCAGGTATATCCGGTAATCGTTGAGCGCCGCCGGATTATTCCACTCACCGCCTTCGACGCCGCTCTCATTATTCACGCCGTAGTACAGCGTGCCATAACGCTTGTAGGCCTCGATCCTGGGACGATAGTACTCCCGGTGACCGTCTTTCCAGGTGTTGCTCTGAAAATCGCCGATCCTACCCGTCCCTGAGTACTGAGAGGGATCGCCAACCTTGAATCCGCCCATATGCCAAACATGGAAGGCAACCTTGAAGTTATTTCTGGCCAGGTTGTCGGCCGATTGCTGGAACCAGGTTGGCGAAGACCAGTAATGTTCGTCATCGAATCCGGTGATCCCGAACTCGTGAAACAGCGTGAGATATGTCTTATGTACGCGAGTCGTAGGAGAACCTCCATCGACCAGGAACTGAAACTCGTCAATGTCATTGGACGGCAGACCGGTCCAGGTCTCCTGTTCGTCCAACACCACCCCGCCGGATAACACCTGGCAGACGATCCGATAGGTGCGGGAGAGGGGATAGGGAATTCTGGCAAATCTGAACCGGGTCTCGCCGCGCGGAACTTCCACCCGTTGCTCCAGCCGGTTATAGGTATCCCACAACTTGACCACGACCTGGTGCCCCGCCGGCACCGGGGTCGAAAATGCAATCGTACCGCTTATCCCTTCGTCTCGGCGGAAGAACGGCTTATCGGCGGCAACGGATGCCAGATACCGGGTATCGGTGACCGTCAGTGCCGTCGACGCCCAATCCACCACCCTCCCCCGGCGCTTGACCCAAGCATCCACCAGGTACAGGCCCTGCTTGAGCACCGGGAAACGCGGGGAGAACGCGACGGCGCCATCGTGAGAAGCGATCTCCTCTTCGCCCTGGGCGAGTACGTGGTTCTTCCGGTCACGGATCTCATAGTAGACCGTCGTCTCCGATGGAATTCGGTGCTCGCTGACAATACGAAAAGTAATCGGCGCAGCCGGCAGCGCTCCACGACCGATCTCAGCATCTACCGGGTCGGGGCGGACGCTCACTGTGGAAGTTTTCCCGGCCGCATGCACAATCGCTTTGGACAGGATCGAGTAATAATAGTTGTAGAATAGGTCATCATCCTCGATCCCGACCGAGGGTGTCAGGCCAAGCTGTCTGACATAATAGGAATAAGGATAACCGTAGGTAGACGCATCCTTGCCGTTTTTCAGCAGCAGGTCGTTGTACCGGAGAAACACCACAGTGCCCTCGCCCACTTTACCGGCCTGTATCTCCAGCGGTCCGATCTTACGTGGCGTGAACGCTTTCGTATCGGGATGCAGTGTTTCGAGATCTAAATCCAGCGGGAGCTTTGCTAACGGCACAGTCGACCGTACGCTCTCTGCCAGCGCATTGTCGGACGTGAGTTGCATGGTGCGCTGCACATCAGCGCCAACATCCAGCGGCGACACCAGGATGAGCGCCACGCCGCCCTTCACCCTTTCCAGGATCTTCTGGCGAATATCCTCCGGGATCACGCTCCACTTCACTTTGCCGATGATGATGGCGTGATACTGATAGGCGGGGCTAAGCAACATCCTGGCGCGCTCATTCAGCGCCTGTTCGGATGGGATATCACAATAAAAACCATCCCCACCCGGCCCGGTATCCCACCATATCTGGTCGCGTCTGGAGGTGATGATTTCCACATGAGCATCAATACGGGAAGCCAGTTCTACCGATTCTCTGGCGGCATCCATCGGCAGAAAGAGCAGGAGATTCAACCGCCCGCCAACAAAAGGACGCGCCCATTCGATCCTCGGAGCGAAGTAACTGCCGGGGTAATTGCCGAACCGCGTATTGCTGTGCTGATAATCAACCGGCGTGTGCCTGCTGTACGCCGTCACTGTTTGTGCGGATAGCTGAGAAAGGCTCATCACCAATAGTGCCGCTAGGATTCCTGTCAGGTTACGCATGGAGTAGATCTCCTTCAACTTGCCAATGACCATCTCATCCACTATACCAGCACTGCTGCTCGCTTACTTGCACTATCCGTGCAGCCAGCTTTCACAATATAATCGATTTCGCATATCGCACATAGCGCGCACCGGTTGTGCCTTTCCGCTGGCGGGATGACACGAATCCATATAGCTTCGCGTCCCGTAGCGAGAACTCCACCTTCACCGGCTGATGCGTGACTCGCTGCTAACTCGAGCTCTCGGCAATAAGGTAATCGTCAATACACAGGTTGAGTCTGGTGGAACACCGGATCGTACGGTCGAGGTCGTGTCGCATGCGTATCCCCCGATGTTTGTTGCTTGATGGCAACCCTCGCGTTTATTTCACCTGTGCTGCCTGGCAGCGTTCCAGTTGACTGCGCCATACCTGGATCATCGCGCCGAAGTCCGAGCCGATGATGCACAAATCGGCGCCGGCGGCGATGGCTGCATCCAGCAGCGGTCCCGGGGCGACGAGAATGCCGGCGTGCTTGCCGGCAGCTCGGGCGGCACGGATGCACGTCGTCGTCATGTCGATGAGTGCAGGATTCGTGAAATCACCGGGACAGCCCAGGTCGGCGGAGAGATCGCCGGGGCCAATCAAAATGCCGGCAATCCCCTCAACCGCCAGGATGCCCTCCACGTTGGCGACCGCCTGGCAGGTTTCCACCTGCGGGAAAAGGTAGGTCTCCGCATTCATGCGTATAACGGGCAACGGCTCCAGACCGAAGTCCGCCGCGCGGCTGCGCGTATTGTAGCCGCGCTCGCCTATCGGGCGGAACTTGCCATGCCGCACCACTTCACGAGCAGTCTCCGCATCATTCACCAGTGGCGCCACCACGATCGATGCGCCGATCTCCAACGCGTGCAGGATCTGCTCGCGGCGATAGCCGCTGGTGCGCACCAGCGGAAGTGCCCCATTCGCCTGTGCGGCCCGGCACATCGCCTCCGCCGTCATGAGATCAGCCGAGGCATGTTCCATCTCGATCCAGATCACATCAAAGCCAATACGCGCCGCCAACTCCGCCGTACGCGAACTGGCGCTGTTGATCGAAGCCCCCAGGAGAATGCGCGGCTGTCCATGTATGTCGGTGAAAATGTCCCTCATGGTGCTGCTCCTCTGTACGTCAGTAATTCGTGTACGTCCCGTCTTCCCGATGGAAGTGTGGCGGCTCGGTCATATCAGCGGGATAGCGCCGTGCCGCTTCACGGTGAAATCGCACCCCCAGGCCAGGAGCCGTTGGCACCGACAACTGCGTGCCCTGCAATGCAAAGGCGCACTCAAAGACATCCGGCAGCATCGTCGCCGGCGGAAAGACCACTTCCTGCGGGCCGGCGTTGGGGCACGCCAGGTTCAAATGCAGCGCGGCAGCCGTATTCACCGGCCCCAGTGGATTATGCGGGAGTACCTGAATAAAATGCGTTTCCGCCATGGCGGCAATTTTCTTCGCTTCGGTCAACCCACCGGCAATACAGATGTCGATGCGCACAAAATCGACCAGTTCTTCCTCGATGGCCTGGCGGAATTCCCACTTATGCGCCCACTGTTCACCTGCCGCCAATGGCACATTGACATGCTGCCGCAACTGCCGGTACCCCTCCACATGCTCCGAGTGCAGCAGGTCCTCTGCCAGGAAGAGCTGCAGCGCCTCCGCCTCGCGGCAAAACAGGATGGCCTCCGGCAACGTCAGGCGGGCATGGGCATCGATCATCAATTCCAGGTCGTACCCCACCGCTTCGCGCGCGGCGCGCAGATTGTCCAGCAGCCGCCGCACTGCCGCGCGCGGCTCGAAGAGATCGCCGTCCGCCGGCGGGCCGATGCGGAAATACTTATGCCCCTGCTCCAGACACCACTTCGCCTGCGCGGCGACGCCATCCGGTTCGCTCAACCCCGAGGTCATGATCTGAAAACAATCCGTCGTCTGGGCGGACATGCTTGCCGGCGAATAGGTTGGCGACAGGAAGCACTGCACGTAATCCCGGCAGCGCCCGCCCATCAGTTGATAAATCGGCGCCCCCAGCGCCTGGCCCTTAATATCCCAGAGCGCGATATCGATGCCGGCGATGGCCGAGCCGATAAGGCGATCCGCAGGATAAAATCCGCCGCGAAACATGCGCTGCCAGAGATGCTCGATACGCATGGGGTCCTCACCGATCAGCCAGCGCTTCATGTGCGCGACCGCGCCATCAATCGCCTGCCAGCGCCGCTGCAGCCCCGCCTCACCCACGCCAGTGATCCCCGCGTCGGTGTGCACCAGCACAGGGACCAGCGTGCGTCCCGGCGCCTGTACGGGGATGACTTCAATATCTGTGATCCGCATGTAAAGCTCCTACGCAAACCGAATGCTGTATAAATCCGCGGCACGCATCTTGATCGAGACAATCACCGCTTCGCCCTCTGTATGCTTCATATCCGTTTCACCACCCCAGGTGACGACTTTATCCAGGTGGTCGCCGGTGATGAGGTCGCACACCGCTGGCGTGCGGCGCCATTCTTTCCCGAGGACGCCGACCGCGATATGTCCCGATCTCTTCGTGCGGCAGTTGAGTATCATTTTCCGCCCGTGCACCTGCAGGGGAATCATGTAGAATTCCGCATCCGCATCCGCACGCAGAGCGGCCAGGCGACCGCGTTGCCAGGTGGCCCAGCCGCATTGACCGAAACCGGGGGTCGCGCGTGGGTACTTGTGCGGGACATGCCAGCCGCCGATAAGTGAGCCGACGCGATCCCCCGGCAACTCCATCAACGGCCCCGCAATCCCACCGCAGGCGTGCCAGCTTCCCGGCTTGCCGAGATCGATCATTGGACGGCCAGGCACGCGATGCCAGAGCGTCCCTTCCGCGCTGCTGTGCAACACGGGCAGCAGGGTGTCATCCACCTGCGACCAACGTGTCGCCAGGAGCAGATGGTATTCCGGCGCATCAGGCATCACCGTATAGCCCGGGGTGTACCAGGTATCGGTTGGCCGCATGCCGGGATCAGGCCACAGCACCTGCTGCAGGTGGGTGAAATGACGGAAGTCATCGCTCACCGCGCGTCCCACCGCCCGCTTATCGTAGTACCAGGTGCGCGGGTAGACGACGTATTTCTTGATGAACGGATTGTACGCGCACGCCTGGTTCGTATCCGAATACTGAATAAGCAGCGGATCATCCAGCGAGCGCCAGTGCAGCCCGTCCGGCGACACCGCACCGCGCAGACCCAGCGACATGCGCTCACGCAACTTCATGCGCTCGCCATAGCTGTACAGCCCCTTGGGATCGGCATCGTCCGGCCAGCGCTCCAGGTAGCGCGCGGCCTCCGCCTCGTTGACCAGACCGAGAAAGATCATCTTATATCGCTCTGCAGCCGGCCCGTAGTCATCCACGAAGACGCACGCGCCCTGGCAGCCGACCCAGCCCGGATCGAACACGGCGTTGTTCCGTGTCGATCCACCTACCGCCACCAGATCGAACTCGGGTGTGCGCCATGTGTAACCGTCAAGAGACTCCAATACCCGTATGACCTTGGCATGGCTTTGGGCATGCGCATCCTTCCCGGCATCCGGCTTCAAGCTCTCGTAGAACATGCGGTACACGCCGCCATCCCGCACGACACTGCCGCCGAAGAACACGTCCTCTTCGAGTTCTGCTGCGCGCAGCATCGGCTCCGCATCCAACGCTCCCGGGATCGTCTCGATGCGGATACCCTTGGGCAAATCCTCCGCATCGGCGTGCATCGGCGGCAACGGCGTGGGCGCGGGTTGCAACGCAACCGTGTTCTTCTCGGATGTCAGCCAGCGCAGACCACCGTGGGCGACATACCGCCAGTCGAAAAAATACAAGGTGTTGGATGGTGGGGTCAGCGGCGGCACAATGCCGCTCATCGGGAAATCAGACATGGCATTATCTCCAGGCAGCCGTCAATGCAAAGTCGCCGTACGTGCGGCAGGTCTCATCATACGCCGCAAACAGGTCAATGGGAACCTCCGGGCTGATGGAGTGGGTGCCGATGACGACACCGCCATCCCGTCCCAGATCGATCAACTCCCGCGCCTGCGCCCGCACCCGTTCGGCCGGACCATTGATTAAAGTATCGGAATTACACATGCCGCCGGTGAGGATCAAGCGTGGGTAGGTCTCGCGCAACTGAACCGGGTCCATCCCCGCGCGCCGCTCCATCGGATTCAAGCCATCGATGCCGGCATCGATGAGCATGTCGAGGATGGGCAGAATATGCCCATCGGAATGTAACAACACGTAGCGCGCGCCGGCAGCCTTATAGGCGGCGATCATGCGGCGATACGCGGGCAGGAAGACGCGCTCGAAAGCGGCAGGACTGAACATCGGGGCATCGTTGTACGCCATATCGTCGTATATCCACACGCCGGTGTCACGCAAGTCCCACCGCCGCAATGCCTCCACCCCAACGGCCGTGATATGTTCTCCCACCTTGTCCGCCAGCGCCTGCGCCAGCTCGGGGTCAGCGGCAATGTCCTGCAAAAACTCCGCCTCCCCGCGCACGAACGTGGTGCGCAAATACGGTCCGCCGGTTTTGATGAACACGCAATAGCGCGCGTTCAATCGCGCCAACTCCCGGGCAGCCGCAGCCGCATCGGCACACCCGAGCAAGTAGCGACGCTCGTCCATGGGAGACTCGAATTCCACAGCCTCCGGATCAACCCCATCGGGGATGGGTACCTCAACTGTTTCGGTGAAGTAGGCACCTCGCTTCGGTGTGCGTATGAGGCGTCCCCATGGGTCAATCGCGTACTGGCTGCTGGCATCCTCCCGCACTGGCCGGGCGCGCGAGGGAAAAGGCGTCTCATCAGGCGGCAATATCCAGATATCGGTCAGCTCTGCCGCCGGCCCAAATCGCGCTTCCCACTCAGCCGGGTATTGCCAGAACTTATCATAGCGCGGGATACGATCCGGCGGGCGAAAGGCACACGCCGCTAATACACGCTCACGTGATGTCATCGCCATACGACTACTCCTCAGGATCATACACGCTGATCACCCGGGGCTCCATAAATTCCAGCCATCCTTCGCTGCCGCCCTCGTGCCCCACCCCGCTGAGCTTCACACCGCCAAATGGCACCTCGGTGCGCAAGGGACGCATGTCGTTGACGCCGACAATGCCTGCCTCCAACCGCCGGGCAAGCCGCGTGGCGCGGTGAATATCCCGCCCATACACGTAAGCGGCCAGTCCATATTCCGTGGCATTGGCACGACGAATGACCTCGTCATCAGTGACAAAGGATAACAGGGAAATGACCGGCCCAAAAATCTCTTCACGGGCGATGCGCAGATGATCAGTCACCCAGGTCAGCAATGTTGGCGGGTAATACGAGCCGTCGGATAGCGATGCGGGCAATGCATCAAGGCCGCCGTGCAACAGCACGGCGCCGTGCGCCAGCGCATCGTCCACCAGTTCGGCCACGGTGGCCACCGCCTGCCGGCTGATCAGCGGGCCAATGGTGGTATCCGGGTCCAGGCCATTGCCCAGCGTCAACCCGCGCAAGCGCGTCAGCAGCATCTCGGTAAAGCGCTCGAGAATATCCTGCTGAACGAACACGCGGTTGGCGGTGACGCACATCTGTCCGTTCGACATGAACTTGATGCGAATCAGGTCGTCAGCGGCATGCTCCAGATCGGCATCGGCAAGCACGATGAATGGCGCGTTCCCCCCCAATTCCATCGAGCAGCGCTTGATATGCCGTCCGGCCGCGGCCATGATCTCTGCCCCCGTCTCCGTCGAGCCGGTGAGTGAGATGGCGCCGATGGCCGGATGCTCCGTCAGTACCTGGCCGATGGCGCGGGCATCGCCGCAGACGACGTTGAACACGCCCGGCGGCAACGCCGCCTGCGCGGTGATCCAGGCGAAGGCCAGCGAGATCAGCGGGGTGTGACTGGCCGGTTTCAACACCACCGGACAACCTGCCGCCAAAGCAGCGGCAATCTTCTTGGCCCCTTGTGCCAGCGGAAAGTTCCAGGGGGTGATAGCGGCCACCACGCCAACCGGATGATACTCCACCCAGGTATGCTTCCCCGGGTCGGCATGAGGGATGGAGCGCCCGTACATGCGACGCGCCTCTTCGGCATACCACAGATAAAAGCTCGCGGCATAGTCCACCTCGGCACGCGCCTGGGCCAGGGGCTTCCCTTGCTCAGCAGTCAGCAAGTGCGCCAACCCTTCCCGGTGCTCGAGCAACAGGGAGTAGATACGCTTGAGATACTCGCCGCGCTTGGGTGCCGGGGTGGCTGCCCACAGGGGAAGTGCGCGTTCCGCTGCCTCCACAGCGGTGGTCGCTTCCAGCGCACCGCCGCGCGGCACCTCGGCCAGCACTTCGCCGTTTGCCGGATTCGTCACCGGGAAAGTCACGCCGGTGTCAGCGTCGCAACCTCGGCCATCGATCCATAATTGCGCCGGGTATGTGAGGGTGTTCATGAACAACATGCCTCTCCTATCTCCACGTCGATGCGGGCGGCAATCTCCGAGCCAACCTCGATGGTAGTTGCCCGCCCGCCAAGATCCGGCGTCCGGCATTGCCCGTCCTGCAGCACCGCGACCACCGCGCGTTCAATCGCCAGCGCCGCTTTCGCTTCACCGAGGAAATCCAATAACATCGCCGCACTGCGAATCGCGCCAATCGGATTCGCGATGCCCTGCCCGGCAATATCGGGCGCAGAACCGTGGACCGGCTCAAACAGTGAGGGGAATGTGCGCTCGGGATTGATATTGGCGCTGGGCGCCAGGCCGATGCTGCCGGTAATCGCCCCCGCCAGATCGCTGAGGATATCGCCGAACAGGTTGGAGCCCACCACCACGTCGAGCTGCGCCGGGTCGCGCACGAACCGCATGGTCAGAGCATCGATATGGACCTTCTCGGTAGCCACATCGGGGTACTCCGGCGCCAACGCATCCAGGATGGTATCCCACAATACCATGCCGTAAGTCAGCGCATTCGACTTCGTGGCCATGGTCAGCTTGCCGCGCCGCTGTCGCGCCAGTTGATACGCGTATCTGAGAATGCGCGTGATACCCTTCCGCGTATGCACCGCCGTCTGGATCGCCATTTCATCCGGCTGCCCCTGACGCGAGAAACCTCCGACGTTCACGTATTCGCCCTCGGAATTCTCGCGCACCACCACCAGGTCAACAGTCGCATCGGCCAACGGGCTCACCACGCCGGGCAACAGTGTCGCCGGTCGCACGCATGCATACTGCTCGAATGACTGTCGCATGCGGATCAACGGCACGAGGGTGAGATGATCCGGCACGTGCGTCGGGTCTCCAACCGCTCCCAGGAAGATGGCATCATAACCACGCAACTGCTCGAGGAAATCATCGGGCGCCACCTGACCGGCCTCGCGCCAATAGCGATGACCCCAGGGAAATTCGGTGAAGTCCAGCGTAAAACCGCCGAGCCGTGCGGCTTGTGCCATCACCCGCACCGCTTCGATGGTCACATCGATGCCGATGCCGTCGCCCGGGTAGAGTGCTATCGAATATCCAGCCATGTTACCCCTTTCCGATCGACTGGAGCTGTACCGCGGGATTGAGAAGATACGGCGGTCGCTCACCGCGCAACACGGCCGCCGCATGATCAATGGCCGCACGCATCACATCGAACACGCCCTCCACGCAGCGGTTGCCCAGATGTGGGGTGGAGACCACGTTGGGTAAATCGATGAGCGGGTTGTCGCCGTGATCTACGGCCGTATCCAGCGCGGCGCCGGCCAGGCGGCCGGTAGTGAGCGCGTCGTACAGTGCGTGCTGATCAATCAGCGCGGCACGGGCAGTGTTAATGAGAAAAGTGGTGGGCCTCATCCGCGCCAGTTCCGCCG
>JAGUZN010000419.1 GCA_020060775.1 Armatimonadota bacterium
GGCGTATGCCGCGGCGTGCAGGTGATGGCGGTGGCCGCAGGCGGCTCGCTGTGGCAGGACATCCCCACGCAATGCCCCCAGGCCCTCACCCACCGGCAAGCGGCGCCGCGCCATGAGCCGACGCACACTGTGCGCGTCGCACCCGAATCGCTGCTGGACCGCATCTGGGGACTGTCCATGACGAATACTTCCCCGACTTTTGATCTGGGCGTTAACTCTTTTCATCATCAGGCTGTGCGAGACTATGGTACAATCCTTAATGTGATCGCCAGGTCTGCCGATGGTATGATTGAGGCGCTTACCGCACCGGATGCAACATTTGCCCTCGGTGTTCAGTGGCATCCGGAAGAGATGGCCGACTCAGACCCCCGCCAGATGGCTTTGTTCGCCGCGCTGGTGCGCGCCGCCGGGGAGACATGATTCGACCATCCAGTACATCACGCGGACGATCGGGGGCGGGAGTGATCCTGCCCCCGTTTTGCCAGCAGGGAAAGGAGTTTTACATGGCATCCAAACAGAAAATTCTCTTCGCCTCCGCCGAAGTTGTGCCTTTTGCCAAAACCGGAGGACTGGCCGACGTGGCCGGCGCGCTGCCCAAAGTGCTGGCGCAAATGGGTCATGACGTGCGCATCGTGATGCCGCGCTACGGCAGCATTGACGGCGAAAAATTCGGCCTGCGCGAGGTGGTGGCGCCGTTCACCATCCCGCACGGACGCGAGCAGATCGAAATCTCGGTCGAGCAAAGCGACGCCATCGAGGGCGTGCCGACCTACTTCATCCGCAATGATTACCTCTACAATCGCGACAGCCTCTACGGCCAGCCGGATGACGATCACCGCTTTGTCGCCTATGACCGCGGTATGCTGGAAATGCTTGACCCGTTGGGGTGGCGGCCGGACGTCATCCACTGCAACGACTGGCACACCGGGCTGGTGCCGGTCTTCCTGAAGACCACCTACGCCGATCTGTATGGCGATATCGGCTCGCTCTTCACCATTCACAATCTCGCCTACCAGGGCACCTTCTCGCCGCACATCATGGAACTGGCGGGACTGCCGTGGGAGCTGTTCACCTGGGACCAATTGGCCTTCTGGGATCACTTCAATTTCATGAAGGCCGGACTGATGTACGCCGACAAAATCAACACCGTGAGCCCCACCTACGCGAAGGAAACCTGCACTGAGGAATTCGGCGAGGGGCTGGAAGGCGTGCTCGCGTTCCGTAAAGACGATTATGCGGGCATTCTGAACGGCATCGACTACGAGGAATGGAACCCGGAACGCGACCCGTACATCGCGGCGAAGTTCTCCGCGGACAATCTGGAAGGCAAGACGAAGTGCAAGCACGCACTGCAGAAAGCGATGAGCCTGCCGCAATGGAAGGATGCGCCCGTGCTGGGCGTCATCTCTCGCTTGAGCTACCAGAAGGGGCTGGACATTCTTGATGAAGTCCTGCCCGATCTGCTGGAGAACCACCGCCTGCAGGTGGTCATCCTGGGCACGGGTGAGGAGCAGTATCACGACCTGCTGACCAGACTCGCCCTGCGCTATCCCGAAAAGCTGGCCATCGCGCTAAAATTCGACAATGCGCTGGCGCATCAGATCTACGCGGGCAGCGACTTCTTCCTGATGCCCTCCCGTTACGAGCCGTGCGGGCTGGGACAACTCATCAGCATGGCCTACGGCACGGTGCCCATCGTACGCGCCACCGGCGGGCTGGCCGACTCGGTGAAGGAGTTCAAATCGATCCGCAGCACCGGCAACGGCTTTGTGTTCGAGGGGCTCGAGCCGCGCGATTTCGCCGCCGCCATCGAGCGTGGCCTGAAATGCTTCACGGATAAGCCGGAGTGCTGGGACCGGGTGGTTCAGAATGCCTTCGCCAGTGATTTCTCCTGGCAGGCCTCGGCGAAAAAATACGCAAAAGTGTATAAAGATGCGCAGGCCAAAGCCAAAACCAATTACCAACAACCGCAGGCGGCGTAACGCAACTAGGAATACTCGGGGGAGGGATATGCCGATGCCCTCCCCCGCTTAAACAGGTGAGGGCATGGGACCGGGCAGTACGTCAGTGTTGCTATGCAGAGGCGCCACCGGCGTACCTGCGGCGCCTTCTCCAACCAGTAACCGTCAGTTCTTCTCGGCGTCTCGCTCACCCAGGGCAGCGATCGCCTGCACATCCTCTTTCTCGAGGACTTTGTCCATCGCCAGCAGGATAATCAACCGATCGCCGGCTTTGCCGACGCCGCGCAGATATCTGGCATCCATGGAGATGACCAGCGAGGAGAGTGGTTCGATATTGGCCAGTGGCAGGCGCAACGTCTCGATGACGGCATCCACCACCATGCCGACCAGCACGCCCTCATTCTCCACCACCACCACGCGGGTGGCTTTCGTCACTTCAGCCTCGTTCATGCCGAAGCGCTTCCGGGTGCAAATGACGGGCACGATGGTGCCGCGAAGGTTCATTACCCCCCTGACATACGGCAACGTATGGGGCACATAGGTGATCTCCGGCATGCGGATGATCGTATTCACAGCTTCAATGCTCACGCCATAAAATTCCATCCCCAGCGAAAAAACGACGATCTGTTCTTCGGCATCGGTAGTTTCACGGCGTACATCGGCGATTTCCATTCCGATATCCTCCCTCTCAAGGACCGCCCGGTAACCTGGCGGTCGTCGGATCATCCTACTTTGTCAGCACTGTTCCACCCGTATGTCCGCCGTTGCGGCCATTACCCGAGATGAGTACGGGCATCGCCTGTTCAGCATCCGCGTGGCTTTTGAAGTGATCGAGCAACTCCTGCGTACGCGTGGCCATATCCGCCAGTTCACGGCTGGAAGCGGTCAACTCTTCCACGGAGGCATTCTGTTCCTCGGCAGCGGCCGATAGGTTTTCGGCAACCTCGGTGGACTGTACGATCACCGCAGCGACTTGTTCGACGGCATTACTGATCAGGCTGCCGGATGCCGCCATTTCCTCAGTAGCGGCATTTGTCTCCTCAATAATGCTGGAGACATGTTCCACTGATGCCAGCACGTCCTGCGAGTTCTCCTCAACAGTCTGACAGATTTCCGACACGGTTTGCACATCCTGCACCGCCGTATCCACGGCGGAAACGATATCACTCAGCGAACTACCGGCTTTGTTGGCCATGACGGCGGCCTCTTCCACCTGCTTGGCACTGTCGTGCATGGCGCTGACGGCTTCCGCGATGCCTTCGCGTATGCCGTGAATGAGCGTAGCGATTTCGCGAGTTTGTCCGGCGGAGCGTTCGGCCAGCTTGCGCACCTCATCGGCCACGACGGCAAAGCCTTTGCCATGCTCTCCGGCACGTGCGGCCTCGATGGCGGCATTTAACGCGAGCAAGTTCGTCTGTTCAGCAATATCATTGATGGCCTCGACGATCTCACCAATCTTCATGCTCGATTTGCCCAGCGTGTTGATCTTCGCGGTCGAGGAAACGGTGGATTCGCGGATGCGTTCCATACCGCTCACCGCATCGCCCACCACTCTCGCGCCTTCCTTCGCCACGGTCACCGCGTTGAGCGCACGGTCACGGGCATTCTCAGCGGCGACGGCAATGCGCTTGACCGCTTCCATCGAGCGCTGTGCTGAGCCGGCGGTTTGTTCAACGCTGGTCACCTGGACCTGCGCACCGTTGGCCACTTCCTCGATGGCACGCTGCAACTGGGTGATGTTGTTCACCATTTCCTCGGTGGAGTGACGTTGTTCCTGGGCGCCGGTCGCCACTTGCTGTGCCCCCATCGTCACTTCCTCGCTGGCAACACTGACGGTTTCGGCCGCGACGGCCATCTGCCGTGCCGATTCTGCCACCTGCTCAACGACTTCCTTCACATGCACGATGGTCTGTTCGAACGGCTCGAGCATCTGGTTGATACCTTCGACCAGCGTGCCCCACTGTCCGGCGAACTTCTCGGCATCCGCACGTTCAGAAACTAATCCGGCCTGCGAGGCCTCGATCAACCGACCGGTTTCACCGAGCAAGGCGTTCATGGTGTCGATCATCGTATTAAGGTTATGCTTGATTTCGTTGAAGTCACCCCGATACTCCTCGACGATCACCGGTGGGATGTCGCCGGCGGCAATACGATCAACGTACGCGGCTGCTACCTGCAACGGGCCAATCACCGCATCGAGGGTATCGTTGACACCCTGTACGATCGTGCGGAACTCGCCCTGGTGTCGTTCGGCATCGGCGCGTGTCGACAAGCGTCCTTCCACCGCGGCTTGCGAGAGCATGTTGGCATCAGCTACCAGCGCATTGATGGCGGCAGCGGTGTCCTCGAGCGCGATGTTGATTTTGGTGAAGTTCTCGCCAATCAACCAGGTATCGTCATCGGTGGGCAGCACGCTCGTTTCCACTTGCGTATTGCCGGCAGCCAGGTTAGCGAGATTCTGCACCAGGCGGTCGACTTCCTGCGCCTGATACTTCACCTGTTTCTGCATGACGCGCGCTGCAGATTTCACGGCCGTTTGATCCGTAATCACCTCGAGGGCGCCGATGATGTTGCCCGCGCGGTCTTTGACCGGAACGCCGGCATACGCGATATCCATACGTTGATCCTGCGGTCGGGCGTCCGTCTCGCTGGAGGTCATGCTCCCGCTCTGCATGGCGCGAGCGCAGGCGCAGTTTTCGGTGTGACAGTCCGACGTTCTGAACTGCTCATAGCACTTCGTGCCGAGGATCTGCCGTACGCTACTGCCGGTAATCTCGGCGCCAGCGGGATTGATATAGCGGATATTGAACTCCGTGTCGATAATCAACACCGGCGAAGGTACCGCGTCGAGATAGCTCACCAGCGCGGCGATCACATCGTTCACGCCCTGCACCAGGCCGCGGAACTCGGGAGCTATTCTCGCCACATCGGCACGCGCCTGCAACTGGCCGCTCACCGCCGCCTCTACCAACTGCTGCGTCTCACGCAGTAACGAGCGTAATATGCCGTTAATATTGAAAATCTGCCAGACAGCCATGCCGGCTGATACCAGCGCGCCGAGGAGAATTAGAAGGTACACGGAACGGGTCGTCGAGTCGGCTACAGCGGCGTTGTGCTTCGCCGTCTCTTCGGCCTGGGCCATTTTTTGGTCCATCAAGTTTTCAAAGCCCTCGTTCAGCGTTTGTGCAACTCCACTGTTATCGGTGATGAGCAGAGCCTGCGCTTTCACCGTATCACCAGCCATAATAAGGGCAGTGACGCGGTTGCAGACTTCCACATATTCATCATACGCCTGTGACACCTTCTGGTGCTCACTGCGGATCTCCGCAGAGACCGCGGTGCGCCCGTACTCGTCCAGGTGGGTTTTCGTGTCCTGCTGCAGTTCCTCGATCTGCTTGCGAGCATCTGCCAGGAACACCGGATCGTTCGCCTTTGTCAGCATTTCTCGCACGAGGACACGGGCGCGGTAATAATGAATTGACGCCTCACCTATTTCGGCCATTGGCGCGGTATTCACCCGATACAGGGCATCAGCTTGCGACTGCACCTTCTGCAGACCCTGTACGCCCACATATCCCATGAGGCTCCCAATGATCGTCACGAGGGCAAAACTGACGGCCAACTTGAGCGCAATAGGGATCTCTAACATTCGTTTTCGCATCGACTTCTCCTGTATGCCGGACCTTGACACGGGTTCAAAACCAGTGCGCCATGCCAAAGGCAGGCTGATATGACGATGACGGAGTCGTTATCCCGAGGAAGCCAGGTCGGCGTACTGTCCGCCGTACACTACATGGGGTCGTACACGAACGAGCGGTCCATCGCTGTGGTACGCCACCGGGGGCAGGCGGCCTGCGCGGGTGATAGTACTCCCGTGATCGTCATACGGGTCTGTACTCTGATTGTCGGTTATTTATTCCGCAATCTAAAGCGGTTTTTAAAAAGGAGCAAATAAAAATCTATTGATTTACCCACAGATTACACCGCTGGTACCGTACGGGTAGACAGAGGTCAGCCTTGTGTTACCAATCGGGTATCCCGTGGATTCTCCCAGCGGGGAATACCGTCTTCGGGAGACCAGGGATAACGGTTCAGCAGGGTATGCCACCAGCCGCGCACGACTCCTAATCCGTACCAGAAGTGAAAGGCGGGAAAGACGAGCAGCAATGAGGGCAGCACGCGCAGTTCATGTTGCCAGGCCAGGCGCAATGCGATGCCGGCCGAGAGCACGGCGTAGAGGACGCAGCAGGCCCAAACGGGCAGCGCCAGTGCAATGACCCAAATGGAGAGCGGAAGGGAGAGTGCCAAGACGGCCAGGATTGCTGCCAACAGCATACCCAGCGAAAAGGCGCCGGGCAGGGCGTGGCGCAGGCAAAAACTGCCGGGATGCAAAGCATGGGTGTGCGCGTTCCAGTAGCCATTCGCCCAGGCTTGCCGCAGTAGTGCCGACAAGGTGGGTCTACTGTAATACACACTGGTCAAGCGCGGGTCGAGGTAGATGCGCCCGCCTGCCCGACGAATCCGCTGGTTCAGCTCGTAATCCTGGTTGCGCCAGAGCCGCTCATCGAACAGGCCGATGCGCTCGAACACCGCAGCGCGGAAACAGCCATACGGGACGGTATCCGCATCACGTGCGGCTGCGCTGGTTCGGAACGCCGAGTTCCCCACGCCGAAGGGGTGTGCCATGGCCAGGGCGATCGCATGCGCCATCGGCGTGTCGGCGCCCGGCCTGGTGATCACCGGGCCCCCGACATTGTCGGCACCGATCTCCCGCACGACCGCAACACAGCGTGCCACGTACTCTTCGCCATAATCCGCGTGTGCGTCCACACGAATGATGATCTCACCGTGTGCCTGCGCCAGCGCCAGGTTCAGCCCGATGGGCGTTACCCGCCGCGGGTTATCCAGCACAGTGATCAGTACCCGGCTCTCCTTCCTCACGCGCTCGATGGCGTCACGGGTGCCGTCGGCGCTCATGCCGTCGGCAATGATGATCTCCCAGCGTGACGGCGGGTAGGCACAACTTAGCAGCGAACGCAGACAGCTTTCGATATAGCGCTCTTCGTTGCGCACGGGGATGATGACGCTGACGAAAGGATGCCTGGCCACACACACCTCCTCACTGCCCAATGGGTACGTCGGCGTTCGTCACGGTGAACCGCGTCTCGCCGGCAATGAGCGCCTCGTACTCGGCACGGGCCTGCGCATCGCCAATGATGCGGCGCACCAGCACATGCTTGCCAACCGGCGTGGGCGGAATCTCCTGCACCACGCGCACCTCCAGCGTGATGATGCGCGCGCCGATGCGCATGAGCACATCTTCGACCAGCCGCTGGCCATCTTCATCGCGATACGTTTCATCAGGCACCACCAGCAGCCAGGCGTGTTCCAGCGAATCCTGCACCAGTTGCGCCTGTTTCACGCTGGGCGCTTTTTTCATGGCGGTGGAGAGACGACCGATGCGCCGGCCGTCAGCCAGCACCAGGTAGTCATCGGTGCGGCCGGTGATATGATCGATGAGCGGGCTCTGCCGTCCGCATGGGCAATGTTGTTCCTCGGCCCAACTGCCGTAGTCGCCGGTGCGATAGCGGATGAGCGGCATGGCGTCATTGCCGAGTCCGGTGCAGAGGAACTCCCCCTCCACCCCGGGGGGGCAGGGCTCGCCATGCGTATCGACGATTTCCAGAATGCCCGCCTCCGGCTGCACATGCTGACGACCGTGCTCGCACTCGGAGATCACACAACAGGCTTCCGCCGAGCCGTAGTAGTCGAACATACGACAGCCGAATCCTTGCTCGATTGCCTGGCGCTGACGCGGACTGACGGTATCGCCACTGGTAAGCGCGGCAGTCATGCCCAATGTCTGGGGGTGCTCGCGCAGGTGTTCTCCAAGCAGGGCAATGGCCGAGCCGTAGCCGGTGATCCAGCGGCTGCTGTACTGGCGTAACGCATCGATGTAGGCGGGAGCGGTGCCGGGAGCGATATGATAGCTGGACATGTAGAGCTGCCGCCAGCGTGCGTTGTACCGCCAGTAGGGTGGACGGTCGGTAGAGCCGAGGATGATCGGTCGACCGCCGACCATGGCACGGGGCATCGCCTGGCTTACCCCGGCCCAGCCGCGCACGCGCACCTCATGCAGCGCCCACCACCACCCCAACGTTTCTTTCGGCATGACGATTTTCAACGCCGTGCCGGTGGTGCCGCTGGTGTAGGTTGACCAGAGCCGCTTGGGCGCGTAGGTGGGGTTGATGAACTGCGCGGGATTCCGCCGGATCGGATCTTTTTCCATGATGGGGAAACGGCGCAAGTCCTCCAACACGGTGATCGACTCGGCACGAAGCCCCTCGCGTTTTGCCAATTCCTGAAACCAGGGGACGTGCGTCAATGCCGTGTGCAGCAGCGCGCGGAGCACCTGCAACTGATATTCGCGCGCCTGCGTACCGGACATCGCTTCCATGGCGGAAAAGCGCTCATACCAGCGGTGATAGGACTCCCCGTAATAGAGTTGGTCAAGCTGCCTGGCGTACTGGCAGAGCGCCCATTCCTGCGCCCAGCGCGGCAAGTGGAAATATATGGACTGAGCGTTCATCCCGTTCCCTCCTATTACAGGACACTCTCACTGTGCGTTACAAGTCGTTGAACGATTTGAGGGTAATCCCGCAGCGGGCAATCTCTTCCCGTGTTTCCGCGCTGGTGAGCACGCTGATCTCAGCCCGGCGCTGGTCAACGTAAGTGGCCCACTGCCGCAGTGCATCATCGGGATAGGCGGGGTGGCAGAAGACCTCGCTCCATCCCTCGGGCACATTGCGCAGCAGTTGCAGCCAGTGCGGCAGTATCGCTTTGTCGCCGGTATGCGTGGTGCTCATCAGCCGGTCGGCCATACGCACTCCCTGTCGTCGCGCCAGCCACATTTCGTAGCGCGCCAGCGAGTGCGTGAGGATGCGGTAGGGATGCCGGGCATAAAAGCGTAACGCATCGCGCCGCGGCGTCGACGATTCGGCCAGCACGAAATGCGCGTGTGTGCGCATGCGCCCCACCGCCTGCTCCAGTACCAATTGCACGAACAGCTTGAAGAAGGGCGGGTGCAGGTGTTGATTCTGATGACTGTCGAGATGACTCACCTGCGCGCCGAGATCGCGTACGTGCTGGATCTGCCGCACCAATTCGCGGCGCATCTCCTCCGGGTTGAGTAATCCACGCATCAAGCGCCGCGTGAAGTCTTTATAGTGGAACTCGCCGCTGCTGTTCACCAGCGTGGGCACCTCTGTGGGATCGCACAGCGGTCGTCCTACCACAGGGTTGAGATGCACGCCGACGGAGATGTGCGGGTAGCGTTGCACGAACGCCGGCAGTTCTTCGACCGCGGGGAAGTTGGCGTTCACGCTGATACTGCTCACCACCCCGCGCTCCACCGCCTCTTCGATGCCGCGATTGATCCCATAGGTAAATCCATAGCCATCCGCGTTAATGATCAAGTACTTGCTCACCCAGCACCCCCTCCTTTCCAGGGACGATCGTAGAGAGAAATTTCACCAGTTTTTCCGCTTCGTGCTCCCAGTGCAAGCGTGTCGCGACGATCTGCATCAAGGCTTGCTGATGCTCTGTCATCACGGATGACTCGTCGAGCAGCAGCACCGCCTCCTCGGCAAAGCGCTCCGGATCGGGCACGTACACCGTGCGTATATGTTCCTGCCCGTCGCGGTCGAGCAGACGCGCAAGTTCGGGCAGAAAGCTGGTGATCAGATTGCACCCGGCTGCCATGTATTCCAGCGCCTTCACCGGGATGGCGCAGCGCAGATGCGGATAGAGCACGGGATGCACGTTCAATCCGATGCGACAGTTGCCCAGGTGTCCGGCAATGCGGTGGTACCCCACTTGCCCGAGCACGGTGACGCGCTGATCGGAGAAACGTTTCGACAACCGTTGCTCCTGATCAGGACGTACGCCAATGAGCAGGGCGCGCGCCGCGGGCTTGCGCCGGAATACCCCATCAAGTACGGCGCACAGGAACTCCAGCCGCTCGTCGGACAGCGTGCCGAGGTGCACGAGGTCGTACTCGCGCTCGGCTATCGGGCGGGAGCGTTCAGCCGCTTCGGTGATGAACGCCCGGCCGGGCAAATTGTACACGGCGAGGCGGCGAGGGTGGTCAAAGTAACCGGTGAGCACCTCGGTCACGCCGATCACTCCGTCGCACATGCCGGCCAGCGTTTTTTCCACTGTGCCGACCGCCCGCCCCAGTCCCCTGCGCAGCGGGGCGGGGATCCATTCACGGCGCATGATGAGCTGCGCAAAATCCTCGTGGGCATCGTAGATGATGCGCCATCCCGTGAAGAGTTTCACCAACGGCGCCAGCGGCAGCAACTCGGCATCATGCAGGATGAGCACGCGCACCTGCCGCGGGCTCCCCACCGCCAGATAGCACTGCCAGGGTCGCCAGAGAAAACGCGCCAGCCGCGAGCGATAGCCGGGCAGTGCGGTGATGGTGACGCCATCGCGCACTTCGTCCGCCGGGTGATCGCCCACCACACGCACATGCGCAAAGGACTGGCGCAACGACACTGCCTCCTTATAGAACACCCGATGGTCGAGGGCGAGGTGCCCCGAGGAGACCAGCACGATCTCGCAATGGTGCGCCCCGTGCGGGGCATACGGTGTATGATCAACAGATGAGAACATCTCCTAACCTCCCTGTTTCACCCGGCGGGTCGCCTGCGGGGTGGCACGCAAGCGCTGACGCCGCTCCCGCCACCACGCATCCAGTTCGCCTAATGTGCACCCCCACCCGCCGAGTTCGGCGATGACCTGCAGCAAGTGCCGATAACATGCCAGCGCGCCGGGCACCTGCGGGTGGGTGTGCCAGGACAGCGTGACCACCCCACCTGCTTCGGCGATGCGCGTAATGAGATAGCGGGCACGCGCGGTGGCGCTTTCCATCGCTTCAGTGGTGTGCCGGTCGCGCAGCAGTCCGACGTCCTGGATGGCCAGCGGCACCTCCAGCATATCGGGCGCATCCGCCCAAAAGTAGGGGAAGGCCAGGCCATTGCGACACCCGATGATGGTGTTGAATCCCAGCGTGCTGTCCGCACGCAACCCGGCCGTTGCCTGCGCCCGCGGTGTTTCATGCGCATCGAAACGCAAGAAATGCTGGCGTACGGCGATCACCGGCGCGCCGGCGATCGTTTCCACCTGCTGTCGCTCGTCGGCCAGGATCTCGGCGTGATAGGCTGAAGCGTAACTGCCGTGCAATCCGATCTCCCACCCCGCCTCGCTCGCCCGGCGCGTGGCCTCGGCGAAGGCCATGCGCGCACCCTGGTAACGCACGGGGTCGCGGTAGCGGTAGTAATGATCGCTGGACGTGGGCAGGGCCAATCGCTCCGGCAATATGAAAAAGGTGGAACGGAAATCGTAACGCGCCTCCTCGGTCATCCAGCAGTCATAGGGCGCGGTATCGGACAGCCCCATGGCCGCACGCACGGCGAAGAGCGTGCCGCCCGCCAACCACCGCGCCTGCTGTGCCGGCGCGGTGGCGGGACGGAGTTGCCGCCATTGCCGAAAGCGCTCGCGCCACGGCCATTGCACGATGCGGTCCACGTCATGCGTGAGGCACGCGGCGAAGCGATAGCCGGCAGGCCAGCAGCTCGCCGGCACTCCGCCGGTCACCTCGCGCAGCATGTTGTGCAGCGGAAGATCCGTCTCGTCAAACGTGCCTGGCGGCAGCCAGTTGCCGTGGAGGTCGTGCGGCCCAATACGCTCCTCCTGGCGGGTAAGCGCTGCCCAGCACTGGCGGATATGCGGCTCGTCGAGCGTCACGGGATGCCCAACGATGAGCGCCAACTGTTCCTGCACGTAGGCGCGCGGATCGCTCATTCCACTGCCCTCCTCCGCCGCAGCGGCCACGAGGCGGCCACCGGCGTGCCGACGACCAGCAGGTACACGTACACCCAGTGAAACGCCAGTTCCGCGATGTCGCCCGCTTTCAGCATGTATAGGAATACGGTGACGGGCAGCAGGGCGAGCATGCGATGCGGCGGCGACAACCAGAGTTGCCAGGCGCGACGCACCACCATCAGGTAGATGCCCAGCATGGCGAGCAGCCCGAGTATCCCTAATTCGTATGCCGATTCGAGCACGACGTTGTGCGGATAGGTATAGAGGGGCTCGATGATCTGGAAGGACCCGATGCCCTGGCCGAACGGATGCTGCAGGAATCCTGCCCATGCCTCCTGCAGCAACGGCGCTCTCCCACCAATGCTCTGCGGGTTCAGCCACTGCAGGTAGGTAAAGGAGTCCCCGAGCAAGGGCAGCACGTTCACATACACCCAGAGACCGGTAATGAGCAGCACCCCGCCGATCATCGCCCGCCAGAAGTAGTGACGCC
>JAGUZN010000247.1 GCA_020060775.1 Armatimonadota bacterium
ACCTGCGCACACGGCTGAAATACTCCGAGATTCACCGGGATCACCGGTCCCAGACCATGGCAGCGGTGCTCACCCGCGCGCTGGACTGCCTGCCGCCCGTGCGGCTGGTCTGGACCGATAATGCCTTGGAGTTCACGATGCGCTTTGCGGCGCATCCCGAGCGGCAGACCGCCTTCCAACGGCGCGTGATGGCGCTGGACCTGTGCCACGGCACCTGCCGGCCCCGCTCGCCGTGGCAGAACGGGATCGTGGAGCGGAGCCACCGCACCGACAACGAGGAGTGCTTGCACGTCCTCACCTTTCGCGACAACGACGAGCGGCGCTATCAGCACCGGCTCTATGAGATGGAGTACAACACCGCCCGTCCCCACCAGGGGCTGGACGGCGCGACACCGTTCACGGTCTATCAGCGGGAGTACCCCGGGCATGCGACCACCCGGATGCTCGGGGCACCCCCGGTCAGTATCGCAAAGCGAAGTTCAACGTGACGACCCACTACTTCTGTCTTCTGTCTTCTTATCCAAGCTCCCCCAGCACTAATTCACGGCCTGATGTTCACCTCTTGGGAAAATTGGGGTATAATCGCTGCGTGCCAGAGCCATCGATGATTGAATTTCAGCACGTCTCTGTGACGTACCCCAATGGAGTCACTGCGCTGTCGGATGTCAATCTGTCCGTCCGCAAGGGTGAGTTCGTCTTCCTCGTCGGGCCATCCGGACAGGGAAAATCCACGGCGTTGAAACTCATCTATCGCGAAGTGCGGCCAACCTGTGGGCGCATCCTCGTGGAGGGGCATGATATCAGCCACCTCTCCGGACGTGGCGTGGCCCATCTGCGCCGGCGCATCGGCGTGGTCTTTCAGGACTTCCGCCTGCTCGAATATAAAACCGTGCGTGAGAACCTGAAATTTGCCATGCAGGTGGTGGACACCCCGCCCTCCATCATCACCCGGCGGGTCAACGATCTGCTCGAACACGTCGGCCTCATCGAACGCCGCAACGCCTTCCCACAACAGCTCTCCGGCGGCGAACAGCAGCGCCTGTGCATCGCGCGTGCGCTCATCAATCACCCGCCCATCCTGCTCGCCGACGAGCCGACCGGCAACCTTGACCCCGAGACATCGTGGGAGATCGTGCGGCTGCTGGAGGCGATTAATCTCAAAGGCACCACCGTGGTGATGGCTACCCATCACCGCGAAATCGTCGATCAGTTGAGCCGCCGCGTCGTGTACTTCTGCGACAGCCGAGTGGTCGGCGATGAACAAGGCGGCGGGTACTATCCCTCCACCGACTGCGAGTGCGAAGGCAGTGTGGAGACGGAGATGTCGGCATTTGACGAAGGCGCTGCGCTTTTCAGAGCGTAGTATGCCACGGTTCGACTGACGGATTAGAAAACACTATGTTCTCACGAATCGAATTCATCCTGACCGAGACCTTCATCAGCCTCCGCCGGCACCCGGCCATGGCGATGGCCGCCGTCTTCTGCGTGGCTGCCGCCCTCTTTGTGTCGGGCATCGTCGGTCTCACCTTGCTCAACGCCCACCACCTGGTGAAGAAAACGATGGAGCGCGTGAGTTTCGTCGTCTTCTTCAACACCGACGCCACCCGGCATGAAACCTGGAAGGCCTATAAAGATATTCGCGAATTGGACGGCATCACCGGGTCGCACTTCGTGGCCAAAGAGAAGGCCTGGGATCGCTTCAAAAAAGAAAACCCTCAACTCGCTGAAGATGTCGGCCATAACCCGCTGCCCGACAGCATCGAACTCAAAGCGGCGGACGTCAAGGCCATCCCTGAATTGAAGTCCATAATCAAGGAGCGCTGGCCGGACGTGATCAGCGAAGTGCGCTCCGATGAAAAAGTCACTGGATTCCTCTCCGACACGCGCATGGTGATCGGGCGCATCGGCCCACTGCTCGGCATCCTGCTCGCCGTGGTGTCCCTGATCATCATCCATCACACCATCGAGCTCACCCTCTATGCACGGCGGAAAGAAATCTTTATCATGTCCATGGTCGGCGCCACGCCCGGCGCCATCGCCTCGCCGTTCGTGCTGGAAGGCATCACCTATGGGCTCATCGGCGGCGGAGTCGCACTGGGCACACTGGCGGTGATGTACGACGGCTTCGCCGGCTGGCTCAAAGGCGAGGTGGGTGCCAGCGTCATGAACGATCCGGTCATGCTGCAGCACGGCGCCCTGGCCATCCTCGTCGCCGGCGTAGCCCTCGGCTTCATCGGCAGCATGGTCTCCGCAACAAAATATCTCTACCGCCCGCGCTCCAAAGTCACCAACGCGTAAGGTCGTCGGTTATAGCACACGTACTCTGGCTCCGCGTTGGCAGAGAGTGATGGTAGCCGAGTGCGAATTGGCATCCTGACCGTCCCCCTCCCTGTTTTGGGGAGGGGGATATAGGGAGTGGGGTCTCCTAGCTTCTGTCTTCTGTATTCGTAAATATTGTCTCAAGGAGCAACCCATATGGCACTGCGTATCGGGTTTATTGCATTACTCGTCGCCCTGTATTTCATCGGCAGGCAACTCGACGCGAATGACGCGCCGGCGTGGGTCTTCGCCACCCTCATGGGTCTCGTCTTCCTCGCCCTCGTCGCCGCCATGTACACCCGCGTGCTGCCCGCCCTGCTGGCGCTCCCCATTCTCGCCATTGCGCTGTCCTCCATCGCCGGCATGCAGTGGGAAAACATGTTTACCGTCGTCGTGCAGCAGGGCAGCACCCGCCTCGCCACCTGGATCATCGCCGCCATCCTCGGCTCCGTGCTCGCGCAAGTGGTCGAGAAAACCGGCATCGCGCAAACGGCCATCAAGAAAACCGCCGAGCTCGGCGGCGATCGCCCGATGATCCTCGCCGTGCTGCTCACCATCGTCATCGCCCTGCTCTTCACCACCCTCGGCGGACTCGGCGCGGTCATCATGGTCGCCACCATCGTCATCCCCATCCTGCTCTCCCTCGGGCTGCGCCCGCTCTTCGTCGGCTGCCTCTTTCTGCTCGCCATGTCGCTCGGCGGCGCCTTCAACCTCGTCAACTGGCAGGCCTACAAAGACACGCTGGGCATGACCAATGCGCAAATCGGCGCCTTCGCCTGGCCCTTCGCCATCCTCATGCTGCTCGTCACCGCCGCCTTCATGATCATCGAAGGCAAGCGCATGGGCAAAGCGCGCTACAAGGCCACCATCGAAGAAACCCCGGACATCGCGCACCAGTTCGTCCCCTGGTACGCCCTGCTCACCCCCATCATCCCGCTCATTCCGGTGCTCGTCTTCGTGCTGTTGCCGAAGGTATATCAGCAGAATCCGATCGTGAGCATTACCTATACCGGGGAAAAGCCCGCCCACGTCTACGTGGATGCCAGCGGCAGTGACTCCTTCGGTGATGGTCAATTTGAAGGGCATGATCCTTCGGTGTTAATCCCTGCTGGAAAGACAGGTACGGTGCGCCCTGGATCATACCGGGTCTCGGTATATAACCTGTTCAGCTCAAGTGGAATTGGCCGTGCCTCTGCCGAGGTTGACCTCAAGTACTGGACCAAGACGGATATTCAGGTGGCATTCGATGCCAACGGCGCTGCCACCATCACGCCCTTGGTCACGCCTACCACCTATGACTTCCCCATCACCGTGGCCCTGCTGCTCGGCATCTTGTACGGGGCCATCGCCACCTGGCGGCGCGGGCAGAGCACCGTGCAGTTGCTCACCAAAGCCACCTTCGACGGCATCGCCGCCGTCGGGCCGGCGCTGGCGCTCATGGTCGGCATCGGCATGGTGCTCAACGCCACCATGGCCCCCGAGGTGAGCGGCATCATCGCCCCTATGCTCGCCAGGGTGGTGCCGCAGGCGGGCGCGGGCGTCGGCGCCATGGTGCACTACGTCATCCTCTTCACCATTCTCGCCCCGCTGGCGCTCTATCGCGGCCCGCTCAACCTCTACGGCATGGGCGCGGGGTTGATCGGCGCATTGAAACCACTCATGCCCGCCGGCGCCATCATGGGCGCGTTCCTGTCCGTCGGCATGATCCAGGGTGTCAGCGACCCCACCAACACGCACAACGTGTGGGTCGCCAACTACACCAACACCGATGTGCAGGACATCCTGAAGCGCACCCTGCCCTACATGTGGATACTGGCCATCGTCGGCCTCATCCTCAGCGCCGTCCTCTACTACGGCGGCATCATCCGCTAAGTGCAAAGGGCAGCTTATCTGGAATATCAAGACAAGCCTCTTGCACATGATGTGGCGCTCTGCTATAATATCGCGCTGTAGTCTGTGCGAGAACGCCGGAGGAGAATAACTGTGCCCAATACCAAGTCGGCCAAGAAAGATCTGTTGACCAGCGAGCGAAATCGCGTGCGCAACCAGTCGGTTCGCTCCCGTGTGAAAACCCTGCGCGTCAAGGCGCAAGCGGCCATCGCCACCGATGCCGCCGCCAGCATCAATGAGGTGCAAGCTGCCTTGAAGGCGCTGGATACCGCCGCCACGAAAGGCATCATCCATAAGAACACCGCCGCCCGGCGCAAATCCCGCCTGGTGAAGCGCCTCAATGCCGCTCAGGCGTAAACGCCGCGTCACCGCGCACGGACATAACTTTCCGGGGTGTCACCCAACCAGGGAGACACCCCGTTGCACGTTGGTGTCGCTAAAAACGCCCCGTCCCCATGAAAAGTGCACATGCCTGTCCGCACGTTCCGGGAATGATGCCTGGGGGTGACGACGCATGGTACGCTGTGGTCTGTTGGCGCTGATGCTGGTACTCATGATCGCGGGTGCGTGGACCGCGCCGGTGAACGTGGAAATCACCGGAGACCCCCCCTACGGCTACGCATTGCTGCGTGCCGTCCGCCTGGCGTTCGCCTCCGCGCCCGACACCCCGCACAAACCGCTGAAACTCTATGTGCCAGTAGCACCGAGCCCGCTATTTACTATCCACGCCGAGATGGCCGGTGGCCTGACCCCGCAATTGCTGCCGATTACCGTGCACCACTCCGACCCGCGTGCCGATGTCGAAGGGGTGATGCTGGTGAGCAACTCTCCGGAACGTCTCGATGGCCCGCGCACGCTCTTCGAAGGCGTGGTGGAGTCGGGCGTGCCGGCGCGGCTGCTGTTCCACCACCTGAATGATACGCGGGAGCGGTTGGGGCTCTCAGTTGAACTGATCAACCCGCACGACGTTCCGGTACGTGCGCAAGTGATTGAGGCCATGGCCGGGCCGTCGGATGACGAAATGAAGGTGGGGCATCAGGCCGCGCTCGCCTACGCGCAACGCGAGTCGCGCAACGCCGGCTATATCATCACCGTACCGCCGTCCTCCGCGGTCTCCCCGTGCCATGCCGTCGTGCCGCCCGGCTTCACCATCAGTGGACTGGCGCGTCTGCACATTCTCACTCCGGGGCAATCGCTGCTGCTCCGCGTGCGCGCCCATAGTCCATCCACCCTCTACACGCGCGCGCCTATGCGGGAATACATCCCCACCGCCGTGCTCGGCGACTACCACTACCCGACCGCGCGGATCACGTATCGTGGCGTCTACACCGTGGGCGGCAACTGGCTCTTCCTGCAGTTGGGCGGATTGTCCATCCCCGCCCAACGTCCCGCGCAACCGCTGCACGGCAGCTACGGCGTGTGGCATGAATACCATCTCACCGCCGTTAATCCCACGCCGAAAACCGCCGCAGTGCAACTGGTGGTGGAAGGCGCGGCGGGCGGCGTGCGCTTGATCTATACGCTGGGCGGACGCTGGCAGGAAACGGGCATCCTCCGCCCCGGCAACGATGTCGTGCTCGCCACCCTCGCCGTGCCGCCCGGCCAACAACGCACCCTCACCCTCACCGCCATGCCGCAATCCGGCTCCAACTACCCCATCCTCTTCACCCTTCGCGCCCGCCGCTGATGGTTGGCTGCACAGGCGAACCGTGACCTTCGCACGTTGACATGAAAAGCTCCTCCCCCGCTGGTGCAGGAGAGGAGCGATGTGCGCCCGGGTGTGGCGGTTTACGGGAAGATGCCGCGCAGGCGGGTGGCATCGGCGACGCGGCGGATGGCCAGGGCTTGCGCGGCCATACGTGTGTTAACGTTCGAGCGCCGTGCTTCATCCATGACCGTCTGGTACGCACTCGTCATAATGCGCTCGAGTTGATGGTTGACCTCATCCTCGCTCCAGAAATGCGCCTGCAATCCCTGCACCCACTCAAAGTAAGAGACGGTGACGCCACCGGCGTTGCAGAGGACGTCGGGAATGGTGACGATGCCCTTGTCAGCCAGGATGATATCGGCCTCGGGGGTGGTGGGACCATTGGCCCCTTCAGCGATGATGCGCGCGCGCACGCGGTCGGCATTGTCACCGCGCAACTGGTTTTCCAAGGCGGCGAGCACCAGCACATCCACCGGCAGAGCGAGCAGGTCGGCATTGCTGATGGCATCCCCCTGGCGATAGCCGCTGACGCGCTGACCGTTCTCGCGCCAGTAGGCGCGGAGATCGTCGATATCCAATCCCTGCGGGTTGGTCACGCCCCCGCTGACATCGGAGACGGCGACCACCTTTGCACCCTGCTCCGCCAGCAGACGTGCGGCGACGCTGCCTACGTTGCCGAACCCCTGCACGGCAACGGTGACATCCGCAATCGATTTTCCCTGGGCGCGCAAGGCTTCGCGGATGGTGTAGACCACGCCGCGGCCGGTGGCCTCCAGGCGACCTTCGCTGCCGCCGACGGCGAGCGGCTTGCCGGTGACGACGGCGGGCACGCTGTAACCCTTCGTCATGGAGTAGGTATCCATGATCCACGCCATCACCTGCGGGTTGGTATTCACATCAGGGGCCGGAATATCGCTCTCCGGTCCAAACAACAGCGCCATCTCGGCAGTGTAGCGCCGGGTGAGCGCGCAGAGTTCGCGTTCGCTGAGGAGGTCGGGGTCGACGATCACGCCGCCTTTCGCGCCCCCGTACGGGATATTCACCACCGCGCACTTCCAGGTCATCCACATGGCGAGCGCGCGCACCTCGTTGAGATCGACGCTCGGGTGGAAGCGGATGCCGCCCTTGCTGGGACCACGAATGGTGCTGTGGTGCACGCGGATGCCAGTGTACATATGCAGCGAGCCGTCGTCCATCGCCACGGGGAAGTTAACGGTGAGTTCGCGGCGGGGGTGGCGGAGGAAATCGCGCATGCCCTGGTCAAGACCAATCAGGTCGGCAGCCTGTTCGAATTGTTGCAGGGCGATGGCATACGGGGTGCCCGGCGACGGCATCGTGCCATCAGCCAGCGGGCGGAGCGACGCGATCATCGTATCCAAGGTGTGAGCCTCCTGTAGGGGTGTGATCTCTATTATACTCGGTCATGAACCGATACAGGTTACCATGGGAACGCAATGTTTGACAATGTGCTATAAATCTTTCTGTAACGATAATACGCACACGTATTGAACAAAGTATCACAGGATCAAAGAAGACGGGGCGTGAGGGAAGGTGGGGAGGAGGGGAGGAGGGGAGGTGAAGAGGTGTGTATGATTCCCTGATCCTTTACATTTAGACCGGGATGATCCTTTACACTGTTCCCTATTACTATACCAGAGATCGCATGCCTTGGGTGGCAGCAGGAG
>JAGUZN010000078.1 GCA_020060775.1 Armatimonadota bacterium
GCCGCGCGTGATGCCGGCGTCCCGGTGACGATCAACCGTGCCGGGTCGATGCTGACGGTCTTTTTCACCGAAGGTCCGGTTTACGATTATGCGGGGGCGGCACGTTCGGATACTGCGCGTTATGCCGCATTCTTCCATGCCTGCCTGCGCAACGGCGTCATGCTGGCGCCGAGCCAGTTCGAGGCGGCCTTCCTCTCCACCGCGCACAGCGATGCGGACATCGCCGCCACGATCGACCGTGCGCGCTTAGCCTTCCGTGAGGTAGCATGATGGGTAAGGATGAACCACATGCCCCGTATTATCCGGTCATGCTCGACCTGCGCGGGCGGCGCTGCGTGGTCGTCGGCGGGGGAACGGTTGCCCGACGGAAGGTGGAAGGGTTGCTCGAGGCCGGGGCGCGGGTGGACGTGGTCGCTCCGGAGGTCAGCGAGATGCCTTCGGGCGTGGTGGTGATTCAGCGCTCTTTCCTACCGCAGGATCTCGATGGCGCATTGCTGGCCATTGCCGCCACCGATCGCCCAGAGGTGAATGCCGTGGTCGCGCGGGAGGCAGAGGCGCGGGGCGTGCTGGTCAATGTTGTGGATGCCCCTGAACAGTGCACGTTCATCCTGCCGGCCGTGGTGCGGCGCGGCGCGTTACAGATTGCCGTCTCCACCGGGGGCGCCAGCCCGACATTTGCCCGACAACTGCGACAAGAGTTCGAAGCGCAATTTGGACCGGAGTACGGAGAACTGGTAGAATTGTTGGGCGCGTTGCGGCGCGCATGGGAAGCGCCGTTGCGGGATGCCGGCCTCGCGCAGCACGCACGCCGTGCCCTCTGGGAATCGGTGCTCGCTTTACCGCTGCTCTCGCTGCTGCAGGCAGGACGACATGAGCAGGCGCGCGCACTGGCCGAAGCCGAGATACGCACGCAGTTGTCATCCGTGTAATTATATGTCCATTCTGTTGATTGGCTTGAATCATACTACCGCGCCGGTGGAGTTGCGCGAGCGTTTATATTTCTCCGGAGCACCGCTGGCCGATTTGCTCGGGACGCTGCAGGGATTGCCGGGCGTCGAGGAAGCGGTCGCACTGTGTACCTGCAACCGCTCCGAATTCCTCACCGCCGGCGATGATGTCCGCGACGCTGTCATGGCGTTACTGGCAGAACAAGCGCAGGTTGATCTACCCACATTGATCTCCCATCTCTATTGTTACGAGGGTCGCACTGCCATCGAGCATCTGTTCCGGGTGGCCTGCGGGCTCGATTCGCTGGTGATCGGCGAAACGCAAATTCTCAAGCAGGTGCGTGATGCGCTGGATGCCGCCTGTCGTCAGGGCACTGCCGGTGGGCAACTCATCGGACTCGTTCAGCAGGCTGTGGCCGTGGGCAAGCGGGCGCGCAGTCAGACGGGCATCAGCCAGGGGAGCTTCTCCATCGGTCATGCCGGGGTGGAATTTGCGCGCAACCTGTTTCCGAATCTCAGCCAGAGCCCGGTGCTCATCCTGGGCGCGGGAAAAATTTCCGAATTGACCGTCCGGCATCTGGCAGCGCAGGGCGTGCAGTCGATCATTGTGGCGAACCGCACGCATGCGCACGCGGTGGAACTCGCCGAGCGTTTGCAGGGACGGGCGATTCATTATCATGAATTGGAGGATGCGCTCGCCACGGTTGATATCCTCATCAGTTCGACCGGCGCACCGCATCTGATCCTGCACGCTGAAACCGTTGCCCGCACCATGAGCCGGCGCAACCAGCGCCCCTTGTGCCTGATCGATCTCGCCGTGCCGCGCGATGTTGACCCCGCAGCGGGGGCGATCCCGCAGGTGCACCTGTTCAATATCGATGATTTGCAGGAGGTCGCCGAACGCGCCAACGCTTCGCGCCGGGCTGCCGTACCGGAGGTGGAAGCGATCATTGCCGAGGCGGTTGAACGCTGCTGTTGCCGCCGCGCCGGTCAGGAGTTGGGCGCGGTGATTGCCGCCATGCGCCATGCGTTTGAAGACGTCAGGCAATCGGAATTGGATCGTTTGCGCCCGCTGCTCGCCAGCCTGACGCCGGAGCAGCAAGCGGCCATTGAGGCGATGACAGCATCGATGGTCAACAAGATGCTGCACGAGCCGACCGTGCGATTGAAGGCGATGGCGGTCGCCAATCCCGACAGCCAGCCACATGAAGTGCTTTCCGAACTCTTCGGATTATGCATTGACGAGGAGGCCGTACCGTGAATCGCTGTATCACCATTGGCACCCGCGGCAGTCTCCTCGCACTGGCGCAAGCACGGTGGACGGGTTACCGATTAGCCGAGGCAGGATGGCAGGTGGAACTGCAGATCATCCGCACGACTGGCGATCGCATCCAGGACCGCGCGTTCGGACCCGGCGACGGCAAGGGCATGTTCGTGGCGGAACTCGAACGTGCGTTGCTCGATGGGAGCATCGATCTGGCGGTGCACAGCATGAAAGATTTGCCGGGAGCGATGGCGCCCGGTCTCGTCATCGCCGCCGTGCCGCCGCGCGAAGACCCGCGCGATGTGCTGGTGGCGAGGGATGCCACTTCGTTGTCGGCTATGCCGGTCGGTGCAGCGGTCGGTACGTCCAGCATTCGACGGCAGGCGCAACTCCTCGCCGCACGTGCTGATTTGAAGATACGCACGCTGCGCGGCAATATCGATACACGGTTGCGCAAGCTTGATGGCGGGCAGTACGATGTCATTTGCCTGGCGGCGGCGGGATTACACCGTTTAGGGCTGCAACCGCGCATCACGGAATATTTAGACGCCATCACGTTCGTGCCGGCGGTAGGGCAGGGGGCATTGGCCTTGCAGGCGCGGGAGGATGACCGGCGCATACATGATGCCGTTGTGCACTTCCATTGCGCGGATACCGCACGAGCCGTATTGGCTGAGCGCACGGTGCTCGCCGCATTGCACGGCGGGTGCAGCATCCCATTAGGCGCACATGCGATCATACGCGACAAACAGGTGGCGCTGCATGCCGTGTTATGCAGCCCGGACGGCACGCGGGTGATTCGTGAACAGGACACGGGTGTTGACCCGGAGGCTGTCGGTATTGCGGTGGCCGAGCGTTTGCGCGCGCGAGGCGGCGACCTGCTGGAGCGGACGGCATGATCGGCATTTCCAAACTCTACTGCGGGACGGTGGAAGCTTCGGATGTGCTGCGCTATGGCGGCGCGGCGGAGCGGTTGCCCGCGCACCTCCTGCAGTTTGCCACGCAGAAGAAGCCGGTGGTCGTCTGGAATGTCACGCGACGCTGCAACTTGCGCTGTCAGCACTGCTACGCTTATGCCGAGGATGATTTCGGCGCCGACGAGTTGCGTTGCGCAGAAGGCAAAGCGCTGCTGGATGATCTGGCGGATTTCGGCGTGCCGGTGGTGTTGTTCTCCGGGGGAGAACCATTGCAGCACCCGCGCATCATCGAGCTGATTGCGCATGCGCGCGCCCGCGGGATGCGCGCCGTGCTCTCCACCAATGGTACGCTGATCACCCCGGAAGTGGCGGCAACATTGAAAGGCTGCGACCTGTCGTACGCCGGCATCAGCCTGGATGGGCTGGAAGCCACCCATGATGCGTTTCGCGGGGCGAGGTGGGCATTCCAGCAGGCGCTGGCCGGCATTCGGCACTGTCAGGCGGCAGGGCTGAAAGTCGGGTTGCGTTTCACCATCACCCGGCAGAACATGGATGAGGTGAACGGCATCTTCGATCTGGTAAGCGAGGAACGCATCGCTCGCATCTGTTTCTACCACCTGGTGTATGCCGGACGCGGGGCTGCGCTGTTGGATCAGGCACTGACGCATGAGGAGACGCGACGGCTGGTCGATCTGATCATCGACCGGACACGCGCCCTGCATGAGCAGGGGCAACCGACCGAGGTGCTGACCGTCGACAACCATTGTGATGGACCGTATCTGTACTTGCGGCTGCTGCGGGAGAACCCCGAACGTGCGGACGCGGTGCTGCAGCTCTTACGCATGAACGGCGGCAACAACACGGGCATTGGCATCGGCTGTGTGAGCTGGGACGGCACGGTGCACCCTGATCAGTTCTGGCGGCATGCGGCAGTGGGCAATGTGCGGGAGCGCCCGTTCAGCGCAATCTGGACCGATCCCAACGTCGAACTGCTCGCGCGTTTGCGTGATCGCAAGCCATTGCTGCACGGACGCTGTGCCGGTTGTCAGTGGCTGGCTATCTGCAACGGCAATTTCCGCGTGCGTGCCGAAGCGATGACCGGCGACCTGTGGGCGCCCGACCCGGCCTGTTACCTGACGGATGCCGAGATCGGAACGGGGGGCGCAGCATGATGGCGTCCGATTTGCGGCTGCTGTTCTGGGAACTGACCGCGCGATGCAATCTGCGCTGCCGGCATTGCCGCGCGGATGCCCAGCCTGAGGCCGAGGCCAACGAGCTCTCCACCGATGAGATCCTGCAGGTGATGCAGACGATTCGCCGAGATGCCGACCCGATTCTGATATTGACAGGGGGCGAGCCGCTGGCGCGCGAGGATTTTTTCAGGCTGGCGGAGGCGGCGACTGCGCAGTTCACCCGCGTCGCGCTGGCGACCAATGGCACGCTCATTGATGAGGCGGTGGCCGCACAGATCGCCGATACCGGCATCCAACGGGTGAGCATCAGTCTGGATGGCGCGACCGCGGCCTCGCACGAAGGGCTGCGCGGGGTGCCGGGGTGTTTTGCCGCCGCGTTGCGCGGGCTGGACGCGTTGCGGGAGACGGGCGTCTCGGTGCAGGCGAACGTGACGGCCACCCGGCAGAATCTCGATGAGATGCCGGAACTACTGGCGATGATGCAGGCGCGCGGCGTGGACGCCTTTCACCTGTTTTTGCTGGTGCCGGTGGGCTGCGGAGCGGAGATCAGCCCGGAACAGCGGGTGTCGTCGCAGGAGAGCGAAGCCTTGCTGACCTGGCTATGCGAGCAGGCTATTGCCCTGCGCGGGCAGATGCATATCAAAGCGACCTGTGCGCCCACGTATTACCGCATCATGCGACAGGTCGCCCGGGAACGCGGCATGGCACTGTCCGCAGGGCACGGCATGACCGCCATGACGCGCGGCTGCCTGGCGGGGTCGGGGGTGTGCTTCATTTCGCGCACCGGTGCTGTGCAGCCATGCGGCTATCTGCCGCTGGCGGTCGGCAATGTGCGCGAGCGTTCATTGGGAGAGATCTGGCGCAGTGCTGCCGTGTTTACCGCGCTGCGGGATCCCGACCGGTTGCAGGGCAAGTGCGGGCGGTGCGGATACCGGCATGCGTGCATGGGGTGCCGCGCGCGCGCCTATGCGGCGACGGGCAATTTCCTGGATGCCGATGCGGATTGCCCGTACGGGGTGGGGGAGGAGGGCTGATGACACTGCTGTCTCCGCTAGAGCGGGCGGTCCTCAACCGCATCCAGTACGACTTCCCGGTGGCTTCCGATCCGTATGCGGTCCTCGCTGATGCGCTCGGCGCGAGTGCGGAGGCGGTGCATGCCGCGGTGCTGCTCTTGCGTGAGCGCGGCATCATCCGGCGCATTGGCGGCTCGTTCGATGCGCGGAGGCTCGGGTATGTCACCGTGCTGGCCGCCACGCGGGTGACCCCCGAGATGATCGAGGCAGTAGCCGAGCGCATCAACGCCTTTCCCGATGTCACGCATAACTACGAACGCGCGGGGGCGTACAACCTCTGGTTTACCGTCATCAGTGCCTCTGCGGCACGGATTGCGCAGATCCTTGAGGCCGTGCGGCAGTGCCCCGGGGTGGAGGTCGTGCACGCCTTGCCCGCTGAGCGGATCTTCAAGCTGCGCGTCGACTTTCAGGTGCGGGAGGACGGCGATGCTTGACGAGCGAGACCGCGACATTATCGCACGACTCTGCGGCGACCTCGGCGAGGAGCGCCGACCGTTTCTGGCTATTGCCGAGGCCTGCGGCGTGAGCGAAGAGGAACTCTTTGCGCGCATCGAGCGGTATCGCGCGCAGAGCATCCTGCGTCGTTTCGGGGCAATGATCCGCCATCAACGGGCGGGATTTGCCGCCAATGCGCTGTCCGTGTGGGTGATACCGGAGGCGGCGATCGCTGAGGCTGGCGAGAAGATCGCCGCTATTCCTGAGGTGAGCCACTGTTACCAGCGACCGCCGCTGCCTGACTGGCCGTACACGCTGTACGCCATGATCCACGGGCAATCGGAAGTGGAATGCCATGCCGTGGCCGCACGAATCGCCGCGATGGTGCAGGTGACCGATTATCAGCTGCTCTTCACGCGCCGTGAATTCAAAAAGACCAGCCGACAGTACTTTGAATCACCGAGCGACATGCCGATCGCCTGAAAGCCTCCGCTTCGTGTCTGTGATGAAACGCCGACAATTCTCCCGCGCGGCATGCCAGCGCCTACCAACGTGCCAGGTCTGAACATCTCCGCTTCACTACGCGTTATATGCTCGTATACGTATGATGGAAGAACGAGCAGAACGCCAGGTGACTCTGGCTGATGTCGCCGCCACCACGGGCGTGGGGTTCGGCACCAGCGGCGCGCGCGGACTGGTCAGCGATATGACCGATCGCGTGTGCTATATCTACACCACGGCTTTTCTCCAGTATCTCGAACAGGCGGTGGCAGTGCCACAGGCGGACAGGCGCGTAGCGTTAGCCGGCGATTTGCGCCCCAGCACGGAGCGCATCCTGCGCGCCATCACGCAGGCGGTGGAGGATCGCGGGTATGCGCCGGAATATTGCGGCCGCATCCCTTCGCCGGCCATTGCGTTGTACGGGATGGAGCAGAAGATCCCGACGATTATGGTGACCGGCAGCCACATCCCCGCTGATCGGAACGGCATTAAGTTCAACACTGCCGACGGCGAGATCTCCAAGGAGGACGAGGCAGGCATTCTCGCGCAGGTCGTGACGGTGCCCAATCGCTTTGACGGCCAGGGCATGCTGCGTTCCCCGCGCTTGCTGGGCGAGGTGCAGACCGCAGCGCGGCAGGCGTTCCTGCATCGCTGGCTGGGCAACTTTCCGGCAGATTTTCTCGCCGGCATTCGCATTGGCTTTTATCAGCATTCCGCGGTGGGGCGCGATTTACTGCCGGCGATTTACGAGGGGTTGGGCGCAGAGGTGCTGCCCTTTGCCGCGGCGGATGAGTTCATCCCGGTGGATACCGAGGCTATTCGTTCCGAGGATGTGCAATTGGCGGCGGATTGGATTGCGCAACATCCATGCGATGCTATCCTTTCCACCGATGGCGACAGTGACCGCCCGTTAATTTCCGATGAGACGGGCGTATGGATTCGCGGCGATGTGGCGGGCATCCTCTGCGCGCGGTTTTGCCGGGCGGATGTGGTGGTGGCGCCCATAAGTTGCAATACCGCCGTAGAGCGCAGCGGGTGGTTCCGCGAGGTGCGCCGCACGCGCATCGGTTCGCCCTATGTGATTGCGGAGATGGAGAGGGCGGTATCGGCCGGGGCGGATGTCGTGGTCGGTTATGAAGCCAATGGGGGATTTCTCACCGCCACCCCGGTCCCGGTGAACGGTCACGAACTGGCGCCGCTGCCCACGCGCGATCCGGTGATCGTCCACCTGGCGCTGCTGGGGTTAAGCCGTCGCGAGGGGAAACCGCTGTCGCAGTTACTTGCCGAGTTGCCGGCGCGCTATACGGCCAGCGCACGGTTGAAAGATCTCCCGGCAGCGCGCAGCCGCGAACGCATCGAGGCGCTGCTGGCAGCGGGCCCGCAGGTCATCGGCATGCTGTTTCCCGAGATGGGGCCGATCAGCGCCATTGATGTCACCGACGGCCTGCGCATCACCTTCGCAGGCGATGACATCATCCACTTGCGACCGTCCGGCAATGCCCCGGAACTTCGCTGCTATACCGAGGCGGATAGCCCGGCGCGCGCACGCGAGCTCATCGAGCTTGCGATGCCCAAGCTGGAGGCCTGGCGCGGATAACACCCGTAGCATTCATCGCTATGGGGTAATATGCCTGTTGGTACTGCAACATCCGATCACCTCCCGGGAACGGATCATTCCGCTTCCCGGGAGGTTTCGCGACGGGGGGTGTTGAAAAGAATAGATCACAGTGATATGGCCATCGCAATCGTCGCTGCCCCGGTTTATGCTATACATGCGTAAAGGATTCCAGGATGCACGAGTTTCATCTTCATGCCACGCCGTTGCCGGCCCAGGAAATTATCGACCTGCTCGAGCGCGGGTCAGCGGAGTTTGATGCGTATCTCGGGCGCGAGGTGTACGCGCAGACCGACCCGGCGTATCTCGCCGCCCAGAAGAAGCGCCTGCTGGAGACCGTCAGGCATCACCTGGCGCATGTCGGCAACAAGCCGACGTATCTGCTGCGCGCCCCCGGCCGCCTGAACGCCTTTCTGGAGTACCTGGATATGTGCGACGGCGACCATATGTCGACGACCATTGACGGCGATATCCCGGTGGCGGTCTCTCCGCGCACGGACGACCTGTTGAATGTGAGCAATATCAACCCATTGTTTCCTCCCCAGCAGCTCTGCATCACCGATGTGTTCGCGGATTTCGCCAATGCCTCCTGGGAAGCGCACGCGCGCGAACTCGAGGACAACTGGGATCACCGCTCGTTGGTCTACCCGTACTATGGTCGCGAGCAGGGCGACTGGTTGAACTACGTGTTGAGTCCCTATATGCGCGTGCTCTGGGATCAGCCGGACCTGCCGGTCACGGGTGCAGATATCACCTTCGGCCCGGCGACCGTGCCCTTCCGCGCGGGCACCAGTTCATCGTCGGCGGTCGTGGTGCTTTCCTTCCTGACGATGTACCTGATGAACCGGGAACACCTTCCGACGTGGACGGTTACCGATGTGTGCCGATTGCTCGGTGAGGCGGAGTGGTATGTCGGTACGCACGGCGGGGCGAACGATCAGATGACGATCCTGCTCAATCCGGTGAACAGCGTCAGCTACAATCGCCATTCACAGGCGGAGTTAGGCTCGACTGCGCTACCGTTCCTGCGCGGGGTGCATGTGGTGCTGGCCAACTCCCTGTGGGAGGTCAATAAGAGCGCCGGCGGCAATCAGAGCTTCAATATGCGCAAGGGGTGGATGCAACTCGGCGATGACCTGATGCAGTTGGTTATTGCCGATGTTACGACGGCCATTGCCCAGGGTGCGCATCATGGTGATGACTGGTTGCGCACCCGCGTGCAGCAGACGTTCGGCTTTACCGTTGAGCGTCCACTTCCACTACTGGAGGGGGACCCCGGACTTTGGGAGCGCATTGCCGCCAATTATCATCGTTTCGGCAGCCTGCACGAGGATATCCTCGACGTACCCAATGCCGCTGTCGAGGAGTTGATCATGCTGCTGCCGGTGAAGATCACGCCGCTGGAAGCAGCGGGCATTCTCGGCAAAGACGTCCACTACATCGAACGCCATTACACCAAGCCTCGCCGCAGCATCGGCGGCTATCACATCCGCACGACGGCGCGCTTCTTCTACAAACAGAATATCATCGGACGCGCGTTAGAGCACCTCTTCCTGGAGGCGGAGTCTCGCGTGACGTCCGGCGAGATCACGACCGATTCGCCGGAATACGATGCGTATCGCCGCACGGTCGGCGTACACGTGGACAATCTGCAGGACGCACTAACTTTCGACTTTCGCGTGTCCGTGCCGCAACTCGATTTACTGCTGAGCATCGCCAAGCGCGGGCCTGGCTACCTGGGCGGCAAACTCACCGGCGCCGGCAAGGGGGGGTGCGTCTCCCTGCTGGTGCGCGAAGAGTATTCGAAAGCGATGTGCGAGTATCTCGACCGTGAGTATTACGGCAAGGCTGAGCGTTTTGAGACGTATCGCCAGGTGCTGATTGACGACATGCGCTTCTCCTCGCCGGGCAGTAAAGAGTATGAATCGGCACGCGAACGCATGCAGATTCTCAACGATGCGCTGGCCAACATTGCCGACCAACGGCGTGTCGTGACCTTCAGCCGCGGCGCCTGTGCGTTGAACTTCACCCTCACCCCTGAAACTGTACCGTCCCTGTGATGCAACTATGGCGTTGACGACAGAACTCTTGATGGGCGCCGACCGCGTGCAGGACCGGGTCGCGCGCTATCTGTGCGCGCCGCACGATCCGAACGGCGTGACGTTACCCTGGCCATTGTTCTGGTGCGCGGTCGTGCTGCTGTTCGCGATGGTGCATTGCCCACGCGAGCAGGTGGAGGCGATCGCACATGCCCTCGTAACCTGGCTGCCAGCGCTCACGTCATCACAACTTTTTACCGGCCTGGTCAGCCTGAAAACGATACTCTTCTATGGCGGCATGCTGATGCTGGCCATTCCGCTGGTTGTCAGCGTCACGCGGTGGGGGCGGGGATGGACCACGCAACAACTCCGCGGGCGCTTGCTGGTGACGCTGCTGCTGTTTGCCGCTCTGTGCCTGTTGCAGGCGCCTTTCCAACCTCCGACGGGTTTGACCAGCATGGGCGACGACTATGCGCTGATGAGTCAGCAACCCTTCACGGAACCGGCCAACCTTTTCAACCGGCGTTTGCTGATGCCCGCCCTAGCGCATATGCTGTTCCTGCGCGGGCTGACGCCGTTTTACCTATTTTCTCTGTTCATCACTCTGATATTCCTCTTCCTGGTGGTGAGTTATCTCGATGCGAAGATCGGCATCTTTACGTCTTCACCGGAGACCGCTCGCCCGCACATTCGCACCTGGGGATGGATGCTCTCGCTGTTCACCAGCAGCTTCATCTTTTACAACTTCTACTACCCGGGCTTCCCCGACCCGCTGCTCATGCTCCTCCTCCTGCTGACCATGCTCGTGCCGATGTCGGCGCAAGGGCGGCTGTGCGCATTCGCGCTGGCGCTGGCCACGCATGAGGCAAGTCTGTTTTGTTTTGCCCCGCTCTTTCTGCTGGCGTACCCCCGCCATGAATGGCGTATGGCGCTGGGGTTGCCGCTGGCGTATGGCGCGTTCTGGCTGCTCAGTTTTGGCGGAGATGCCCTTTCCCTGTACGGTGCGCAAGCGGATATTGCCAATAAGACCAGCGTGGAGTGGTTCTTCAGTTCGCCTCTCATGGCACTCGCCGGCATTTTTTTCGCCTACAAGCTTGCCTGGCTGGTGGCGGTAGCGGTGAGCATCGGGCTCTGGCGCATCGGAGAGCGGCGACTGACACTGGCGATGCTTCTCCTGATCGCTTCAGCGATCCCCCTGCTTATGCTGGGCCTTGATACCAGCCGTTTGATGGGTTTTGGGTTCATGGGGTTCCTGATCGCCGTGGCCCTCTGGTTCCGCGAGCCGGCGTTGACGCCTCGCCGCGACTTGCTCAACCTGCTGTTGCTGGGCAACGTGCTGATTCCCTCCTACTTTGTGGATTTGAACCAGATCAGCTTCGGCATCACCCGCGCCTATGGGCTCTACCCGGCGATTGACAGTTTCCTGCGCCAACTGTCGATGGGGGCGTTGAGGTGAGGGCGATGGGGATGCTGCGGGTAGTTCATCGTTTCACGCTGTGGTTGGCAACTCTCGGGTGAAGCGCCTATAATATTCTTGATTATATGGAAGGCCGAATATCGGTGGGATAATCCCCCTTGTGAAGCTGGAGCGGTGCGCGCCTTCCTGACGATGTGATGTGCTTGGAGGTGTGATACGGTGATGGCATTGTTGGACGTGTCGGCAGGCTGGCTGTACTCGTTGCGCGGTGTAGAGGAGTGGTTGCGGCAATTCCCGGTTGCCGCCGTAATCGTAGGATGCACAGTATTGCTGCTGGCGGCATGGGTCGTGTGGTTCGTGATCCGCCGCATTATCCTCACGGCGTTGCGCCGTATGGCCGATCGTACGGCGACCTTCTGGGACGAAGTGATCATGGATCAGAAGGTGTTCGAGTACCTGGCCTGGGCGCCGCCTTTGCTCATGATCCACCAGGGATTGCCGGCCATCCCGCATCTCCCTGCCGCGCTCTTCCATTTCCTCCAGCGCCTGGCGCTGGCGACCGTGATCCTGGTCATTATCCGTGCCCTGAGCGCACTACTCACCGGCATCAATGTCATCTACAACCGCTACCCGATCGCGCGCAACCGGCCCATCAAGGGCTACGTGCAGGTTGGGCAGATTCTGCTGTACCTGATCGGCGGCATTTTCATTATCGCCACCCTGATCAACCAGTCGCCATGGTATTTCGTCAGCGGCATCGGTGCGATGATGGCGATCATTCTGCTGGTGTTCCGGGATACGCTGCTGTCGCTGGTCGCGGGAATACAACTCGTCAGCAACGACCTCATCCGGGTGGGGGATTGGGTGGAAATGCCCGAGTTCAGCGCGGATGGCGATGTGGTGGACATCGCCCTGCATACCGTGCGGATTCAGAACTGGGATCGCACCATCACCGTCATTCCCACGCATAAATTCCTGGAACACTCGTTTAAAAACTGGCGCGGCATGACGGAGTCGGGCGGCCGGCGTATCAAGCGGGCGATCCACATTGACGTTGCCACCATCCGCTTTCTTACCGACGATGAGATCGAGCACTTCAGCCGCTTCGCGTTGCTGAAAGCGTATATGACGGAGAAGCAACGGGAAATCGAGACGCACAATCAACAACATATCGATCCCGATGTGATCGGCGTGGGCGCTATGCGACGGCTGACCAATATCGGCACCTTCCGCGCGTATATCGTCAACTATCTCCGCCGCCATCCCCGTGTGCACCAGGAAATGACATTCCTCATCCGCCATCTTGAACCGGGAGCCGAGGGACTGCCTATCGAGGTGTACGTCTTTGTCAATGATACGAACTGGGTCAACTATGAGGCAGTTCAATCCGACATTTTCGATCACTTGCTGGCCGTGGTGCCGGAGTTTGGCCTGCGCGTCTACCAGCGCCCCAGCGGATATGATTTAACACAGGCCCTCTCGAGCGGGAGCCATAACAGGACACTGTATAGCCATCAACAACAGATGCGGTGACTCCTGTGTGTGTGAAGTGTTCGCAGCCAGGAGATGCCTGTGACCTTTGCTGCCAGCAACCAGGTCCGGTAACGCCGGGTGGCCATGTGGACCTCGTTTTCGAGCTTAAGCGAAAAACCAAAAAGTTCACAGATCCTTTGCCGGCGAATTAGCTATTATATATCCTGCGATGGATATATCGTTTGCAGCAGGCAGCGCCGATATCGCGCCTGTATGAAAGGAGTTTGTTTTTATGGGCAAGCGTAACTGCGACGGCTCATGCCATCGACCCGGGTTCACGCTGATCGAGTTGCTCGTCGTAATTGCCATCATTGCAATGCTGGCCGCCATTTTGTTCCCCGTCTTTGCCAAAGCGCGGGAGAAGGCGCGCCAATCCACCTGTTTGAGCAACCAGCGGCAGTTGGCGGTGGAGATCACCATGTGGGTGCAGGACCACGACCAGGTGTTCCCCCCCAGTGACAGTGTGTGGCCGGAGGTCAACACCGACCGCAACATCCTCATGTGCCCCACCAAGGGCAAAAAAGTCGCCAACGCCTACGTGTACAATGACTTCCTGGGCAAGAACGGCGGCCGCCGCCTGGTGAACGTGCCCGACCCCTCGGCGGTCTTTCTCACCGCTGACGGCCAGCACGCCGCCACCACCAGCCCGGTCACCTACGACAACGTAGCTTACACCGGCAGCGACATCGACTACCGCCACAGCAACGCCACGGTAGTGAGCTACGTGGACGGGCACGTCGCCTCGTTCAAGGGCACCGGCGACGAGTTGCTCGCCTCCGGGCGCAACCTGCTGAAGAACGGCGGGTTCGAAACCGGGGACAACGGCTGGATGTGGAACACCTATGGCGTGAAAACGATCGACACCAGCGTTTTTTACTCCGGCAAGCAGGCGCTGCACCTCAACTGCCCCACCACCGATGTCACCAGTCGCGCGCAGGTCGTGCAGTGGATTCCGGTCACTCCCGGCGCCAGCTACTACTACCACGCGTACCTGAAGCACAACCTGACGACCGTCAATGCCGGCGCGGCGTTCCAGATCTTCGGCTACTGGGCCGATGCAGA
>JAGUZN010000048.1 GCA_020060775.1 Armatimonadota bacterium
ATCGGCAAACCGGAGGAGCCCGTCGGTGATGTGGAGCCGCGCACCCCGCCGCCCTCCGGCCAGCGCCGCCTGCCCGGGATCTACGATGACCGTGTGAAACGGAAGGTCCAGGCTCTGCATTATCCGGGCATCACCTGCCACGATGCCGGGCCCAACTACTCGGTCGGCGTCGATCCGCGCCAGTACACACAGGGTGAACCGCGCGTCCCGGCCGAGGACGCCGCGCACCTGCTCGCGCCGTTGCTGGCGATGAAGCCGGAACAGGTCGAAAGCCGGCTCACCTACCGACTGCGCTATACCATCATCAAACGTGAACTCAGCGAAGAGCAGTACCAGGCGGTACAGCGCCTGCAGAGCACGATGTTCGTCGTGCAGCCCGGGCGCGTGCTGGATACCAGCGACAGCAAACTGACCCCGGAGGAACAACTGGCGGAGGCCGTGGACCGCCTGCACGATATGCTCGACGACAGGTCGGCGCCCGACCGCATCACGAAGTCAGCAATTCGCGAGCGCTTGCTTCCCGGCGCCGAGCCGGGAGCGCTCGCTGAGAAATCCATCGATGGCACACCCTCCGTCTATATCAACAACCGTTTATTTGCCAAGCCGATTCCCGGCGTGATGTACGGTCTGGCCGGCGTGGGCTTTCAACAGCAACGACGGCGCCACTATCCCTACCACCATATGGCCTCCCCCACCCTGGGCTTCCTCGGGCGCGTGAAGGGTCGGCTGCGCGGCGTGTTCGGCCTGGAGCAAACGCTCGACGAGACGCTGCACGGCATCGACGGCGTGGAAAAGAAGGAAATCGACGCCCGCCATATGACGATTCCCGAGCGTTCTACCCGCGTTGAGCCCATCGACGGACATGACGTGACGCTCACTCTCGATATCAATCTCCAACAGGCGGTGGAGACCTCGCTGGCTAAAGCGGTCGCACAGGCCAGAGCGCTCGCCGGGTACTGCGTGGTGCTCGACCCGAACAACGGCGAGGTGCTGGCGATGGCGACCGTGCCCAGTTGGGACGCCAATGATCTCGGACACAATACCCTTCCGCTGGTCAACCAGATCATCAGCAACTACTACGAGCCGGGCAGCACCTACAAGGTGGTGCCGGTGATGGCCGCCCTGGAAGAAGGGCTCATCAAAGACGGGCAAATCATCACGCAATGTACCGGGGCCTTCCCCATCGGCCGGCGCACGATCCACGAGGCGCATAACGCGCATGGGCAGGTGACCCCGGAGAAGCTGATTGAACAGTCGTGCAATATCGGTTCAGCCAGGCTGGCGTTGCGCATCGGGCCGGACCATTACCTGCAATGGTGCGAGAAGCTGGGCTTTGGCCAGCGCTCGGGCATCGAACTGGCGCATGAGTCGTCCGGCTCGCTCAACCGCGCCAATGTCAAAGCGCAGATCACGCTGGCCAATATGGGATTTGGCCAGAGCCTGGCCGTCACGCCGCTGCAGATGGCCGCCGCCTACGCTGTCATCGCCAACGGCGGCACCTATATCCAGCCGCACCTGGTGAAGCAGCCATCCAACCCTGAAGATCCCGATGACATTGCCATGCCGCATCACCGCGTCTGTTCCGAGGAGACGGCGAAACTGCTCCGCAGATATCTGGAACAGGCCGTGTCGGGCGCGCGCGGCACGGGCAAGGCGGCGATCATCCCCGGCTACCGCGTGGGCGGCAAGACCGGCACCGCGCAGAAACCCGGGCCGAGCGGCTACAACAGCGGCCTGGCGATCGGCTCCTTTGTCGGCATCGTCCCGGTTGATCGACCACAGTTCGTCATCATCGCCGTCATCGATGAGCCGAAGGGCTCCCACTACGGCGGGGTGGTCGCCGCTCCCGTGGTGCAAGAGGTCGGTAAATATGCCCTGCAGCTCTACAATATCCCCCCCAATCCCCCGGCGGCGAAGACGACATCCGCTGACGAATGAAGGGATATCGCGCGGAATGCGGTACAATAGGGAGGGGAGGTGGCGGAAGCCATGCGCATCCACCACCAGCTCTTCACCGGAGTGACTCGCATGCCGCGCGCGCAAACTGTAAACGCTCTCGTGCATTGGGGGATGGCCTTCGCCGTCCTCCTGCTCGCTGTGCTCCCCGCGTGCGCTGCGGCGCCAACGCGTTACGTCGAACACCAACGCACGGTCGTCGCCTTGAGCGAGGGACCCTGGGACTGCTCCACCATCCCCCGCGATACGGGCGCCGATGCGAAGCCCGTGCCCATCTCGGAAGAAGTGCGTCTGCCGCATGCCTGGGCCGATCACCCGGCCACCGCTGCCGCTGACACCGTGTGGTATTCCCGCCAGTTGACCTATCCGGACGCCATGGGACCGGCGGGCGCTTCACTGGTGATCACCCATCCTGTGGGGTTGCTGGATGTGTATCTCGATGGCGAGCGCATCGCCCAGTTCCAGGGCAATGGTCTCACCCGGCGCATCCACCTCGCCGGCGACCCCGATTCGACGCATCGCCTCACCCTGCGTCTGACGCGCGGGGGCCTGCCGGACGCAATGCGGGCAGTCGCGCGCTACGGTCTCGGCGACGTCGACCTGGAGCTGTTGCCCGATGTACGCATCGAAGCGCTGGTCCCCATTTTCGATCTTTCCGCGAATACGGTCACGGTGCGCTATCGCTTGGCTGCAGAGATCGCGCAACGCGCGACCCTGCGCCTTGAACTCACCGCTCCCTCCGGGCGAAAAGCGGGGGCGACCGCCACGGCCACGCTCGACCTGGAACCCGGGCGAATTGAAGGCGAGCAGGTGCTCACCGCGAAGCGTTTGCACCCCTGGCTGCCGACTTCACCCGCACTCTATCGCCTGCGCGCCGTATTGCACGGGGTTGACCGGGCGGTGGATGAGTGGAATCTGCCCTGCGGCCACTGCCCGTTCACGCTGCGCAACAAAGCGTGGCGTCTGCAAGAGGAAGACTTCCTGTTGAAAGGACTGCGCCTTCCCGGCGGGATGCCGCGGCTGACAAAGCCCACGTTGCACGAGACACTGCAGGATGAGCTCGCGCGCGCACGGGAAGCCGGGTTCAACGCCATCATGGCAGACGGCCCGGCGTTATCGGAAGAACTGCTTGATCTCGCCAATGCCCTGGGGCTCCTCGTATTCATGGACCTTCCGCCGGGATTACCGGACGACGCTCATCCAGGGACAGAAGCGGTGTCGATGCTTGAAGCATACGGACACCATCCTGCTGTGGTCGGATGGAGCTGTACCCAGGAGCAGGCGAGTGAACGGGTGCTGGCCACCCTGCAGGCCATGGATCCATTCCGGATCGTGCTGGTGCGCCACGGCCTCAACTCGCGCGTGCTCGGCCCGCGCTCGGCG
>JAGUZN010000332.1 GCA_020060775.1 Armatimonadota bacterium
CGCCGCCTGCGCGATGTGCCCACCTGGGCGTTCCACGGCGCCAAAGACCCGGTGGTGCCGGTAGAGGAAACCCTGGTCATGATCGAATCGATCACCGAGGCCGGCGGCCACCCGAAGGTGACCATCTATCCCGAGGGGCATCATGGCGTGTGGGACGAGACCTTCGCCAACCCGGAGCTGTACGCCTGGTTCTTCCGCCATCGGCGCAGTCAACGCAAGGCAGCATAAGATACGACAAATCATTCAAAAGATATGACATTGCCGACATGATGGTTCCGCGCTACAGTACGGAAAATACTACATAAGAGGAACCATCAATGACTACAGAGTTCAACGGCCTGGGCATGCACCTGGGCAACCTCTCGCGTCTTTCCGCCGCGCGCACGCGCTCCATCAGCCCGGAGAACTTTACCGGGGAGAAGGGCAAAGGCGGCATGGCTACCGAAGGCCCCTGCACTGGGTGCGCGCGCGATCTCGGGCAGGGCTGGAAAATCTCCCCATACATTACGATCCGTCCGGAAGAAACCTACGTGCTCGCCGACATTCGCGAAGGCGGCGCCATCCAGCAGATCTGGATGACCCCCACCGGGCACTGGCGCTTCAGCATCCTGCGCATCTATTGGGATGACGAAGAGACCCCGAGCGTGGAATGCCCGGTGGGCGACTTCTTTGCCTGCGGGTGGAACGCCTATGCCCAGGTCTCCTCGCTACCTGTCTGCGTCAACCCCGGCAGCTCCTTCAACTGCTACTGGGAGATGCCCTTCCGAAAATCGTGCAAAATCACCATGACGAATATCGCTGAGGAAGACCTGTGCCTTTACTACCAGATCAACTACACCCTCACCGATGTGCCCGATGACGTCGCCTACTTCCACGCGCAGTTCCGACGCACCAACCCGCTGCCCTACAAAGAGGTTTATACTATCCTCGATGGCGTACAGGGCATGGGACACTATGTCGGCACCTACATGGCCTGGGGAGCCAATAACGCCGGTTGGTGGGGCGAGGGCGAGATTAAGTTTTACCTGGACGGCGACACCGATTTCCCCACCATCTGCGGCACGGGCACGGAAGACTATTTTTGCGGCTCGCATTGTTTCTATCTCAAAGACAAGGGAGGGTATAGCGAGTATACGACCCCTTACGCCGGATTCCCGCAGGTCATCAGGCCCGATGGCACATACCAGTCGCAGACGCGCTTCGGCCTCTACCGCTGGCATATCACGGATCCCGTGCGCTTTACCCAGGATCTGCGCGTCACCATGCAGGCGCTCGGCTGGCGCAGCGGCGGACGCTTCCTCCCCTTGCAGGACGATATCGCCTCCGTGGCCTACTGGTACCAGGCAGAACCACACGCCACCTTCCCCGCGCTTCCTGACAAGGATGCGCTGGAGATTATCTAAGAAGCTGTTTTCAGATTCTCTGTTCGGTCTCGCTTGATCTTTTGAAAACGGCTTCTAACACCGGATACTGATCGACAACACGACCGCCGCATGCCCTCCCCGTGCATCACTAGCACGGGGAGGGCATGCGCATCTACATCACCTGCACCGGCACGCGACACCCCCGCGCGCTGCTCTCCATGGCGGCAAATACCATGGCAAGCGACTGGATATTATCGTGACATTCCGTTTGCGGTGGTTCACCGGTGCGCAGGAAATGCAGCATCTCGCGCAGCGCGCCGTGCATATGCTCCGCCTCGAGCACCACGGCCGGCACGTCAAGCTCTGCCAGCGGACGGTGGAAACCACCGGTGTCATCGGTGACTACCTGCCCATACGGGTCCTGGTCCTTCTCGTACATCAGCGTGCCGCCGTCGCCGATGAGCCGCCAGTCGCCATTCCAACTCGTATGGCACCCCTCGGCGCACCAGGAACCGCGATATGAAAAGACGATGCCGTTCGACATCTCGAAGATGCAACTCGCCGCCGCATCGCCGCGATACCAGGAACCCGCCGGGTTCAACTCTCTCGCGTACACCGCCACCGGGTCAGCCCCGGTAAAGTACCGCGCCAGGTCGAAATGGTGAATGGCCATGTCCAGGATGAGCGGGCTTGCCATCTCATCCCGAAAGCCGCCGAAATGCGCGCCCACGTAGAAGTCGCAATTCGCCGTCGTCAGTACCCCCAGGCGACCACGGCGCACGGTCTCGCACACGCGCGCATGCTGCGCAGTCCAGCGGCGTGACTGACTCACCATGTACAGCTTGCCGCTCTCCTCCGATGCCCGCACCATCTGCCGCGCCTCCTCCATGCTGTTCGCCATCGGCTTCTCGCCGATCACGTGGCATCCCGCCGCCAACGCGGTGCAGGTCACCTGGCCGTGGGCCGCCGGGATGGTCAGGTCCACCACGAAGTCCGGACGATGTCGGGTCAGCATGGCCGAGAAATCATCCGACGCCTCTGCCATCAGGTCATACTTGGCGATCTGCCGCTTAGCGGTCTCCAGGTGCAGATCCACCACTGCCCGCACCTCTACGCCCTCGGCCTTCAACGGCGGAAACCAGGCGTTGGAAATACCGCCGGCGCCCACCACCACGGCGCTGAATACTTCGACCATGATTGCACCCTCCTGTTGGACTGGTAGATGATCCCTAACAACCGCACTCGATACGGCGGTGGCCAGATCACAAGGATCTGGCCACCGCCGGTTACGCAACACGCCCGGTGTTCATTGCACCCCGAGCAACTTCAGCACTTCGGCGGGCAGCGGCTTCGCCGGCATCGGCTTAGCCGGGAAGTTCGCTTTGAGGATCTCCCACTCGTTCTTGCCTTGCTGGTAGATCGACCACAGCGCAACGGTGCTGATCACGTGGCCGATATTGCCCGAATCGCTGACCTCCCATGAACGCACCTTCCGCTTGGGGTCAGGATGGTATCCGCTGGGAATGCCCCCGCCCTGCTCCTCCGAAATGCGCGCCAAGGTATCGATCGTGCCCAGGATCACCGCTTCCAGCTTCTTCACCACGCGCGCCGGTTCGCTCAACAGGTACAGCGTCTTGCTCTCGCCGTTGACCGTCAGCGTGTACCGTCCGTTTTCCACGCCGTTAATCCACGCGGCCTGCCCGCGCATGAACGTGTAGGGCAGGCGAATCTCGGCAATCCAGGCATTGCCCGCCGTGCATTTCGCCTCATGCAGCAGCGCCGCGCCCTGGTCGTTCACCGCCGTCACCGTGCCATCCTTCGCCAGCGTGATGGTGGCCGTGCGCGCCGCATCGGGCAGCGCATGCTTCAGCGTCAGGGTGACACTCGGTGCATTCGACTCCACCAGCAGATGCAGATTCTTCGGATCGCTGATGGCAGTCACCATCGTCCCCCCGGTGGTCACGGATTGGCTCTTCGCGTAGATGGCGTCCTTTTTCCCATCGGTCGTTGGCGGGGTATCCACCATGCGCACCAGCGGTTCGCCGTCATATTTCTCGCGGTACGGTTGCTCCCACACCTCCGGGTGTTTCACCAGGTACGGCAGCACGGCGGCCGCCGTCCACACCATCTGCACGCCACGCCCACCGAAGAGTTTGAACGGCTGCGAGAAATAGTTATCCAGCCTCCCTTCGCCTTTGACGAATTTGGGCGGGCGCTGAATATCGAAGAAGATCATGCCGTAGGGCCACGGTTCGCTATCGTAGTACACCTCCATCGAGTGAAAGGTGCCCAGCGTCCGCAACAAGCACTTGCGTATGAAGGCCTCATCGATGTTCCCGTTCAACAGATAGTTGGCGATGGCATGGCGGTAATACCAGGCCAGCGCATCGTCATACGTATGCAGGGATACCTCGTTCTGGAGGTATGCCCCGTTATACATCGGAGCGTAATCGTGCACCGTGGCCTTGGGAAGAGCGCCGAACTGTTTGATCAGCTTTTCATCGTTGCTCACCACCCCTGCGGGAAAATCGAACGTGTTGACCGGACCGTAATACTCCCGCTTGTACTGATGCATATGCATCACTGCCTCGGCAACCGCCGGGTCGCGGGTGGTCATCCACGCGTCCATCAGGATGTTGAAAGCATCTTGAAATAGGTGGTTGGAGGAGATATCCAGCCAGGGATCGCCGTAGGGCTGCGCCTTACCATGGGGATACCCCTGCCCGTCTTCCCAATCGCGCGGGATCCACCCCTTCAACGGCTCCACATAATCTTTCTTATCTTCCGGGCTCCGCGGCTTACTGGGGAACACCACGTCGCTGTGATTCAGCACTGTCGTGTAGAACGGGACCTGCCACTGCTGCACGTGATCGAGGAACTTGCCGTGTGGGAAGGCGCGATGGGCGCTGAGCATGCCGCCGAGGAACCAGAAACCATCGTGCATGGAGTCCAGCCCCTTGGTCTGCATCTGCCGGCCGTCACGATAGAATTCGTAGGTGTAGCCATACATCTTCCGCGTCTTATCTTTGACCACATGGTGGTCGTAGACAAAGGTGGCCAGCTCATCGGCAAATTTCACCAGCCGGTCCTTGGGCCAGTCGGCAGGATTCAGCGCGGTCGGCGCCTGATACGGTCGCAGGGCGATCTCCTCAGGTAAGGGCGCCCCCTCCTGTTGCGCCATGGCGCCGGCCTGGAAGATGGCCAGTCCCAGCGCCAATACAACGCAGAAAAGTTTCAAGCGCATGGATACCTCCGTATTTCGACCCGCCAGCCGGATCAATGGAGAGTACTCGATGACCTGCCCTGTTCGCCGATGCACCTCGCCGACGATCAGAGCGGACGGTCATCACAGGAATAGAATACCTGTGGCACCCTGCGGTGAAAATATCGCGTAGCTACCGTGGTTGTCACGTAGTACCTCGCTTGATACAGCGGGGCAATCGCTATGTGACTCTACGAACAATCGCCCTCCGGGATACGGGATGGGGGATTCGGGCTGGTTTCCCGAACCCCGATGCCCGAACCCCGATGGGTGGAGTGATGGCTTGGGTCATCGCAGAGACCGAGATGATAACCCACGGCACGTAGCGCCTACGCGTCCTTCAGCGCCTCATGCGCTTCCTGCAATTGCGCGCGAATCGCCAGGCGCTGCGGGCATTTCTCCTCGCATGCGCCGCATGCCGTACAGGCATCCGCCCGCGTGCCCTGCAGCCAGGGTACCGTGCCGATGGCCCTGTAATGCTTGCGTGCGACATCCCACAGCCCATACACGCGTCCCAGGTTATACGCCTGAAAGATGAAGGAGATCTTCACCTCGGCAGGGCAAGGCTGGCAGTAATCGCAGCCGGAGCAGTACAGCTTCGCCATTTCGCGCATGCGCGTTAAATGCTCGTCAATCGCCGCCTGATCCGCTTCGGACAACGGGGTAGGGTCGGAGGCAACAGCGGCGTTCTCCTCCACCTGCTCGATCGCACTCATCCCGGAAAGCGCCACCGAGACGTGCGGATTACCCAGCACAAAACGCAGCGCCAGTTCCGGCACACGCGTGATGTTCGGGATGAGCGTATTCAGCACCTCGCTGGTCGCCCCCAGGTTGCCGCCCGCCACCGGCCCCATCGCCACGATGCCGATGCCGTGGGCATGCGCGTGAGCGATGCCCTCTTCCAACTGCCGGTCGAGCATGTTGTACTGCAGCGTGATCACGTCGGGATAACCGCTGTCCACCAGCTTCATCAGCCCATCGTTCGTATCGTGGAAGGAGGTACAGATATGCTTGATCAGGCCCTGCGCCTTCGCGCGCTGCATCCACGTGGCCACGCGCGGCTCTACCTTCTCCACATACGCCTGCCAGCTGATCCCGTGGTGATTGTAGATATCGATGTACTCGACCTGCAGGCGTTCCAGACTGTCTTCCAGGTTCTTCCACCAGGCCGATTCATCCTCATCGTAATAGTGATTCTTCGTGGAAACGATGATGCGGTCGCGCCAGCCCTTCAACGCTTCGCCGACGGCGCGCTGGCTGTCCCGGTTGCAGTAGAACACCGCCGTGTCGATGTAGTTCACCCCCAGCTCGAATGCGCGGTGAATCAGCGGTATCGCAAGATCACGGTTCACATAAGCGCTCTCGCCTTCGCCCACCATGGGCAGGCGCATCGCCCCGAACCCCAATTGTGAGACCTGTAAACCGGTGCGGCCTAACGTTTGGTAAATCATGATAACTCCTGACGGCAGAACATGTGCCAGTATGGCAAGCACCGGTAGCATACCATGGCTCGCCTGGTGCAACAAGGGATTTCGTTTGATGGGCGCGGATTAGCGCAGGTGATCGCGAATGAGGTCGACCAGGGCGGGGAGGTCGAGAGCGGGAAACACGGCGATCTCTTCCGGCGCGAAATCATCGCTCTCCGAGGCAAAACGCAGTGAGAGTGTGAACCGGTCGGACTGTCCCTCGGCCACCGACAGATAGGCCAGCGCACGGGGATTATGCGGGGCAGCCAGCGCTACCGTGCGTGGATCGCCGTCCCACGGTTCGAGCACGGTCAAAGCGTCCGGGCCAAGCTGCTCGCGCAACCGGGCGATCGCCGCGGTTAACGCCGGTCCGTAATGGTGCGCCTGATGCATACCGTTCCTCCAGCACGATCACACTACCACGCATCGTAGCATGCATCCCGGCATGCTACCGCAGCACCTGTTCGACAAAAGCCTGCGCCCGTTCGGACTTGGGTGCAGCGAAGAAGTCCAGCGAATCCCCCTCTTCCACGATGCCGCCCTCCGCCATGAACAGCACGCGGTCGGAGACTTCGCGCGCAAAGCCCATCTCATGCGTCACCACCAGCATCGTCATCCCCTTGAGCGCGAGGTCCGTCATCACGTTCAGCACCTCGCCCACCAGCTCGGGGTCGAGCGCGGAAGTCACCTCGTCAAACAGCATGATCTCCGGATCCATCGCCAGCGCGCGCACAATGGCCACCCGCTGCTTCTGCCCGCCGGAGAGGGACGAGGGATACACGTCGGCATAGCCGTCCAGTCCAATGCGGTCGAGCAACTCGTGTGCGCGGGCGATGGCATCGGCGCGCGGTTGCTTCAACACGTGCACCGGCGCTTCGATAATATTGTCCAGTACGGTCATGTGGGGGAACAGGTTGAAGTGTTGAAAGACCATGCCCACGCGCTGGCGCAGCAGATTCAAGTCATGCTCCGCATGCAGCGAAAATCGCCGGCCGCCGCGAAAGGTCAGGCTGCCAAGCTGAATGGCGCCGTGCTGAAAATGCTGCAAGCCGTTGATACACCGCAACAGCGTGCTTTTCCCCGCACCGCTGGGCCCGATGACCGAGACCACCTCCCCGGCATGCACGGTGAAGGACACATCCTCCAGCACCACTTTTCCGCCCAGTTCCACCAGCACATCGGATACCGTGAGGATCACCTCCCGGTCCGTCGCTACACTTTCCATTGATAACGTCCTTCCCATCGCCGCACCAAATACGTCACCACCATGGTCAGCGCGAAGTACAGCACCCCGGCCATCAGGTAAAATTCAATCGGACGGCCGCGAAAACTGATGCGCTGCTGGGTGATGAGCAACAGCTCGCCCACCGTAATCACCGACACCAGCGACGTATCCTTCACCAGCGCGGCAAAGCTGCTGCCCAGCGCGGGCACGGCATGGCGAAATGCCTGCGGCCAGATGATGCGCCGCATCGCCAGCCAGTGACCCATGCCGAGCGAACGCGCCGCCTCCATCTGCCCGCGGGGAATGCTCTGGATGGAGCCGCGAAAGATCTCCGAAATGTACGCCCCGGCGTTCATGCCCAACCCGATAATCCCCGCGGTGAGCGGCTCCAGTGTCAACCCGATCTGCGGACCCCCGTAGTAGATCAGGAACAACTGCACCAGCAACGGCGTGCCGCGCATGAATTCCACATACCCCGTCACGGCGTTGCGCACCAGCCGGTTTTCGCTCATGCGCAACAGCGCCAGCACCGCCGCCACCGTCGTGCCTAATGCCGCGCCGCCCACGGCGAGAATGGCGGTGATGCTCATCGCCTTCAACAGGAAGGAACTTTCTAACAGATATTCTGCAAATTGCATGCCCGCCTACTCCAGTGCCAGGATGTTGCGCCCAAACCAGGTGTCGCTGATGCGGGCATAGGTGCCATCCTCTTTCATGGCGGCCAGCGCCGCATTCACCTCGGCCAGCAGTTCGGGATGCTCGCGCGCCACGGCAATGCCCATCTCTTCGCGATACAGCAGATCCCCCGACAGCACCGCGTCGCTCTTCGCCTGCTTCAGCGCGTACAGCCCCACCAGGCGGTCGGTCAGAAAGGCATCGATGCGCTTGTTGTTCAATTCCATGATGAGGTTGGGCACCCCGCCTTTATAGGTGGCGATGCGCTTCACCCCGGGGATATGCTCGCGCACATACGCCTCATACGTCTCGCCCACGGTCACACCCACCACCTTCCCTTTCAGGCTTGATGGCCCGGAAATCTTCGACCCCTTGCGCGTCACGAGCTGTGCGCCCGAACTGTAATAGGGATCAGAGAAGAGCACCGTTTTCTTGCGTTCCTCGGTGATGGCCATACTCCCGATGATGAGGTCGAATTTATGGGAGACCAGGCCGGCCAGAATGCCGTCCCAGGCCGTGGTGACCAGTTCAGGCTCCCGGTTCAGCCGCCGGGCGATCTCTTTGGCAATATCGACGTCGAAACCCACCAGCGCATTGCGCTCATTGAAGTAGTTGAATGGCGGATACACCCCGCTCATGGCTATCTTCACCGTATCGGCGCCCCCGCCGGCACGCACCGTGCGACCGGCCTGCCGCTGATAGGCGATAACGCCTGCTGCAATGGCCACGACCACTAATACCGCCCAAAAACCGCTACGATTCCCCTGTCCAGGCATGATAACTCCTCCTCATCTCACAGATCACACTCGCGGTGAAGCCGAAGGCGTGCTGACCTCCGGCGCAGCCAGCGTCACCGGAAGCGGGTGAGGTGCGACTAATTGTCGCACCGGCCAGGCAATCTCAATGCCCTCGTCCCGGAAACGCCGATGCACCGCTTTGATATACTCGTGCTTCAGCACATACTGATACGAGAACTCGGTCACTTTCAAAATGACCAGGAAATTGATATTGGAGTCGCCAAACTCCTGGTAGCGCACCAGCGGCTCGCAGCCCTCACAGGCTCCCTCCGTCCTGGCCATCACCTCATGTGCGGTCTCGATCAGCACCCGCTCGACATGGTCCAGGTCGTTCAGATACCCGACGCCGCCGCGGATGTACACGGCGGTCTCCGAGTGGTTGAGCACCATATTGGTGATCACGCTCGAGGTCAACCGCCCGTTCGGAAGCACCACGATATAGTTGGACCACAGGCGGATGCGCGTGCTTCGCCAGCCGATGCCGTCAACAAACCCCTCATCGCCGGTATCCAGCCGCACGTAATCGCCCACCTTGATGGGGCGATCGAGCATGAGGTAAATGCCCGCGAAGAAATTCGCCAGTGTATCCTGCAGTGCCAGCGCCACCGCCAACGATCCCAGGCCGAGTGTGGTGATCAGCGGGGTAATCTCCACGCCCAACTGGCCGAGCACGATGATGCCGCCCACCACCCAGACGATACCCGCCAGCACCTTGCGGGACAATCCTGAGTAATGCGCGGAGTTATCGCCTAAGCGTGGGCGCAGTCGCGCGAATCCCCAGTCGATGAAGATGTCGAGCACGCGCAGCAACAGCACAATGCCGATGACCAGTGCGATGACCCCGTACGCGCGTACGATCATCCCGCGCAAGCCGCCCAGCGCATCCAGGCTCACCAACGCCGTCATCAGGCCGGTGGCCACCACGAGCAACGCCACCGGACGCACCACCCCGCGCAGGTGATGATCATCAAACGCCACCGTGCTGTGCCGGGTCACCTGGCGTGTCACCGCGCGTATGATGAACTGCATAAGGAACGCAAGCAACAGGAAACCGGCGAAGATGACGGCGGCAACAAGAATGTCCTGCACCTGCGGCGATAGCACAAGGCCGAGCTGTGTCAACAGGGAAATGGCTTGATCGGCATTCGCAGTGGGGTCAAGTGTGAGTACGTCGTTGTCCATATCCAAGCTCCCCCGGCCCGGGCGTGCGGTGGCCGGAAACGGCATAGCCGCCCACACGCCGGCGTGTGGGCGGTGCCCAAGGTGTTGTAATGCGGTATGCACCCGTGAAGTACGCCGTCAGGGCGGCTTCACGTCAGGAAAGAATCTTCACCCACAGGTTCATATCTTCCCAGTCGCCGGCAATATAGCAGTTATTGATAAACCGTCCTTTATACGCGTAATCCAGGCGGGCGAATGCCGTATTCATCGCGATCGAGGTGGCGCGCGCCAGCGTGAACACGCTGCGCAACCCTTTGGCGCGCATGGCGTCTTCCATCACCGACAGCAGGTAGCGCATCAGTCCCTTCCCGCGAAAGTCGGGCAGGGTGGCACAATCAGTCATCTCCGCGACCAGATGGACCGGGTCCACATCCGTCGAGGCCACGCTCACGATCTGGCTGTCATACTCCACCAGTGTGAAGAAGACGTTGTTGGCCATCGCATTGAGGATCGCCTCTGCCGAGTCGATCGGTGTCGGATAAGTCACGAAGACTTGCTGCAACACCAAGGAAATCTCACCCGCATCCGCCTCGGTCGCCGGACGCACCACGAAGCGCTCCGGCAATTCGGGTTGCCACTGTCCTTGCTTCGCGCAGGCTTGCTCGACGATGGCATCCTCCATCGCCGTATGCTTGCTGCGCGCGCGATCGCCGGAAAGATAGCGTGCAACCCCGATGCCCGGACCATCGTCAAAATACCCGTCCAGTATCCCCTCGCGCGTGAAGCCGACTTGTGACAGGCTCACCCAGTCCACCGGCGAGACGAATCCCCAGATCTTCGTCAGCCCGCGTGACTCGGCCAATTCCACCGCGGCAGCCGCCGTGGCCGTCGGGTCGCTGCCGCAGTCAAGCAATTTCACGCGACAGTTGCGCTCATCCACGTAAATGTCGGCGTCGGTCGGCATACGATGTCTGACGATCATACCAGTTCATCCCCTTCCTCGAGCTCGAACTGCTGGCGTCGACGCAAGCGGTTGTTGTCCTGGGGCACCAGGCTGATCTGATCGCCGCTGTATAACTTCTCCAGCCCCGCGGCCTCCTGCGTGTTGCTGCGGCAGAACTCGCACTCGGTATGCGGCATCTTATCGGAAGGTTCCTGGTAGGTACAGATGACGCCCTCGTAGTTACGCAGGATCACCTGCGTATCCGTCTGCGAGATGAGATACTGCGGATTCACCGGGATCTTGCCACCCCCGCCCGGCGCATCAATCACATACGTCGGCACGGCGAAGCCCGAGGTATGCCCGCGCAACGCCTCGACAATCTCGATCCCCTTGGACACCGACGTACGGAAATGCTCGATACCCTGTGAAAGGTCGCACTGGTACAGGTAATACGGCCGCACACGCATCTTCACCAACTCGTGCACCAGATGACGCATGAGGTATGGGCAATCATTGATGCCGCGCAACAACACCGACTGGTTCCCCAACGGGATGCCGGCATCCGCCAACCGGCGGCACGCCTCGCGGGAAGCCGGGGTGATCTCCTTCGGGTGATTGAAGTGCGTGTTCACCCAGATCGGGTGGTAGCGCCGTAGCATATCGCACAGCTCGAAGGTGATGCGTTGCGGCAACACCACCGGCGTGCGCGTGCCGATGCGAATCACTTCGACATGGTCGATCGCCCGTAACGCGCGGATCACCCGCTCCAGCCGCGGCGTCGGCAAGGTGAAGGGATCGCCGCCGGAGAGCAGCACGTCGCGCACCTGCGGCGTGTCGCGAATGTACTCCAGCGCCTGCATGATGTGCGACTCGGGCATCGCCTCGTCATTCTGACCCGCCATGCGCCGTCGCGTGCAATGCCGGCAGTACATCGAGCACTGGTCGGTGACGAGCAACAACACCCGGTCCGGATACCGGTGCGTCAACCCCGGCGCCGGCGAGTCGGCATCCTCGTGCAGCGGGTCATCCATATCGCACGACGAGGATGCCAGTTCGTCGATCGTCGGCACGGCCTGGCGCCGGATGGGGCCATGATGGTCGTCGGGATCCATCAACATGGCGTAGTAGGGGGTGACCGCCATGCGCAAACGTCCCAGACACCGGCGCACACCTTCGCGCTCGGCATCCGTCAGGTGAATGACCTGCTCTAGCTCTTCAACGGTGGTCAATCGGTTGCGGATCTGCCAGCGCCAATCGGACCACTCGGCATCCGTCACCGCTGACCAAAGCGAAATGTCACGATATGAACGTCCTGTTGCCATGTCGCGGTTCACCCGCGGCGAAAGTTTTGGTAACACCATGTACCTCCTTATCCAACCACGCATCCCGGGCGCACCCAGGCGCACAAGCGCCATTCCACGTCAATAAGACTGGAAACGCCGCTGCATCGCCGGGCGTCACCAAATGAGACGCCTAAGCAACAACTTCTACGGGGCGAGAGGATGATTGGCTTGGGATTGGGGCAGGAGTGTCGTCAAGCAACTCATCAACCTCCACGCTCATTATCATGTCCTCGACGGTGTAATACCCCCGTCGACCGGCAATCCAGGCCGCCGCTTCCGCGGCGCCGGCGGCAAACGCCAGCCGAGATTCCGAGCGGTGAGTGATGACAATTTCATCATAGTCATTGGCAAAAAGTATTTCATGCACGCCGACGATGCCGCCGCCGCGCACCGCATGGACGCCGATCTCGCTGGCCGCGCGAGGCGTCAGTCCCTCGCGGCCATGCACGGTCGTCCCCTGGTCATCGCGCACGTCGTGCAACTGGGCGGCGATCTTCGCGGCCGTGCCCGACGGCGCATCTTTCTTGCGCCGGTGATGACGCTCGATCACCTCGATGTCATACCCCGGCAAATAGGTCGCAGCCAGCTTGGCAATCATCATCAACACATTCACGCCGCGAGTGATATTCGGCGCATACATCAAGCCGAACTTATGCGTCCCCGGCGCACGCTGCAATTGCTGAAGCTGGCAGTCGGTAAACCCTGTGGTGCCCACCACCACCCCGCAGCCGATGCGGGCATAATGGCGTAACAACGCGATTGTCCCCTCCGGTCGGCTGAAGTCAATCACCGCCTGCGGCCGGGTGCGCTGCAGGGCGGCAGGAATCTCTTCCGCGGCCACAACCTCCACCCCACAGGCAGGGAGACCCAATATGACGCCGAGGTCTTTGCCGGCTTTGCTGGAATGCTCGCCGGCCCCCGCCATCACGATGGAGCAATCGGGGCACTGTTCGAGGAGATGCTTGGCGATGGCTGACCCCGTCAGCCCCAAACCCACAATACCAAGAGTGAACATGGGGAAGCTCCTTTCTGGTGAGGGCCAGACGCGAAAACGCGTGCCAAGCTGATGCTGGACACGCGCATGCTTGACCCTTTCACCGTGCCTGCGAGGTTAGCTGACGGGTTAAGGTGGAAAAGGTCACCTCGCCTCGAGTCACTCGAGACTTCACCCCAAAAAAACCTTGGGTCCCCCGCTCCCACACTGTGGGATTCGGCATCTAGTTTTTATGATCATCACGGACAATTATAGACCCTGATCGGCAAAAAGTAAACCTTGCTCGGCAAGCATAGGGCGTCAATTACCCCGCGAAACAAGCCCGGTTCACCACCGATTCCGGTCACCAATTGTCAACGAACTCCTTCTCGTTTCCAGTATACCCGTGCCCGACGCACACAATTCGTCGGCAGTGTTGCACCCTGCTCCATGCAGGCAGCCAGGGCGAAACTCCCTGTCCTAGCGGGCGTTATTATACCATGGATGCACTGAAGCGCAAGGACTTTATGCACAACAACGCGCACAGCGGAGCGACAACGTTCACAGCAACACGTGCTGGTGCAGCGTGGTTCTGTGGCGATATTAAGATTGAGCTATTTTGGATCAATGTGAATCGCGCCTCATTCCCAACGCATGACGCGCGTGAGAAAACGCGCATCCAGTGGGACGCCCAGCACCTGTAAACGGCGCGTGAGCGCTTCACGTCCACCGGCCCGGCGCAGGCGATCCGCTGCCGTAAAAGCGTCCGGCACCCACCGTTCTGCGAGATCCCACACATACCCGTATGTGCCGCGTTCGCGACCGGTGATCGCCGTCTTGGTGATGATGAAGCGCCGTTCCAAATCAATCAACGCCGTGGTGGACGCTTTACATGCTGATGCACTCAATGACTGCTTCAGCTTGCGGGTGGATATGGGGCCGTCCTCGTCGATGCGCGTGTAGATTTCCTGCGTCTCCGCCGGCGCCTGACCGAGCAGGAACAGCTCATCGGCAGCCACGCCATTCGCGGCAACGCACGCCGGCAACAGGTCGAGGGAGATAAAACCCGGGCGGCCGCCAAAGAGCCGCGTGTAATACAGGCGGCGCTGCACATGGAGGTCGTCCTTCCAGAACCAGATGTGGCCGATCGGCTCCGGGATCTCCATCGCGACGGCCACGCTGGGGAACTGCGGGTAACGCGGGAGTTCGCCGATCGTACAACACCCGACCGCCTGCACAAAGCGCACCAGGTCGTCCTCATTCCGCACACGTCCCCGCCAGGCCGCGGCCCACTCACTCGTACTCATGCCTGCTATTATACGCGGATTGGCTCTCTACCGCCGCGAACCCGGCATTGTGTTCGCCCATCTGATAGCCGATAACGCCGATGTGTGGCCTGCTCATCCTCTACTCCGTCTTCGGAGAGTAACTGGAGATGCCCTTAACGCGCGCCCCCATACCGCTTCAGCAGCGATTTCAGATCAACAGGTTGCTCGATATCCTCGGTGCGTTCCCGCTGCCGGTCCTCGATGACGCGTGTAATTGCGCTGTTGATCTCCGCGGCCTCCGTCAACACCGCCTCGTACTCGCCGCGCTCAAGCGCCTGGCGCACCTCGCCTATGCGCACCTGCAATACCTGGATGCGCAGGCGGTCGGATTGGTTCCTTGTCCCCCATGCCTTTTTCAGCACGTTCACGCGCTTGTCGAGATCGGATACCGCAGACTGCGCGCGATTAACCAGCTCAGCAGTAATGGCAAAGGTGCGCACCGCCTGGCCCAACACCTTCCCGTCGCGCGAATAGACCACCGTTACCGTGTACGCGCCGTCCGGCAACGTCTTGGTGGCAAATGTGATTTGCGCCTGCGCGATTTCCCCGGCAGAAAACGCCGGGATGCGCCCCTGCAGCGTGCCGACCGGCTGGCCGTTCGCATCCTGCACCGTCACCGCCACCTGCACCGGTGTGCCCGCCATGGGTGCGCCGAACGCGCAGGTCAAGGCGACCGTGTCGTTGTGGCCATACCGTGCCCGCGGAAAGTCCAGCGCACCGGCGCCCTCATCCACGCAGAAATCTACCCGGGACAGCCCGCGAAGCGCCCAGAACTCTTCCACCGCTTCCATCGTCCCCCTGGGTGCGATGGCATCCTTGCTTTCGATGAATCGCTCGTTGTTATAAAAACCCGTATCCCCTGTGCTCTCCGGCGAACCGGGAGGCGGGCTGGGATGGCCCGACCAGAAGAACACGCGGTACGGCGCAGTAGGCGAGAGGTAACGATGGATGAGCGCCTCGCGCTCAACGGTGTCTACCATCGCCATCCAGTTCTCAGTCGGATTGTCGAAATACAGGCGCGGGCTCTCCGAACCGGGGATATACTGACGGGTCTTCAGCGTATCGCCGTCGCGCCAAAAAATGAAATCTTGGTCATCCGCCTGCGCGCCGACGCGAAATTCGCCGTGCACACGCAGCGTCATCTTCTTCGGATCGTCACTCAGGTTGCTCTGCTTCACCCGCACGATCAACCGCGTGCTTCCCTCCGGCACCAGCATCTCCCGCTGGATGCCGATCCCTTCCGCTTCGGCGGTGGCGCGCAGGCCGGTCATGCCGGCCTCCTGCAAGCGCTCGATGCGATAGTCCATGCCCCAGAAGGGTCCGGGCCAGCCACTGGTCGGAGCATCGCAGATGCCGCCGTATTCTGCTCCATCCCAGGCATCCTTCGGTCCCAGGTGGTAAAACCATGGCGCGCGGTGCAGATAATTTTTCTCGACGGCTTTCGGCACGAATTCCACAATGCGCCCGCCCATGCTCGGGACAATACCTACCCGCAGCAGTGGTGAATCGATCACCAGACCCGTGCGCTTGCCCGCGTAATCCACTTCGCGAATATCAGCACCCCGGGCGGATGTAATGACCCCGATCACGAGGAAAAGAACAAGTAGCTGTTTCATTATTTACCCTCCACGGTTTGGGTAACTTCGATCGTGGATTCCCCCGCGGGAAGCGTGATCTTGCTCAACGCGCCCGAGTAGGTCGGCTCGACCGGCTGGCCGTTCACGGTGACGGTGCGCTGCAGCCACAATTGCGGCAGATACACGGCGCCGCCCTGCCCGCTGAACGACACTTTCGCCTTGCCGAGCTGCGCGGGTTTGGCGCGCAGATTGCCGGCAACATACTCACAGGCAGTGACCTCCAGCTGCGGGGCGCGCTGCGCCAGCATGCCGACCATGCGCGTCAGGAAGAGATCGTTTTGCGTGCCCGGCTCGGCATAATCGGTGGTGCAGACATGCCAGTCGGCCAGGGAATTCATGCCCGACACCAGGATCATGCCCTTCCCAAAATTCGCCGTGGCCATCATCACCTGCCCCTTGTAGGTGAGTGCCGGCGTCATCGGCGCGTTCAACGTGAGCGGGCAACCGACAAAACTCAGATATTGCACGTCCTTCAACACCCCCCAACCGGCGACATCCTGGTAGTGCTCGACCCGGTTATCCGGCGTCACCGTGCGCTGTTCAATGTACGGTGCGGTGAGATCCGTGAACGAACCGACCGTGCCTAACTGCGTGACCACGGTGCGATTCTCAATCTTCGGCCCCAACGAAAATCCGAGCTGCTCGCCGAGTGCGTTCAAATACACGCGGTCAATCTCGTCTTCAGACGTGTAATGCAACACCACCATGCCGCCCTGTTCCACCCAGGCCAGCAGTGCCGCCACCTCTTTGTCCGAGAGCACGTGTGACAGATGACCGATCACCAGCACGGAAATGCCCTGCAGCCCCTGCGGCGTGATGCGCCCGTTGATGGTGCGCTGCTGCAATCCCTCCTGGGTGAACAGCGTGCCCATCCGCGTGAAGCCGGTGGGGCTGAAGTCCTTCCAGGTGAAGCGGTCCGGTGAATCCGGCTCCTCAAAGATCGCCACTTTCGGCAGCCACTCATCGCCGAAGATGGCGTAAAACGGCGGACGCCAGGAGCGCGTGGTCTGCATCTCGCCTTCACGGAAGACTTGCCGTTCCACCGGAATGCCCGATGAGCCAAGCTGATACCGCTCGATCAACGCATCCTCGGCGTACCCGCGCTTGTACAGGTCCTGAATCTTCTGGTAATCGCCCATCTGGTAGGACACATCGGCAAATTCGGCGTTGAACGGCCACACCGCGCGGAACGCCGCATCCTGCAGTTGCACATGCTTGGCCCTGGCGTCATACCACAGCGCCCGTTCATAGAGGCCGTCATTATCCGTGTCGTAGACATACGTATCGAAATACTGGTCGTGGTCCCGGTCGCTGTAGGCAAAGAACAACGGGCCTTCAGCGCGTTTGCCCTCTGGCATCGCCACGTCGCGCTTGCCCATGAAGCGCCCCTTGCGCACGATGCCATTCGGGTAGTGATACCAATGCGTGCGATCCCAGAAGGCCCCGCCAGGCCACTTCGGCGGATGGGCGATGTAGCCGAAATCTGCACCTTTCAAGTGCAATCCGCCCATCAGCGGCGAATAGTACAGGGTGAAGCTGGCGCCATCATTATCACGCTCGATGCGCTCCAGATAGCTCAAAGCACCCCCGTACATCCCCTCGTTGCTGCCGTAGTTGTCGCCCTCCGCCGTCATGCACATGTGCAGGCCGCGCAAGGGGAAATATTTGCCGGTGGTTATGCGATACCACGGTGCATTCGGATAGATCTCCAGCGCATTCCCCCACTGTGCACGTTTCTCCCATTTGAGCGCTTTCCCATCCCAGCTTGGCGGGTAGACGATGGTGCGGGCTTTGTATTCATGCCCCCACGGATCCTTGTAGTGGGCGATATACTTGAAACGCTCCGGGCTCTCGCTATCTACTTCCTGGGGATCAAGCTCCACGTTCCAACTCAACCCGCCTTTCGTCACGAAGCGGCCGAACGTCATGCGATCGATGTTGTCACCGGTCGTCTTGAAAAAGAAGTTGGCGCCCTCGGGCAGCGCGGCGACTGCGCCCGGTGGGATCACCATGTTGATGTGCTCTTCGAATCCGGTGCGCGCCCCCTCGTAAAACCGTCCTTCGTTATACGTTTTGTTGTACCAGGAACGCCCGATGTTCGCCATCACCACCGAATGCGCAGGCGTGAAAACAACAATGCCCGCCTGCCCGAGCTGCGGGTGCAGGTTGACATTCATGATGCCGATGAAGCTGTCTTCCAGATCGAACTGCGTGGCGCCCCACCAATCGGCAATATCCATGTCGCCATCGCCATCCAGGTCGAACGCCGTCGCTTCAATCCGCCCGGCTTTTGCACGGTCCTGCTGCAGATAGCCACCGGTAAGCAACGATCCCATGAAAAAGCGGCCGTCGCGATTCCAGTCGATGAGCGTCATCGCCGGGGAGATGCCCTCAATCTGCTGCTGGGCCGGCGCCTTCCCCTCATCGAAATACCCAATGCTGTAGCGGTCACCGCTCTCCACGGGAACAACGAGTTTGACGGCTTCGCGCGTCTGCCCCTTCGGCAGATACACGTATACATGGTCACCCTGGCAATCGATGATCGTTTCCAGCTTGCCGTCGCTGCCGCGGTCGAAGAACCAGCGGTCGCCGGCGAAATCGGGCGTGCCATTGGCATTCTGGTCAAGAACGCTCACCGTCCCATCAAAGCCGGCAATGGTCCCTGTCAACTGTTCGGTCAGCGTGATCTGCTCTCCGAGCGCGACTTGCGTCTTCACCGAGGCCCAGGCATCGTTCGCCACCGGAACACAACGCACCGTGCCGGTGACATCCAACTGCTGCGCCTTCAACCAGACATCACCGCTGCCGTAGCCGATGTGGACCGACGCTGATGCACCCAGGCGCACCCAGTCCTTGCTGCTCGCCAGCTTCTCGGCATTGAACACGGCATGAAGCGCAAAGCCGAGTTTCCCCGCCGTGGCATACTCCAGCGGCGTATCGGCAGACCAGGTGAGACTCTGCTTGCTGTTCGTGGTGATCTCCAGCACGCCGGTGGAAAAGAGCGTATAGCGGATCTTTTTATCTTCCCGCTCTAATACCACCAGCGATGCGCCCGCGTACACGACCTTGGGCAATCCGGCAATCCCCAGCTTCACCCGAAGCGGCTGGCCGGTGATCGCGGTAAATACCAGATGGCCGTCCGCTTCGAACGTCCAGCC
>JAGUZN010000292.1 GCA_020060775.1 Armatimonadota bacterium
CCGGCCCCGGCGTTCGCGATTACACCTGCGGCCAGGCGACCTACAACGAAGCCGGCACCAACGCCCACAACGGCACCGATTTCGCCATCCGCGACAGCCGGGCGATGCGGAGAGGCGTCGCCGTGCTGGCGGCGGCCGACGCGCTGGGCCTGGATGCCGCGGATCGGCAGGATATCTTCGCCGACAACGCCCGGCGACTGTTCGGCCTGCTCCCGGTCTCCGGCACGGCCACGCAAGAGCTCTATCAGCGGGCCAAAGCCCGCATCCCCGGCGGCACACAACTGTTGAGCAAGCGCCCGGAAATGATGGCGCCGGACCACTGGCCCGCCTACTTCCGCGAAGCCCGCGGGTGCGAAGTCTGGGATCTGGACGGTCGACACTACTACGATCTGTCCACTAATGGCATCGGCGCCTGTCTGCTCGGTTTCCGCGACTCTGACGTGACGCGGGCCGTGCAACGGCGGATCGCACTGGGCAGCATGTGCACCTTGAATCCGCCGGAGGAGGTCGAGCTGGCCGATCTCCTGTGCGAAGTCCACCCCTGGGCCGATCAGGTCCGCTTCGCCCGCTGCGGCGGTGAAGCGTGCGCCATGGCCGTGCGCATCGCCCGCGCCACCACCGATCGGTCCGTCATCGCCGTGTGCGGCTACCACGGCTGGCAGGACTGGTACCTGGCCGCCAATCTCGGCGACAGCGACGCGCTGTGCGGACATCTGCTGCCCGGCCTCAATCCGCTGGGCGTGCCGCGGGAGTTGCGCGGCACCGCCGCCATCTTCCCGTATAATGATCGCGCGGCGTTTCAGGCGGTGCTGGATGCGCATGGCGACCGACTGGCCGCCGTGATCATGGAACCCTGCCGCTCGCAGGATCCAGAGCCGGGCTTCCTCGAATATGTGCGCGAGAGCGCCCATCGCGTCGGCGCGTTGCTGATCTTTGATGAAATTACCATCGGCTTCCGCTTGCACCGCGGCGGCGCACACTTGACGTTCGGCGTCGGCCCGGACCTGGCGGTGTTCGCCAAGGCGCTGGGCAATGGGCACCCGATGGCGGCGGTGGTCGGTACCCACGCGGCGATGGCTGGCGCGCATGACTCCTTCATCAGCAGCACCTATTGGACCGAGAGCGTCGGCCCCGTGGCCGCGCTGGCGACACTGCGCAAGATGCTGGCACTCGACATCCCGGCGCATCTCGCCCAGATCGGATCCCGCATCCAGCAGTGCTGGGAGGAATGTGGCCGCCGGCATGGACTGCCGGTGCAAGTCGGTGGCTATCCGTGCCTCGCGCATGTCCACTTTGCCCACCCGCAGGCGGACGCGCTGCGCACGCTGTACACGCAGCGGATGCTGGACCACGGTTTCCTGGCCGGCCCCGGGGTCTATCCGACCCTGGCGCACACGGACGCTATCGTGGATCGTTACGCTGAAGCAATCGACGCGGTATTCGGCGATCTGGCCGACGCTTTGGCGACGGGGGATGTGTCGGCGCGCTTGTGTGGCCCCGTGGCGCACAACGGATTCCGCCGGTTGACACAGTGAACAATTGAGGAGAACACATGCAACCCAATGAACGTGTACGCGCCGTCTACCAGGGACGGATACCCGACCAGGTGCCGTTGCTGCTGGACCTGTCGCACTGGTACAAGAAGAACCGGAACATCCCGTTCAACCTGGCGGGGTTCTCGGGCGTCGAGCAGGGGCTCGTCGCGCTGCACAAACAGGTCGGCGCTGTGGCGTATTGCGAGATGGGCTGTTTCTACACCCTCGCAAGCGATGATCCGGAAGTGCGGCTGGAGACCTGCACCGACGACAACGTCTTTTCAACACGCATCGTCACGCCGCTCGGATCGCTACACGAAGAACGGGTCTTCAATCCTGCCAGCTACTCCTACGGCATCCGCAAGCACCTGCTGGACTCCCCGGCGGACTTCCCCATCGTCGAATTCCTGATGGCGCGGTTGCAGTGCCAGCCGCGTTGGGAGCGGTATCACGCCTGGCAAGCCGCGTTGGGCGATTTGGCCTATCCCTACGCCCAGTTGCCGTATTCCGGCTCGGGCTACCTCATCAGCCGGTACATGGGCGTGGAGAAGACCATTTACGCGATGCTGGATGCACCGGACCGCGTGCAACGGCTGGTCGATGCGGTCAATGCCTGCAATTTGCGCATCCTCGACGCCCTCCTCGACGGGCCGTTCGAGACGCTGGTCATCAGTGACAACTACGACAGCAACGTGCAGACCCGAGACTTCTTCGACCGTTATGTGCGCGATTATTACACCGAGGTGGCACGCCGGCTGCACGCGCAGGGGAAATACCTGGCGGTGCATGTGGACGGTGAGAGCCGCGGCGTGCTCGGCTGGTTGGCGGCGTGCGGGGTGGATTGCGCCGACGCGCTGACGCCCACGCCGATGTTTGCCTTGACCCCGGCGCAGATGCGCGCCGACGCCGGACCCGACCTGATCCTCTCCGGGGGCATCCCTGCCACGCTCTTTTGTCCTCGCGTGTCGGATGCCGAATTCGCGGACTGCGTCGCGCGCTGGCTGGACACCCGACAAGCATCGCCCCGACTGTTCATGGCCGCGGGTGATCAGGTGCCGCCGGAAGCACCCTTCGAGCGCATCCTTATGCTGGCTGAGGTGACCGCCGCCAACGGCCGGTACTGAGTGGTCTGGAGAAAGGAGTCCGCGTCGATGTCCCCCATCCAGCAACCCCTTCATCGCGGGCAGGCGATAAGAGAGGCCGGTGCCCCCGGCCGCGTGAGCGCCCTCGCCGCAGCGCCTGCGCGGGAAGGAGACGACCGCGTGCCATCTCGGCCCCATCATCTTGCGGAACAGGCCAAACTGCGCGGCCTGCCCTGGGTGCTCGTCTCCAGCGTATTCACCAGCGTCTTCATCAGTTGGAGTTACGGCGGCGCGTTCTTCCTGCTGTTTCTGCACGAGTTGGGCCTGCCCAAAGGGCAGATCGGCATACTGCTCTCGCTGCTGCCGTTCTCCGGATTGCTCGCGCTCGTCGCGGCTCCGTCTCTTGCGCATCGCGGCTGGAAACGGGTCTTTCTTGGGATGTTTGGCGCCCGTACGCTGATGACCGCCACGCTGGCGTTGCTCCCCTGGCTGTTCATGGCGGCCGGACGCGGGGTCGCCCTGGGGTACCTGGTCGTTGTCGTCTGCGTGTTTGCCATTCTGCGCGCCCTGGGTGAAACCGCCTACTACCCCTGGTATCAATACTTCGTTCCCCATCATCTGCGCGGGCGCTTCGGCGGTCTGTCGATGCTCGTGTCAGTGCTGGCGACCTCGGCCGCGGTGCTCATCGCCGGGGCGGTCATCGGTGCGGGAGGCGCGTTGTCGCGCTTCCTGCTGCTGCTGTTGATCGGATGCGGTCTCGGCCTGCTCGGCGTCATCGCCATGCGATGGGTGCCCGGCGGCGAACCGCAGGAAGCCCGGACGCCGACGCATGTCCACTGGGCGCAGATGGCTGGCGCCTTGCGCGATCGGAACTTCGCCGCGTACCTGGGCGGCTTTGGCGCCGTGACCGTCGGCACCCTGCTATTGACCAGCTTTCTTCCCCTGTTTGTGCGCGAACAGCTCGGCGTCGTCCCCGGGAAGGTGCTGATGCTGGACACGGCGACGCTGGTCGGCATGGGCGCCTCCAGTCTACTCTGGGGGCGCCTGGCCGATCGGTGGGGCAGCCGGGCGATTCTCCTGCCGGCAGTGGGGTGCACGGGCCTTATTCCCCTTGGCTGGTTGCTGCTGCCGCGTGAGGTGGCGACGCCGGTCGTCTGGTGTGGCGTGCTCTACCTGGCGTATGGCGTGGGCGCCTGTGGGGTGAGTATCGGAGCCACCCGTCTGCTGTTCAACCGTGTGGTCCCCGAAGCCCAGACTACCGCCTACACCGCGATCTACTATGCCCTGGCCGGACTCACCGCCGGCAGTGCGCCCTTGCTGGCCGGTCTGGTGTTGGCACATGCCGGAGCGCGGCACCGCCTGCTCGGCCCGTACACGGTTGACGCCTATACGGGAATCTTTCTGGCGGCCCTGTGCTGTCTGGGAGTCGGGCTGGCGCTGTTTGCCCGCGTTCGATCTGATACGGGCATGGGCTGCCGTGAGCGGCAGGAGGCTACATGAGCGGAGGGGGCTTTCAACGTATCTGGACCCGGGAGACGGTCATCGCCGCGATTCAGGGCGAAGCGCGAGCCGGCCATGAATTGAGTTACCTGCGCACCCGTCAGCGTGTGCCCGCGTTGCTCAAGGCTGCCGAGCGCGTCTTCGGCTCGTGGGGCGCCGCCGTCAATGCGGCAGGCTTTGCATACGCGGCGATCCGCCGGTACCGCAGGTGGACGCGAGAAGAGGTGCTCGCAAAAATCCGTGACTGGCATGCGCGCGGGGAGGATCTGAGCTGGCGCCATGTCGCCGAGACGTTGGACCCGGCACTCGCGGCAGCG
>JAGUZN010000056.1 GCA_020060775.1 Armatimonadota bacterium
CTGGGCGCGCGATACGCGTTGTCGCGTATCAGCGAGCACCCTTGCCGCACGCCTTGCCGCCGACTGGCCGATCGAGGAGGCGCTCACCACACCCCCCTTCGAGCGTTTGCCGCAACTCACTGCGTTCGGGGAAACCAAACCGGTGTCCGCGTGGGTTGCCGACCCCCGGTGCGTGGTCAGTCGCGCGACGCTGCTCGGACGGTTGCGCGATGGTTGGCCGGCTGAACACGCCCTCGCCAGGCCACCACGGCAGTCGCGTCGTCATACGGCCGATGCGTTGGACCCTGATGATGACCCCGTATTGGTGAGCGCGTGAATGCACTGCGTATCACGCATCGTCGTCTGTACCTGACGCGGGTCGCCACGGAGTATATTGACAATCGTATGCTTCATTCCGGGCATCCGCGTGGGCTGTTAGCGCCGATGCGTGTTCCGAACGCAGGAGGCGCGCTCGATAAGCGTCGGCTGCATCGCGGTCTGTTCCACACGCCCTTCGAGCAACGGCGTCGGGTCGGCAATGCGCGCAAAGAGCAGCTTCATAGCGTGTTTCGCGATCTTTTCCATCGGTAAAGTAATCACGGTCAACGCGGGATGTGCAAACGCTGAGTAGGGAAGGCAGCCGATGCCCAGCACGCTAAGTTGGTTGGGCACATTGATTCCGAGGTGGCGTATGTTACTCAGCGCTTCCAGAGCCAATCCATCAGTCTCTCCAATCAACGCCGTGGGGTGATCCGGCGCGTGCAGTACTGCGGCGAGTTCGTGGTCGCGATCTTTGAAATCGACATCGATAAAACAGTCAGTGGACAGATTTCGTCGCACCAACGCCTCATACACCGCATGGGGGCGACCGTACTCGTGCCCTTTAGATAATGCCCCCAAAAAGGCAATGCGGTGATGGCCCAGTCCATGCAGATACGCCACGGCCATATCCCCTGCTGCTATTTCATCTGTGCCCACCCAATCGACGGGGCACTCAGTAGGGGTGACATCGTAGGTGATGACCGGCACACCGCGCAGATGGAAACGCCGGACCAACTCGGCAGGCACTGGATGGTAAGCACCTGAGTGGATAAGGAGGCCATCAACACCGAGATCATCGAAATGGCGCATGGCCTCCTGCACGCATACCATATGTCCTTCCGTCAGGCGCACCTGCCAGGAATAATGACGACGCTCACATTCCTCATTGAGCGCTCTGGCAATGACGTTTTCCTGCACGGATCGGAAATTGGGCAGGATGTGCCCGATGATATGCTGCCGTACAAGCATCTGCTCGGGTATGCGCTGCAACGGGGTGTAGTGGTGTTGTTTAGCCAGTTGGACAATCCGTTGGCGCGTCACCGGGGCAACCTCATCGTGGCCCTTGAGCGCACGCACAACAGTGGACGGCGAGACGCCGGCGAGGCGAGCAAGTTGGCGTAAAGAAATCATGTCAGCCCCCCTGGTACATGTATCGGAAATATACTCGCTTTCCTGTTGACCGGCAAGGGCATCCGGCAGATAATGGTTTGTAAGAATGTTGGCATCCGAATGCAACGGGGCTCACTTGTGCCCGGCACATGAGGTTGCCATACACGGGAGGAATGCGGATGCGTGTACTGATGATGTTGTTGCTGCTGGGTCTGGCAGCGATGTGCGCCTGTGCTGATGGGCTGGATGCCCTGAAGGCAACGATGAGCGACATCAATGTAAAGATCGAAAAGAAAGCCACGTTGACCGAAGGCGATGGGAAGACGCCGTCACGCAAAGGCGAGACATGGACGTTCACCGCGGGAGCGGTGAATCCGCAAATCATCTACACTCGATATCTGAATTTGCCGCCGAGCTTCACGGGGAATTATCCTTCATTGCCGACTCACGATTCCGGCATCAAACTGGGCGGCGGCCCATATGATTACTGGTATTGCCTCCGCGTGCTGGTGAACGGCCACGACATTATGGCCGCCGCACCCGCCACCCGCATCGAAAGCAAGGAAGGGCCGAGCGGCTACCTGCGCTTCATCTGGGAGTTCAACGAAAACCGCAAGCTGGCATTGAACTTCCTGGTGCCCGACGACGGCCATGCCATCTTCCTGCGCGTCGACCTGGCACTGCCCGGCATGGCGGTGGAGTCGGTCAAGATCACTCTCGACACCTATCCCGGCGGTTTTGGCCCGGCGTACAAGCTGCCCAGCCACCGTTATGTCGTCACATCGCTGGGGGCGACCGCCGAGGTGCCAGTCGGTTTTGAGCCGACGGAAGCTAACCCCTTCCCCAAACTGTCCATCGCCCCCGCGGAAGGATGGGTGTTCTACGGCGACAAGCACGAAAATAAGGGGTCGCTCGGGCTGCTGCTGCCGCCAGACGCCATTGAAACGGGCGAAATCCGGCTGTCCAGTTATGCGGTGATGAGCACGCTGCAGTATCCACTCGAAGCGCGAAAGATGCACCTGGGCTTCTACGCCTTCCCGCAAACGAATGACGCCGCGGAAGCTGTGCTAAAGGAGCGTATTGATGCCGATCGCGGGTTGATGCTGAATACCCCCTACTGGCCCGAGTAATCCCTCAAACACGCCTCCCTCCCCCTTTCGCGGTAAAATGCCCTGGGGGAGGGGCACACCATTCTTCGACTATTCTTTACGATCACCAGGCTATTCTCTGTTTCCCAGCATACGCAACGGGCACCCGGCACATGTGCCGAAAATAGCGAATTGTTACTATTGACGGGGAAACAGACCCGGCAGATACTTATTGGTAGAAATAGGGAGTTTATTCCCATCTTAACCTGAGAGGAGAACGCTCATGTATGTCGTCCGCCGAGGGTTTACCCTCATCGAGTTGCTCGTCGTCATTGCAATCATAGCTATCCTGGCCGCCATTCTCTTCCCTGTATTCGCCAAGGCGCGGGAAAAAGCTCGGCAATCGAGCTGCTTGAACAATCAGCGGCAGATCGCTGTCGCCATCCTCATGTATGCCCAGGATCACGATGAAGAGATGCCCTTCTCTGCGGATGTCTGGCCGCAGATCAACGTCGATCGCAACATCCTCATGTGCCCCACCAAGGGCAAGAAAGTCGCCAATGCCTACGGCTACAGCGATGGCGTCTCCGGCCTGGCCCTCGGCGAGATTGATTCACCAGCCAATACTATCCTCACAGCCGATGGGCAGCACGCGGCGACCACCTCGCCGGTCACCTACGACAACGTCCTCTACATGCCCAACGACATCGACTTCCGCCACAGCGGCATCGCCATCATGTCCTACGTCGACGGCCATGTCGCCGCCAAGAAGGGCAACGGCGTGAAGGTCACGCACACCCCGAGCACATCAGCCTTCTGGGATGAGAAATGGCTATTCGACACCATCGGCGTCACCAGCCCGACCCTGCGCCTGTACAAATCAGCCGGAGATACCAGTACCGCGAACGCCCAGATGTATAGTTCGATGGACATCGGAGCGACTACGCATGGAGCCTATTGGGGGCAGTTCCAGCCCTTCTTCAGCATGGTCTTTGCCGATGTGTGGGGGGTGATCCCTCGTGAAGCTTGCTGTGGTTACCTCCAACAGGTCTCATCAGAGTCGACTGATGGGCCGAACGGCACGCTGGCCTTCAAGCACACGTGGCGGGGCGATCCATTGGTGGACACCACCTTCACTATTGCCCCGGAAGGCAACGTGATGTACATTACCGCCGACATGGCCGCGGCCGCCGACCGTAATCCCAATCATAACATGAAGGTCACCTTCCAGTGCTACCCTGGAGGTTATAATGGTTTAGCCAACGACAGCCTGCGCATGGGCGTCACGGAGAAACAGCGGGTTGATATCCCCGCTGGTGGTGCAACACAGACCATCACACTGACCCCCGAAGACACCTGGATCTTCCTGGGCGATAAACATGCCAGCGCCAAAGGACAGATCGGTTTCGCTTTTCCGCCGCGCGAGATCGAGAGCGGCACTGTCAGGGTGTCGTACTATGGCACAACCGTCACACTGAACTACAAGACCGGCGTGCGTAAGATTCACCTGGCGGCGGTGGTGATGGACGAGCCGGGTTCCAAAAGCGAAACGATGATGACCTCCTTCAAGGGGCGGGCGCCCTTCTATCGCGGCAATGCACTGGTCGCCCCCATGGTGTTTTAATCTACCCGTACGGATGCCGGGAAGACATCCCGGCATCCGCCCCCTTATTCCAGGATGGATATGAAAAACTCACGCCAGCCCCGGTACGCTATCACGATGGGCGCATCATCGCCCGATGGTGCGCCCATTCTTTGTGCCTTCACACGCCTGAATATCGGAGGAACACGCTATGCGTCAGCTGCTCACCACCTGTCTGCTTGGCCTGCTCGGCGCCGCGGCCTGGAGCTACACCCCGCAGCCCCACCCCCACGGCTTGAATGAAAATCAGCCTTACGGACGGTTGACCAATGCCTATGTCACCCCACATGTGGCCTGGGCCAATCCGGCCGCCGGCGGCGCCATCAAGCTACTGGCGCTGGCGCCGCTGTGGAGCCAGCGAGAAACGGTGGAACTGGCGCAACGTCTACAGGTCGAATACACCCCGTGGATGTCCTATAACTTCAGCAAGATCACGGAGTCCGCCTCCGACGAGGCGTTTGCCTTCTTCATGCCGCCGGCGGCGCTCGCGCAGGATTCGCTGGTGAAAGCGATTGCCGGCACGCATGACGTAGCCCTGATCGGCAAGCTGGACTGGGAGATGCTGCCGCCCAAGCAGCGCTTCGCCCTGCTGGAGAAAGTGCACAACGGCATGGGGCTGGTGTACGTGAATCCTCCGGCGCATAACGAATTGGATATTGTGTTCGGCAGCACGGCAGATCCCCAGGGGGTCGCCGCCATTGCCGATCATCTCCCGCTCTCGGTGTTGCCCCGCCTGCACAACATTCCACGCGACACGCTGGTGAAGACGGTGACTTTCGGCAAGGGGCGCGTGGTCGTGCTCAATTATCAAGAACAGGTGCCGCGAAGCGAAAAAGAGCGGTATCCTGCGATGGCCTGGCCGTGCTATACGCCGCAGTGGGATACTGAGGAGCCCATTCGCTCCTGGTCGCCGTTGGAAACGCTGCCCCCGCAGGAGTGGGTGGCGTACGAATACTACCAGGCGCTGGTCGCCCGCGCCGTCCGCTGGGCGGCGCGCAAGGACTCTCCCGTGCGCCTGGGCCCGATCACCCTGCCCGCCACCC
>JAGUZN010000384.1 GCA_020060775.1 Armatimonadota bacterium
GCGCATCCACACCTTCATCGCCACCTCGGACATTCATATGGAGTACAAGTTGCGCAAGTCGCGCGAGGAAGTGCTGGCGATGGCGGTGCAGGCCGTATCGCTGGCGAGATCGTTGTGCGACGATGTGGAGTTCTCGGCGGAGGACGCCACCCGCTCGAACGTCGACTTCCTCTGCCAGATCGTGGAAGCGGTGATCGAGGCGGGCGCCACCACGGTGAATATCCCGGACACCGTCGGTTATGCCATGCCCGAGGAGTTCGGGGAGTTGATCGCCACCCTTCGGTCACGCGTACCGAACATCGACAAGGCGGTGATCAGCGTGCACTGCCACAACGACCTCGGCCTGGCGGTGGCCAACTCGCTGGCCGCGGTGCGCAACGGCGCCGGGCAGGTGGAGTGCACCATCAACGGGCTGGGCGAACGTGCCGGCAACTGTTCGCTGGAAGAGGTGGTGATGGCTATGCGTACGCGCCCTGACCGCTTCCAGGTGCAGACGGGCATCAACGCCCGGGAGATCATGCGCACCAGTCGGCTGGTGAGCGATATTACCAGCATCCAGGTGCAGCCGAATAAGGCGATCGTCGGCGCGAATGCCTTCGCGCATGAATCGGGCATCCATCAGCACGGCATGCTGGCGCACAAGCAGACCTACGAGATCATGAATCCCGAAGATGTGGGCGCCGGCTCCACCAAGCTGGTGCTGGGCATCCACTCCGGGAAGCACGCCATCACGCGCCGGCTGTTCGAAATGGGCTATGAGTTCGACGACGAGCAGTTGGAAAAGGTGGTCAAGCGCGTGAAAGAGGTGGCGGAAAAGAAGAAGGAAGTCACTGAACGCGACCTGGAATCGATCGTCACCGACGAATTGAACCTGGTGACCGAACGTTTCCGCCTTGATTACCTGCACGTGGTGGCCGGCTCGTCCACGCTGCCGACGACGACCGTGCGGCTGTACGACGGCGACGAGATGATCACCGAGGCGGGCGTGGGCGTGGGCTCGGTCGATTCGGTGTACCGCACGATCAGCGCGGTGGCGAGCCTGCCGCATAACCTGGTGGATTACGTGGTGCACTCGGTGACCGGCGGCACCGACGCGCTGGGCGAGGTGACGGTGCGCATCAGCGACAGTGACGGGCATATCTTCACCGGCCGGGGTTCGAGCACGGACATCATTATCGCCAGCGCCAAAGCCTATGTGCAGGCGCTCAACCGGCTGGCCGCCCACCTGCCGAGCATCTCCAGCATGGATGTGCTCGAGCAGGTGTGAGCCATCTGACATTCGCCGGAAACGACACATAAGGCAGGGGGAGTTCTTGAGAACTCCCCCTGCCTTGCCGATGCGCCGGACAGGGTGACCCACTCCTGTTCATCCCCTTGTCCCTGCCGGCGATCGATTATTTCACGCCATACGCTTCCAGGCAGGCGCGCGCTTTCGGGATCGTACTGACGACATGGCCCGCCCAACCGGCCAGCTTCACGATATCGATGGGGCCGGTGACCGTCGCCACGCCGGTGAGCCCGGTGTTCGGATCAGCCAGTACCGAGTAGTAACTGCTGCCACACTGGGTATAGGCGGCAAATGTGGCGCCTGTCTCCAGGCGGAGGAAGTAGATGCGCGTCCATCCATTTTCCTCGCTTGCCTGCGCCGCGAAGTGCGCCAGCAGCGCATCAGCATCAATGGGCTTGGGCTGCGAGAACTGCACGACGCGCACCGCCTGAACGCCCTCGATGGCCGCGTAAAGGTCATCAAAGTTCAGTGTGTTGACGAAATCGGCCACTTCGTTATTCGTTTCCATGACGCGCGCTTTAAACGCCGGAATTGCCTGCTTCACCATGCCCAGGATATCGCCCTGGGAGAGGTTGATTTCCATGTTGACCGCCGCCCCTTCGGGCAGCATGAATGCCGGGGCTTGCACCGGCTTACTGGTAGGTGCTTCCGTTTGTGCCCATGCCGTCATCGCGGTGATGAGCAGCAGAATTGTCAGAGTCCATACTCTCGTCATTGGTCCATTCCTCCATTGTTATTCAGTCATTCTAACCGGGCAGCACTGACACGAGAAGGTGCAACAGGGTATGCTGGATTTCAGCACTCTTCTCATCCGTCATCTGTCCTGATAAGCCGATCAGCACATCTGCAGCCATGCTGCCGGCATTATCGATCATTTCCTGAGTGGGCCGATCGATCGGCCCACTTTGTTCGGTCGCCGGCAGCGCCGCGACCTGCTCGCGCCCTTCAACAATCTCCGGCGCTACCGACGTGCCATTGTTCGTCACCACCGACAGAGTGCGGCGCACGGATTGGCGCGGCACCCGCCGGCGTGGCGATACCGTTACCCGAGGTTGATCCGACACAGTTACGGTTGCCGGGGCGGGTGCGACCTGTATCTCCTTCACTACCGGCGTCGGGCGCTCCGCGACTACCGGAGCGGCTACGGGCTTGTGCCGCAGCAGGCCGGGGCCGAAGAGCACAACCAGCGTTATTGCAGCGAGGGCGGTGATCGCAGCGGCGGCCAACACTGGTCGGCGCACCGTGAGCGCATGACTGCGCTGTTGTGCTGCAATGCGCGCGGCGATCGCATCCCACGGAACCGGGCAGGGGTCGTCGAGGGCCAGTGCGTGCACGATATGTTGCTGCATGAGGCGCTGTGCCTCGATATGCGCGGCACAGCGTGCACAATGGGCGATATGGCGGGATACCCAGGCGGGGGATTCCCCGGTTTGCGCCACATCGCTGAAGTATTTGGTTATCAATCGGCAGATCAGTTTCATTTCACTGCACCTCATCATCCGTCGACAGCAGTTGGCGGAGTTGCTCGTGCGCCCGGCAGAGCCGGACGCGCACACTGACCGCCGAGCAACCGAGGATGGTTGCGGCCTCCCGTGAGGTGAATCCCTGCACATCGCAAAGGATCACCAGTTGCCGGTGCTGCAACGGCAGCGCGTGCAATGCACGGATAATGGCCTGGCGAGTGGCATTCGCCTGCTGGGCATCCGGCACGGCCAGATCAGACGCCATCACCTCATCCTCCAACGGCACTTCTCTCGCCAATCGGCTCCGTTGGGCGGCAGTGCGCAGGTGATCGGCACAGGCGCTCGCCGCAATCTTCGTCACCCAGGTCCGAAAACGCGCTTCGCCGCGGAAGCGGCCGATGGCCGTCCAGGCCCGGCAAAATGTTTCCTGCACAAGATCCTCGGCATCTTCACGACGCCCGATCGAGCGCAGGACGAATTGGAACACCACGTCCTTGTGTCGCTCGTACAGGACACTGAACGCTGCCAGATCGCCGCCGCGCGCGGCATCGATGAGCGGGAGTTCCGCTGCAGCTTCTCGTGATTTTTCCAGCACGATTCCCTCGGATACAGCATGGCACCCCTCACGATCCTCCATCGCGGCGATGGACTGTCGCGTTTCACCCGTTACGGATGGAAGCAGCCGGGTAGTTAAGGCGCTCATACATATAGACGAATTGGGCATTGGAAACGTTAACCCTGCAGGCGGGAATTATTACGGTGTCGCTGCGGGTGATCTGCATACAGGCCCGATGAAGAACCTGGGGCTGAGGCTGGTAGTGTAAAGAGCGTTGCAGGGAAGGGAAACAGAAGCTGTTTTCAGAGTCTTTGTCCGGTCTCGCTAGATCTTTTCGCGGTGCGATCCGCGAACAGTTCCTGTGAAAACAGCTTTTAAGGCGCCGGCAACGTGGTGACACGCGCCGGCGCCTGTAGACGAAACCTGGACTATTCTTTCTCGAAGCGAATGAACTCAAGGATCTGGTATTCGCCAGGCAGGGCAAAGCCTGAACCGGGCATGCCGGTGATGTAGACGCCCAGCGGGAAATACTTGATGGTGAAGGTGCGCTTGCCGCCCATGATGCCGAAGAGCTTGCGCAGATCGACCGCCTGGTAGTCATCCCACGGCGGCGTATGCATCTCGCGCAGGAGGACCATCTTGCCGGTGGTATTGTCGGTGATGCGCAGAGCATAACCGATGGGCATGATGATGCCCGGATCGATCTTCAACTCTTCGGTATCGCGCTTGACCTCCAGCCCGGGCGGGAAGGGATTGGCGTAGGGGGTGCGCTGCTTCCAGGAGATCCAGGGGTACTTATCCAGATCCACCTGGATGTTGCGCAGGATGGCATGCTGCCAGGTGGCGGGCGCGCGATGGAGGAAGAGGGAGGCCTCGCCGATCTGCGAGACGGCAAGATAGTCGCTGCATTTCCAGGGCAGGGCATCCACGTTTTCGCTGAGATCCCACTTCGCGTCCAGGGTGGCGGCGCGGTAGTCCGCGGGATTGGTCTTCTGCTTGTGCCCGTTGGACTCACCGGCGGCCCCCGGCTCGGCGGGCATATTTTTCACGTAGGCGGTGAGTTTTGCCAGCGCAACCTTCGTCTGCTTAGCGCTCCATTGTCCTTTCACCGGTTCGAGGCTGGTGTCGCGCTGCTCCGCCGCCTTGAGCAGCTTCACCGTCTGCGGGTCGGCGTTGCTTTCCCCGGTGTTCTGCAGCAGATCGTAGAGGATCACGCCCGGCTGCACGTGTTTGAAGTATTGTTTCAAATCGATAGATTCGTCATAGCGCACGGCGGGCACGGTGAGCGCACTGTTGCGAATGACCAGCACGCTGGGGATCTCGATGCAGTAAATGGCGCATTTCCGCCCGCTGCCCTGGCCGGCGATATAGCAATCCTCCAGGATCACGCCGGCGCCGTGCAACGTTTTTTCCAGCTTGGAGAAATTATAGACGGAGGTCATGCCGCCGAATTCGCCACCGAAGCGGAAGTTCTTGCAGGTGAGGTTGCCGTAGTTATCGATCCAGCGGTCATTCAGCCCGGTACTCAGCGGCACGCCGACGATATTCTCGCAGAGCAGTTTCGCGCCCGCATTGACGATGGCGGCTTTGTCCTTCATGTAGGCGGTGGTGATCCAGCTATCACTGAACGTCGTCCAGTCGCATGGGGTGTAGAGCACCTGCTCGCACTGGTTGAAATGGCAGCCGCGAATAATGAGGTGCATGGGATTGCTGCGCTCTTCCATGAAGATGGCGTAGTCGGTGCAGTTGTTGAAGCTGCAGTCTTCGACCATCATCAGGCCCTGGTCCACGCGGATGTTGCGCATGTTGAGTTGCTTGGCCCCGCCGTGGAAGGTGATGCCGCTGACCTTGCCTCGCCAGGCAAACTTGACGTAGAAGATGTCCTTCTTGGGGTCGGCCATATTGATGTTCACCGAGCCTTCGCCGCGGAAATGTGGGCTGTGTATGGTGATGGTTTCGGTGACGCGGTAGTTACCCGCCGGGAAGACGATCTCTCTAGATGGGAATGTTTCCAGCGCATTGAAAGCCGCTTGAATGGCCGCGGTGTCATCGACGCCGCCATTGCCGACAGCGCCGAAATCCTTGACGTTGAGAACGCCCGAGTGGTCGTCGACCGCGACCGCCAGTGCCCCACAGACGAGCAGGCAGAGCAGCATAGCCAAGAAGCGAAGTAATGTGAACATGGTGAAACCTCCGATGGTAATGGGTACCCGGCGGGGTCAACCGGTAACGGAGTGGTAGTGCGATGATAGCGCACTGTTACACCACGGTTAACCCGCCGGTGTGAAAGCTATCTTGGGAACTTCTCCCCGGTATACGGGTCGTTGACCGGAATGGTGTTGCCGCTCGTCTTGAGTGGTAATTTTTCCGGTCGTGCTTGCCCTTTCAGCGTATTGCTGATGCCGAACATCGTCTGCAACCCGCCGTTACAACCAGTGTTCGTCTGTAGGGCGATGAAGGCCGGATACTGCTCGACGAAGACATCAGCCGGCCGCCGGGGGTTGCCCAGCGCGTAGAGCCAGCCATTTTGGATGAGCATAAAGGCCTGGTCGGCCTTCGGCGTGATGCACTGGTTCACCAGGCACATGCCGCCATCCTCACCACCAAAGCGTACATTTTCCGCGACGAAGCGATAATAGTTGTCGACCCAGCGGGCATCCTTGCGCGGATTGCCCAGTTGCGGCACGCCGCAAATATCGGCCAGCAGCATCGTGCCTTTATTGATGATGGCGGCATTATCGCCCATGCTGGGCGAGGTGGTGATCCAGGTGCGGTCAATCACGGCGCCCACGGCGTTCGTCTCCAGAATTTGCGCACAGCCGTAGAAGAACTCGGAATTGGTCAGGCGGAAGTGCAGCTTGTTCGATTCGCCGATGGGCATGCCCGGGGTGCCGCAGCGGACACCGATGCCGGTGATGTCGCCGAAGTAGCAGCGATCGACCAGCACGTGGGCCGGTTGATTGCTGGGGGCGGTGATCTCCAGCGCGGTATGCACTTTGCCGAGCAGGAGGTTGGAAAAGGCAACCTGTCGGGCGTTCGGCACGCGGAAGAGGAGTGCTGATCCATTGCCATCGATGAAGGCCGAGCCAATGGCGCGCAGGGCGATGGTCGACGGCAGCTCGATGGGCGCGGTCACACGGTAATGCCCCTGCGGAAAGAGAACCTCCGGTTTCTGTAATTTGGCGGCAGCAGCCACGGCGGCGCGAATCGCCTCGGTGCAATCGGTGGTCCCATCGCCGACAGCGCCGAAGTCCAGCACGTTCAGTTGCGCGGCGGGATCGACATACTTGCGCATCATTCGGTCATCGACAACACGTTTGCGAAAGGGGTAGACGTGGGCGATCTCTTTAGGCAGCGGGGTATCGCTGAATGGGCGCATGGCCTCCGGCAGGTCCGTGCGGATGTTAGCGGAGTTGCGCGCATCGGTGATGTACTTCAGCCCATCGGGGGTGATCTGCGAAAAGTAGGCGGCATCAACGGGTTTCGCCACGCCGATGGCCCGCACCGGTTTGCCGGAGGTCTCGCGGCAGTCGCGTACGGCGACGATATTCGGCACCTCCTGGCAGTAGACGATGGCGTTTTCCGGGCTGCGTGCGCACTGCACGGTGCAGTCATCCACCATCAGGTAGAACTGTGCGTTGCCGTTGCTGGTGTTGCGGTACTTGATACGGCTGTAGACCAGCGGCATATCCTGCGTGCAGCCCGGCGCGGTGCGCAGGGTGACATTGCGCACGGCCAATCCCAACAGCACGTGGTCGATGAGGCGCTGCTGTTTGCCGGGGGTGACGTTGGCGAGCACTTCCGCGTTCTCCACTTTCAGGATGCCGCTGGCGCGGATGGCCGCCCCCTCCATGTCGGGATGCGTTTCAATGCGCGCGTTGGTGAGCACGCCCATATCGGCGTTGTTGTGCAGCACGCGCCGGCAGCGGGTGAAGGTGCAGCGATCGACGTGGAAGAGGGTGGAGTTATAAAAGTAGCCTGCCTGCGGATCATCGACATACTCATAGGTGAAAAGGCCGTCGCCGACCTTCGTTTGTTTGTAATACCCGACGGTCTCGTACTTCGACAGATCATTCGGATCGCTCGGCGCCTTGGCGCGCATCACGCATTGCACGGCGTAATCGCCGGCATCGATGAAGGTGCAATCGCGGATGGTGATGTGTGCGCCATCGGAGTTGGCGGTGAAGAGATGGATATGGCGTTGGCCGCCCTCGAAGGTGATATTGCTGATGAGCAGGCGCAGAGCCCAGTGGACATCGAGGATATCCTTGGTCGGATCGGTCTGCTTGATGACCACCTTGCCCTCGCCGCGCAGGATGAAGGCATTGGAGATGCGCAGCATGTTGGAGATGTGGTAGGTGCCGGCCGGCATGATCACCTCGCGGCACATCGACTGCCAGGAGCCGCCCAGCGTGAAATTGCGATTGGTGTCGAAGACGGTGCTGAAGGCGCGCTGCAATGCGGCAGTGTCATCGGTGACGCCGTCGCCTTTCGCGCCAAAGTCCCGCACGTTGATGTACCCCAGCGGTTTTGATTCGGCCTGTGCTCCGGCGGGCGAGGCGAAGCAGATTGCCGATAGTATCACTGTCAGGGTACTAACGAAGGCCAGCACGATGGATGAACAGACTCGCATGAAGTACTCCTTGTGGATAGTGGGTATGCACGAGGCACGTTGTATTAGACACCGCTGCTGGGAAAAGAGGGCAAGGGGCATTCCCGCGGCAGACCATCCGGTCTTCGATCCTTAGCATTATAGCATAGATCAGCGGTGTTATCGTTGATGACGGACGATTTCACCAAGAACGCGCCGTGGGTCGGGATGACCCACGGCAACGACGAATATTACGCGCTGCAGAGGGTGTTACCCTTGGCCGGGTTGAGGGCGGCGAGTTCGGCGTCGGCGAGTTGCAGCATTTGCTCTGCCTGGCTGCCGCCGAGTTCACGAATGCGCGCGATAGCCGGTCCGATGATGCGCTCGGTGTAAGTGGCGGGCAGGTCGCGGCCGTCGGCGGGCGGGAGTTCCACCGCCTGCAGCAGTTCGACCACGGCGTTCACATCGGGTGCTTCGGCGATGGCCTTGAGGATTTGCCCCTCCAGCTCTTCCCCCACGGCCTGCAGCAGGGCATCGCGCTCTTCGGTGGACGGGCACTCGACGTAGATGCGGTTAATGGGCTCGGTGCCGGAGGCGCGGATCGCCACATAGCACTCGCGCTGTTCGCCATCGAGCACGATCATCTCCACCAGTTCGCCGCGCATGCCGCCGCAGTAGATCGGCTCAAAGTTGGCCAGCGCGGGGTCGGGCTCGGGGAAATCGTCCGCGGCATTGACATAACGGTCAAGATAGGTGTTCACCAGCGCTTCTTTAGCTACATCGGGCGCTTCCACATCGCGCCGCACGGAAACCAGCGTGCCGTACGTGTTGAGCGTCTGCTGCCAGATGGCATCGAGCAGTTGCCCGCGCACGGCGCACATCTGCAGGGTGAGCATGGCGCCCCACAGGCCATCCTTGTCGGGGGTATGCCCGCGCGAGGTCATGCCGTTGCTCTCTTCGCCGGCGAGGAGGAGGCGACTCAAGCTGTCGTGAAACGCTTTCTGCACTTTTTTCGCGTCTTTCTCGCCTTTGGCCAGCACGGCCTGCAACTCGTCCATCATCACGTCGGCGATATACTTGAAGCCGACGGGCACCACGAAGGTGAGGAATCCGCTCTGTTTGTTGGGATCGCCGAGCACGACGTGATAGGCGGAGGCGGCGGCATGCGGCACAATCGCCTGCGGATTCGCGGGCGGAATGATGCGCTGCTGGTGGGCCTCGGCCACGCGGTCGAGCAGGCGGGTGGTGACCATGTTGCGGATGATCTTGCCCGGTTCGCCGTTATAGGCCACGGTGAGCAGATAGTCGGCGAGCATGGGCAGCATCTGGTTGGTCATGACGTAGTTGCCGTGTTCGTCGACCACGCCGAAGCGGTCGGAATCGGTATCGAAGCCCACGCCAATAATACGCGGATAGCGTTCGCGCAGTTCGCGCACCACCTGCTGGCAACGGCTGATGTGCGGGGGTTCGGGATTGGCGTACATTAATTCGCCGAGCAGGGGATCCTTTTCGCCATGCACGATGGTGTAGCGGATGCCCAGGGTGTCGCAGAGCTGGCGCAGGTAGCCGCGCGAGGCGGAGTGCATTTCGTCGATGACCACCATCGCCTCGTCGGCGCCCCAGAACCGCTTGATCTGCTCGAGCGCATTGCCGCGCGCGCCGTCGGGCAGGGTGACGGTGGTGTTCAAGTCGCCGATGGCGGCCGTCACATACGAGTCCATGGGATCGATATAGGTCAACGTGCCGCGCTTGTGATCGGCGAGCACCACATGATCTTCCAGCAGCAGTTCCATGGCGCGGCGGCCGATGGTGTCGGTGGCGCGGGTGGGGGCGACGCCGCCGTAGGGCATATTGTAGCGGATGCCGTGGTATTCGGTGCCGAGGTACGCGCGTTGCGACGGATCTTTCACCGGGTTATGCGACGGGGTGCAGTTGACCAGCCCGGCATTGGCGGCCACGCCGAGATCGCGTGTGCTATAATGGATGAGCGCCGGCGAGGGCGTTTCGCGGTAGGCCAGGTGCACATCCAGGCCGTTGGCCAATGCCACCTCGGCCATCATGTTGGCCACGGCATCGCCATTGATGCGGCTGTCGTAGCCGATAGTGAGCGGATGCGTCTGTACGCCGCTGGCGATGACATACTCGACGATGGCCTGCGCCACGGCGGTGGCGCGCCGCCAGGTGAAGTCGACGCCCATGCGCGCGCGCCAACCGGAGGTGCCGAACCGCGGGTACTGCATATCGGCAACGCGCAGCA
>JAGUZN010000049.1 GCA_020060775.1 Armatimonadota bacterium
AGCCGTCATTCATATCGATTACACGCCGCCAGGTGATGGTGAACGGATCGATGTTCAGCGGGTTGCCGTGTTTCAGTGAAGCATCAATGAACGCGGCGAGCAGGTTGTTCGCCGCGCTCACCGCGTGCACGTCGCCGGTGAAGTGCAGATTAAAATCTTCCATCGGCACCACCTGCGAGTAGCCGCCGCCGGCCGCGCCGCCCTTGATGCCGAACACCGGGCCGAGGGACGGCTGGCGAATATTGATGCACGTGCGCAACCCCAGTTGCGCCAGCGCCTGGCCCAGCCCGATGGTGGTCACCGTTTTCCCTTCGCCCAGCGGCGTGGGGGTAATCGCCGTCACCACGATAAGCTTGCCGTTGGGGCGGTCGGCCAGCCGACGTTCCACGGCGAGGTCGATTTTGGCTTTATATCGTCCGTAGAGCTCGAGCTCCTCCTCAAGCACCCCCAGGCGCTCGGCAATCTCCTGAATCGGGCGCATCTCGGTACGCTGTGCGATCTCAATGTCGGATAACATGCGCTCACCTCCGGCAGTTGGGATGGTATGTTGAACGTTCGCCATCGCAACAGCAGTTCCTGTTAGCCTCCTGCGTTCCTGCCCCCTTGGCATGTGCCGTTTCTGTGACAGTTGCGCAATGCATCCCCTGCCCACGTGCGGCGACCGCGCCTACAATAGGGGCAATCTCCCGGAAGAGTAGCGGAGGAGCGCATGCGGTACTATTGGGGGTTGATCGGGCTCATGGTAAGCATCATCATGAGCGGGTGCGGCGGGGGCGGGAATGGGCCATCGGCCGTGGTCGCTGAAGGGATCGCCGGGCAATGGCTCGATATCTCGCCCTACGAATCGGGAGTCATACCCGATGCTGACGGTTTCCTGACCACGCGGACGTTGTCGCTGGAGACAAGTGGAACTTTCCACTTTGAAGACCGCGCTCCGGAGCAGTGGGTGTCGGGCAAATACAGCGCCGACCAGGGGAGCATCGCCTTTGCGGCTGAAGGCAGCCAGGGGGCGCCGGATTTCTTTCAAGGCCACCTCTCCTACGCCATGCTGGATGCCAATACGCTGGCCATCACCGAGGAGGTCTGGGGCGGCGGGCGGGGATTCCAATTCAGCCGCATCATACCCGTGCACCCCCTGATCGCCGGTGAATGGCTGCTGGCACAGCGCTGGTCGAGCACGCCGTCGTTGCTGCCCGTGCTGGAATCGACGCGGCTGATCATCGGCGAGGATGGCGCGACCGACTGGCGGCGTCACCGCCGCGTGGAAGACGATTTCCTGCAGCGCACCGGTGCCTTCATCCTCACCGTGTCGGCGCATGCCGGCTTACGTCTGCCCGCCGCCGGCCCGCACCCCGGGCGCCTGTACTGGCTCGGCGCCTGCCGGGTGAGTGCGGAACAATTGCGCTTCACCGACGCCGAGAACACCACTACTATCTACGTGCGCCGCAATGCGCCCAGCCCCAATCTGCTGGGACGATGGCAGAACACGACACTACCCGATACGCTGTTGACCCTGGAGGCTGACGGCACCTTCACCCTGGACAACGGCGAGCAGACCGACACGGGCACCTGGCGCACCTACCTCGGCAACAACCTCTGCCTGATCACGCCGACGAGCCAGCTTGCGCTGGCGTGGAACGTGCAGGGAGGCGACGTCGGACCCCGCTTCCTGAAGCTGGGCAGTTGGTCGGCACAGGACCCGGATAACCCCACATTTTCCTACACCCAGTGGAAAGAGATCGCCATCGATGAACTGCCGTGACAGCCCGGCGTGTTCCTGCGGGAAATCAGTGAAAACTCCCCGCGAATCCCCCCGAACGCTGTAGAAATTCGCTATAATATCAATCGAACGCATAGTCTACGTGAAAGCCGTGTAATCGATGTCGAAACTCCGTGTTGCCGTGCTCATGGGCGGCATTTCCAGTGAACGCGAGGTCTCGCTGCGCAGCGGGGCCAATGTGGTAGCCGCGCTGTCAGCAGACCGCTATGAAGTGTTGCCGGTGGACTTTACCGGCGACCTCGCTCCGCTCATAGCCTTGAAAGGGCAGGTGGACATCGTCTTCCTCGCCCTGCACGGCCCGGGCGGTGAAGATGGCAAGGTACAGGCCCTGTTCGAATTGCTCGGCGTACCCTACACGGGAACCGGCGTGCTCGGCAGCGCCGTGGCCATGCACAAATGGGTAGCCAAGCAGCTCTACTGGCAGGAAGGCATTCCCACCCCGCCGGGCATCCTGCTGACGTCCGGCGGATGCGCGCATGCCGAACAGGTCGTGCGCGAGCGCGTCGGCATACCCTGCGTGGTCAAACCGGCCAACGAAGGCTCGACGATCGGCATCTCCGTGGTGAAACGTCTCGAAGATCTCGCGCCGGCCCTCACCGGCGCCTTCACCTATGATGCCGACGTGGTGGTCGAGGCGTTTGTTGCGGGCATCGAGATCAGTGTGCCGGTGCTGGGCACGGCGGAGCCGCATGCCCTGCCGGCCATCGAAATCATCCCGCAGTCCGGGTTTTACGATTATGAAATGAAATACCAGCCGGGCGCGACCGAGGAAATCTGCCCCGCGCGCATCAGCGAGACAGCAACGGCGCGCGCTGCCGCCTACGCGCTGCAGGCGCACCGCGCGCTGCATTGCCGCGGCGTTTCCCGCACCGACATGATGGTCAACGGCGATGAGGTGATGGTGCTGGAAACCAACACGCTCCCCGGCATGACCGATACCAGCCTGCTGCCGCTGGCCGCACGCACCGTGGGCATGAGCTTTGCGGATTTGCTCACGTATCTCATCGACGATGCGTTAACGATGCACGGCATGGAACGGATGGCCGGTGGGTACAACAGTGCTGACTGATGTGCAGGACGCTGAACGCTGCGGCGACCGTCATCACATCGGGTGAACACCTGCGATGTCAACGATAATGCCGCCCATGAATCCGGAAGTCGAGCGGCTGCGCCGTCAATCGGCACAGCGCAAATACCGCAAGCGATTGTATGCCGTGCGGCGATTGTGGGCGTGTGCCGGTCTGCTGTTACTCGTACTGGTGGCTGAAACGATCGTCCTGCTGTTGACCTCGCCGCGCCTGTGGGTCTCGCGTATTGAGGTCGAGGGGGGCGATACCCTGACGCCGGCCGAAGTCATTCGTCTGGCGGCACTGCCGGCCGAAAGCAATTACTACCGCGCGCCCTTGCACGAACTGGCCGCCCGCGTGCGCCGGGAGCCGCGCGTGGTCGAGGTAACCGTGCGGCGTGGCGTGGTG
>JAGUZN010000047.1 GCA_020060775.1 Armatimonadota bacterium
ACCACGCGCGGCCGGCGCAGGGTGGGGAACCCGCCCACGCCGGCGATGGTGCACGAGATCGGGGCATGGCGCATGGCCACGTCGGCCAGCGCCTCGCGGATCTCGGGGAGGCGCCCGGCAGAGACATTCCCCAGGAACTTCAGGGTCAAGTGGATGCCTTCCGGCCGCACCCAGGCCACCTGCGCCTCGGCACTCCGCGCGCGTTGCTGGAGTTCGGCTAATCGTGAGCTGATCGCCGGGGGCATGGCGATGGCGATGAACGTGCGAACTTCCGTCGAGGCATCTGCCAACCCGCGTCTCTCCTTCTCAGCGAGAATCGGGTACAGTATACCATGGAAACGCGCGTTTGAATAGAGTGTCTGCGCAGAATTTTACCGCTTTCTTTGCTCAGCGGGCATTATGCCACGCTAGATCGCGGAGTGTCCCGTTAATCGCCCGTGGGCTTGCTCAACGTCCAGAAGAGGTCATCGGGCACCCTGACGGCTTCCGCCGTGCCGTCGACGCGCACCAGGGTGTAGACGCCGCGGTCCGTGTGCAACGGGCAGACGGTGATAATGGTGTTTCCCGGCGCCTCGCTGTTGATCATGCCGGGGAAGTTGGGTCCGGGGCCGACGGCGCTGGCGTCGAGTTCGCTGGCGTACCAGAAGTCTTTTACGCCGGTTTTCGGGTTGACGAGATTCTGGTAGACGCCCTCGACATCGGAGAACTTATCGATGGACCTTGGCGAAGTATCGCGATGGTATCCGTAATAGTTGTACAGTGCACTGTAGGAATCCAACTGGCTTTTCGGACCGCGCGGGCAGTGGCGGATAGTATCCAGGTAGTGGTTATTCACCAGGGCGAGCATGAGATTTTGCCGGTCAGGCGGTCCGGGATAGACGAGTTGATCCTGACGGTACTGTGCGGCGGCCTGGGCAATCATGTGCAGGTTGGAGAGGCAGGTACCCTCGGCCATGCGACGGCGCGCCCCGCCGATGATGGGCAGCAGGAGCGCCAGCAACAGCGTGGCGATGGCGGTGACGATGAGCACCTCCACCAGCGTAAATCCGCGAGACCTGCGCATCTTTCTCCCCCCACGCATTGATACCCTATTCCCTATTATACCCTTCATCCGAACAAGGGATTCTGGTAAAACCACCAGTGGAAAAATTTTTGCGCCTGTTGACTGAACCAGACGGGATTGAATGCGATGAGCACGGCACTGGCGGTAAGGAAGGGGCCGAACGGCATATAGCGCCCCTCGGGGATGTCGTCCTCATTCGGCGTCTCCTGCAACGGGCCTTCGCTGGCGAGCGGTTCCACCGCGGGCGCTTTGGGCGCAAATGCGCCGCTCACCATGAAGATGATGCCGATGACCGCGCCCAGCGCCACGGCAATGCCGAAGGCGAGCAGGGCCGGGCCGGGGCCAAGCATGGCGCCGATGGCCGCACCGATATAGGCGTCGCCAAGCCCCATGCCGGGTTTACGGAAGATCAGCCGGCCGAAGAGGTCCATGGCGATGAAGACGAGAAAGCCCAGGATCATGCCGGGCACGGCGGCGGGCAGGTAGGGAATGACCACCGCGCCGATTTCAAACTGCAGGGGTTGCGAGGTGACCCATTTGCTGGTGATCTCGAACACCAGGCCGGCGGCCATGGCCACCCAGGTTACCGGTTCGAAGACGTAGAAGGTATCGAGGTCGATGACGAAGGTCACCAGCATGGCGGACAGGAACACCCACAACGCGATGACCAGCACCCAGCCGTGAAAGCCCCACATAATTTCAGGGGGGTACTGCTTGGCGAGCATGAACCAGGCGCCGGCGAAGAGCAGGCCGGTGATGAACTCGATGGTGAAGTAGCGCCAGGAGATGGGCGTTTTACAGTAGCGGCACTTGCACCCCAGCAGAAGGAAACTCAGCAGGGGGAAGAGATCGCGCGTGCGCAGACGCGCGTTGCACTGCGGGCAATGGGATGGCGGCGTGATGAGCGACTCTCCGCGCGGCAGGCGATAGATGCAGACGTTGAGAAAGCTTCCCACGACCGTGCCGTAGACGAGGGCCATGATGATGCCGATGGTGAACAGGGCTGCAGGCATAGGCTATTGTTGTCCTCTACCGGTCCTCCGGGGGGCAGGGCTGTCCGTGTCGATATACAGGTCGGGGTAGGTATACCCCCACCCCGACCTGCGTATTCCGCATACGTCGGCGGCGTTAACTGGCCGACAGTTTGTTAATGATCTCCACCAGCGGCAGGAACATGGCCACAACGATGAAGCCGACCACGCCGCCGAGGAAGACGATGAGCAACGGTTCCAGCGCGGCGGTCAACGCTTCCAGTGCGGCATCCACTTCCGCTTCGTAGAAGTCTGCGACTTTGCCCAGCATGGCGTCCAGCGCGCCGGTTTCCTCACCGATGCTGATCATCTGCAGCACCATGGGCGGGAACAGTTTGCTGCGTTCCAGCGGGTCGGCAATGCGTTCACCTTCACGGATGGCCGAGCGGGCGTCGAGCAGTGCGCCGGAGATGACTTCGTTGTCGATGGCGCCGGCCACCGTCTCCAGGGCCTGCAGGATGGGCACACCGGAGGTCAGCAACGTGGACATGGTGCGAGAGAAGCGCGCCAGTGCGATTTTATGGTTGAGGTTGCCGAGAATCGGCAACTTCAACATTAGTTTATCATAGTAGCGTTTCCCCGTTTTCGTCGCGCGAATGCGGTTGATGCCGACCACCATTCCAAAGATCGTGCCGACCATGACGATCACGTTCTTCGGGTTGGTCATGAAGTTGCTGCAGTCCACGAGGAACTGGGTGGGGCCAGGCATCTTAATGCCGAAGTCGATGAACAACTGCATGAACTTCGGCACGATGAAGGTGACCAGGAAGATCACGATGCCGATGGCGAGGGTCATGACGATGGCCGGGTAGGTCATCGCGGATTTGACCTTGCGCTTGAGCTTCATGTCTTCTTCGAGGAAGGTGGCGAGACGGTCGAGGGTTTCGTCGAGTACGCCGCCGACCTCGCCCGCGCGCACCAGGCCGACAAAGAGGTTGTTGAAGATGCGGGGGAAGCGTGAGAGGGAGCGGGTAAGTGTGTCGCCGCCTTCGACGGAGTACTGGACCTCACGGATGACCTTTTTCAGGTTCGGGCTGCCCGCCTGTTGTTCCAGCACGGCGAGGCAGCGCACCAGGGATACGCCGGCATTGATCATGGTGGAGAACTGCCGGCAGAACATGGTGAGGTCGCGCGGCTTCACCTTGCCGCGGAACTGCTTCTTCTTCAGTTCCCCTTTGTTGGTCCCTTCGGCGCCTTTGCCCAGGGTGGTCAGGCGCGATTCCCTGACCTGGTTGATCTTCTGGACCCACAGGCCGCGTTCACGCAAACGTCGAACGAGAATCTGATCGTTCTCGGCATCGACGGTGCCTTCCTGGACTTTACCATTCTGGTCGCGCGCGACGTACGAATAGGTTGGCATCGCGGTCTCCTCCTCTCCCCGCCCGGCCCGGGCAGGGCAGCAGCCACGCCGGCATCAGCCACCCGTGCGGGACACTAGGTGTTCGCGTAGGCGTCGCCGACTTCCGAATCCGTCGGCAGTGTGCCGTCGGACAGCATCATCTTCTTCAATTCCTCAACGTTCATGGCGCGTTCAATCGCCAACTCGTACGGGATCATCCCCTGGTTATACAGGTCGCGCAGGCATTGGTCCATCGTTTTCATGCCCAGGTGCGCGCTGGTCTGAATAATCGAGGTGATCTGGTGCGCCTTCGCTTCGCGAATGAGGTTGCGAATGGCCGGCGAAGCGACCATGATTTCCTGGGCGCAGACGCGTCCGCCGCCCTGTTTGGGCAGCAACTGCTGGGTGAGCACGGCGACCAGGTTGTTGGAGAGCATGACGCGAATCTGCTCCTGCTGGGCCACCGGGAAGACGTCGACAATGCGGTCAACGGTTTGCGCGGCGCTGTTGGTGTGGACGGTGGCGAACACCAGGTGGCCCGTTTCGGCCGCGTGGATGGCCAGGTCCATTGTTTCCAGGTCGCGCATCTCACCGACAAGCAGGATGTCCGGATCTTCGCGGAGGGCGGCGCGGAGGGCGGCGGGGAAACTTTTCGTGTCCTGCCCTAACTCACGTTGATTGATGACGCAGGCATTATGGGAGTGGAGATACTCGATCGGATCCTCGATCGTAATGATGTGCTTGCGGTATGTGCGATTAATCTCGCCAATCATGGCGGCCAGCGTCGTCGATTTCCCGGAGCCCGTCGGACCGGTGACGAGGATGAGGCCGCGGTGTTTTTTGCAGAGATCGCGCGTAATGGGCGGTTGGCCAAGTTCGTCCAGCGTGGGAATCTTGAACGGAATCGTTCGGAAGGCAGCGGCCACGCTGCCTTTGTCGCGGAACAGGTTGACGCGGAAACGGCTTGATTTGCCTAATTGATAGGAGAAGTCCAGCTCCAGGGAATTCTCAAAGCGCTGGATCTGTTCATCGGTGAGGATGTCGTAGCACATGCGCTGGGAGACCTGCGGGGTGAACTTGGTATAATTGCCGGGCACCAGGTCGCCGTCCACCCGATAGATCGGCGGAACATCGACGGCGATATGCAGGTCAGAGCCCTTTGATTCCACCAGCAGCTCGAGCAATTCGTCAATATGCACCTCGCTGAGGTCGCGCACCCGCGAGGTATCATTCGATTTCAGGGTCAGCGGGGGCCGCTGTTGGGTTGGGCCCGTGGCATCCATATGATTACCGTCCTCCGATATACAAACTCAATGCCGGACGTCGGCTAGTGCTGCGAAACGACTCGGAGCACTTCCTCGACCGTCGTAACCCCCTGTTTCGCTTTGTCCAGGCCGTCGCGCAACAGGTTGGTCATGCCGGCGGCAATGGCCGCCTGGGTGATTTCCGTCAGTGCGGCGCGGCGGACAATCAACTCGCGGAGTTCTTCGGACAGGGTGAGCAATTCGAAGATGCCGACGCGGCCGCGGTAGCCGCGGTTGGAGCATTCATCGCAGCCGACCGGCCGGAAGAAGGTGGAACTCTCCAACTCGTCCTCTTTCATCCCCAGGCGGAGCAGCGCTTCCACCGGCGGCGCGATCGGGTCTTTACAGCGGTCGCACAGCTTACGTCCGAGGCGCTGGGCGACCACGCCGACGATGGCCGCGGAGATCAGGAAGGGTTCGAGGCCCATATCGGACAGGCGGACGATGGTGGAGGGCGAGTCGTTGGTGTGCAGGGTGGAGAGCACCAGGTGACCGGTGAGCGAGGCCTGGATGGCGATTTCCGCCGTTTCCAGGTCGCGGATTTCACCGACCATGATGATATCCGGGTCCTGGCGCAGGAAGGCGCGCATGGCCACGGGAAAGCCGAGGCCGGCTTTGCGGTTCACTGTCACCTGATTGATGCCGGGCAACTGATACTCGACCGGGTCCTCAACGGTCACGATATTCTTTTCCACCGAGTTGATCTGATTGAGCATCGAGTACAGGGTGGTCGTTTTCCCCGACCCGGTAGGTCCGGTGACCAGCACCATGCCGTTGGGCAAGTGGATCAACTCTTCCAATTCCGCCATCATCTCGGGCAGGAAGCCAAGGCGGCCCAGGCCGATGAGCACCGCGCCCTGGTCAAGTACGCGCATGACGCACTTCTCGCCGTAGATGGTGGGCAGCACATTGACGCGCATGTCGAAGTCGCGCTTCTCATGGCGGATATGGATGCGGCCGTCCTGTGGGATGCGCCGTTCGGCGATATTCATATCCGCCATAATCTTTAAGCGAGACAGGAGCGGCGCGTGGGCGAATTTGGGCAGCGTCATCATTTCGTAGAGCACGCCGTCAATGCGGTAGCGCACGCGCACGTGTTTGCGGTCCGGCTCGACATGGATGTCGGATGCGCCCTCTTTAATGGCATTCTGGATGAGCACGTTGACCATGCGGATGATGGGCGCTTCGTCCGCGATTTCGCCGCCCGTGCCCTCGTCTTGATCGGCATCGCCTTTTTCATCCGGCCGGCGAATGGCATCCAGCATGCCGCTGAAGTCATAAGAGGTGCCGGTTTTATCGCCCTTGTCATCGCCGGTGGTCGGCCCGGCGGCGTTGGTCACATTGGAGACGGCCGACATCAGCGTCGAGGAATCGCTCTCGCCTTTGATCGGTTCGCCTTGCCGCAGCGCACTGATTTGATCGCCGGTCGCCAGCAAGGGCTCGATCTCATAGCCGGTGATCAGGCGCAGGTCGTCAAGGGCGAAGACATTGGTCGGATCCTGCATGGCCACCAGCAGTTTACTTCCGTTGCGGCGCAAGGGCACGATGTTGTAGCGTTGAACGAGGTTTTCCGGGATGACGCGGGCGACTGCGGGGTCGGGGGTGGTGGTGTCGGGATCGAACAGAGGGATGTTCAACTGCTGGGCGTAGGCGCCCAGGATATCGCGTTCGCTCACAAAGTTGAGGTCAATCAGGAGGCGTCCCAACTTTTCGTTGGTCGTCTTCTGCATCGCGAGGGCGTGCTTCAGTTGATCCTGAGTGATTTTGCCCTGGTCGAGCAAAATTTTTCCGATCGGAATTTTTGGTCCCCGCGTCGTTGACATCCAATCGCTCCGTTTCTCACGACGCCCGCCATGGCAGCGGCACGTACGTCGACATCATCTTGCCCATCGATCCTGGACAGTGAAGTCTTGCTCAAATTTCTTCACCGGACCGGGTAAGCCCTGGCATGCGAAAGTGGCTGCATCATGGCACACAACGCACGCCGATGTGTATCGCCGTGTTGAGTCGCAGTGATTATACCACAGTCCGAGCCCCGGCAATCCATTACCCGGAGGTATTTTGTGGCGCTGACCGCCAATAGGTGTCTAACGCCTGTTCCATCACTGTAGCAGGGGCAGGCAATCCCGTCCAGATGGTGAACGCTTCAGCGCCCTGGTACACAAGCATCGCCACCCCATCGAGCGTGCGGCACCCCTGCGCGGTGGCGGCCCGCAACAGCGCGGTCAGCCGCGGCCGATACACCAGGTCGTAGACCCACTGTTCAGCGTGCAACCACGATGCCGGCACCGGCATGGCGTCCACGTGCGGCTCCATGCCGAGGGGCGTGGCATTCACGACGAGGTCGGCGGCCATAACGGCCTCGCGCGCACCATC
>JAGUZN010000135.1 GCA_020060775.1 Armatimonadota bacterium
CGCACCGTGAGCTCGCAGGTGAGGGCTTCGAAGCCGCAGCCGATCACCGCTTTCGCCATCGCTTCGTCGAGCACGGTGGTTAAGATGCCCCCATGGACGATGCCGCGAAAGCCTTCATACCGGGCGCCGGGCGTCCATTCCGCCGTCATCGCGCCATCCTGTTGCCGGGCATACGCGATGGCCATACCGTCAGGGTTGTCCTGGCCGCACACCACGCAGCCGTCATGCTCTTCCACTCGGGAGGGGATGAAGGTGCCTACGGGCATGATACGCCTCCCTGCTGTTTGACGAGCTCGGGAAAATCGACAGTGAACCCCGTGCCTGCCCAGCGCACGCCCTCGCCAAGCTCCTCGCGCAGTATCTCGCACGCTAACGGTCCGGTGCAATGGGAAAGCAGCAGATGCTGCAGATCAAATGGCCGCAGGGCATCGGCGAGTTGGCGAATCGCCTCCGGCTGCTGGTGATGCAGGTGCAGCCCGCCCACCAGCGCATGCACGCACGCAATCCCGGTGGCGGCCTGCGCGGCAAGCAGCGTATTCACCACTCCCGCATGGCAGCACCCGGTGATGACCACCAACCCGTCGGTGGTGGTGAGTACGATCGCCTGTTCATCCGTGAAGGGGTCGGCGTTCCATCCGGATGCCATCTCCCGCTGGAGGCATGGGTTCGGGGCTTGCCCGGTGTAATTGGGGATGCTGCCGCTGCTGTAGACACCCGGGAGGAGAAGGGTCGGCTTGGTGACGGTGATCTGCGAACAGTCGTGCAGTAGCGATGGCGCCCAGGGGATGCCGATCGAACGTGGAGGCTCCCCCTCGCGCAGGGAGCGCCGTGCGGCAAAGGCCTCAGCATGCAGCACCACCGTGGGGCGCACGCCGGTGGCCAGCAGGGCGGGCACGCCGCCGGTATGGTCGTAGTGCCCGTGCGTGAGGCACAGATGCGTCGCCGTAACAGTATCAATGCCCAGCGCCGTGGCGTTCTGCAGGAAGGCGCCGTCCTGCCCGGTGTCGATCAGCAGTCGCGCCGCGCCGGCCTCCACCCACAGGCTCAGGCCATGCTGGTGCTGGTGTTCGGGGGGCGCGTTATTTTCAATCAGGACCGTCAGTTTCGGCATGGATTTTGCATTGATTCAAGTACTCGGTGTAATTTACACCTATAATTCCCCTTCTTTCGCCATTTGTCAAGAGCTTCAGCCCAACAAACAGAGGATGTCGCTCACTTCGTAAGAAGCCCAAGAATTTCTGCATGCTGCACAACAACCTTCATCTACACCAGTAGGAAAACACCCTGCACACGGCAAATAGGCTGTTGAGAGGATACGCAGGATGACAACTGAGGACGAGTATCAAGTCACCACATGGGATGAGGGGCCCGCTTCTACTGCGATGGAGCGCGTTCGGGCGTTGATCGAAATACAGCAGTGGGGGCGTGCGCTGCACGACCTGCATGGATTGCTCGCGCAGCAACCGGAAGAGCCGCTCCTGCACTACTTCGCCGGGTTGTGCCATTATCACCTCTCCAGGTATAACGAAGCGCGTACGGCGCTGAAACGTGCGATACAGTTCAACCCCACGTTTGATCCAGCCTACTGGATGCTGGCCATGGTTGCCCTTCAGCAGGATCGTTATTATGAAGGGCTGCAGGCCATCGACACGGCGTTAGAGTTGGATAGCGAAGATTCTGACTATCTGGCAACGCGCGCTGCGTTGCTGCTCTGTCTTGAGCGCCCGCGCGAAGCGTTGACCTCCACAGACGCTGCGTTGGCCATTGATCCCGAGCATGAGTACGCACGCCAGGTGCGTGCGGGGGCATTGATCGAGATGGGGCGGTGTTCGGAGGCGGAGGAGCAGGCGATCACCCTGTTGGCCAGTGATCCGAACAGCGCCGTTGCCTGGTATCTGCACGGCATCCAAATGCGCAATCGCGGTAAGCTCGGCGAAGCGAAGTCGGCTTTTCTTGAATCGTTGCGCATCGATCCGGAGAACATGGAAGTGCAGGATGCCTTGTTGCAGGTGTTGGCCGCCAAGCATCCCTTCTTTGCCCTCTTCTGGCGCTGGTCGTTTTTCTTGTCGCGTTTCTCATCAGGCGCGCGCTGGGGCATTATTCTCGGGCTCTGGGCGTTAATGCAGGTGCTGAAAGTCGCTGCACGTGCTGTTCCACAGCTGATGCCCTTTTTCTTCCCCCTGGCGATCGCGTACGTGCTGTTTTGCATCTACACCTGGGTGGCCATGCCCCTGTTCAAGTTGGCAATCAAACGGAGGTGGATCCGATGACTGACGCTATGCTCGATTCCCTGCTGGCCGCGTTGCAGGTAAGTCCGGAGAATTCGGTGCTTCGCAGCATGGTGGTGAAGTCGCTGGTAGCGGCTGAACGCTGGGCGGATGTGCTATCATATGCGCCGCCTTTGTTGGACACGCTGCAGCGCGCGGAAGCCCTGCTGGCGCTGGCACGTGCTGCCGCCAACCTGGGGAACATCGATGATGCCCGTCAGTATCACGATGAGGCGATTGTGCTCTCCCCCACGCTGGCCGATGAGGATTTGGAGGCATTGTTGCACCCAGAACCGCCGCTAGCCCTGCCGGTGTTGGATATCGAGGAAGACGAGCAGGTAATGGTGCGCACTTACACCGGACCGTTATGCACTTTTGCCGATGTCGGCGGCATGAACGCGGTGAAAGAGCAGATTCGCCTGAATATCATATATCCCTTCCAGCGCCCGGAGATTTATACCGCGTACGGCAAGAAGATCGGGGGCGGCATCCTGCTCTTTGGTCCCCCGGGATGCGGGAAAACACACCTGGCGCGCGCCACCGCCGGCGAAATCGGCGCATGCTTCTACACGATGGAACTGGACGAAATTTTGAGCAAGTGGATGGGCGAAACGGAGCAGCGGTTGAGCGCCATTTTTGAGACAGCGCGTGCCAATGCTCCATCGGTGATCTTCATCGATGAAGCCGAAGCGTTTGGTGCCAAGCGCAGTGATATCGGGGTGCCGTGGATGCGCTCTTACGTCACCAAGCTGCTGGCGGAAATGGATGGCATCGCCACTCAAAACCAGAATCTGTTGGTGCTGGCGGCAACCAATGCCCCGTGGGATATTGACGGCGCCTTTCGCCGCCCCGGGCGTTTTGATCGTGTGCTCTTCGTGCCACCCCCTGATCTGCAGGCGCGTGCTGATATTCTCAAGCTGCATGGGCGCAATCGCAAAATTGACGCCGGCGTCAACTGGGTACAACTGGCGGAGAAAACCGAACTCTTCTCCGGTGCGGATCTCTCAGCGCTGGTTGATCGTGCCTGCGACGCTGCACTTAGCGAAGCCCTTCGCACGGGGAAGATGCGTGATGTAAGCCAGCAAGATTTTCTCCGTGTGCTGAAAGAGATGCGTCCCTCGACAGTAGAGTGGCTGCGCCGCGCGAGAAATTACGTCACTTTCGCCAACCAGGATGGACTCTACGACGAGTTGGCCGTCTACCTGGATGCTATGAAGATCCGCTGAAAGCAAGCCCGGAGAAAGCGTCACCGGCTTATGGGCCGGCGATCGGATTCTATGTCATGTCCACGCACACGATGCAGCCATTTCACCTGATGATCAAGCCGGCGGGGGCGACGTGCAATCTCGCCTGCGCGTATTGCTATTACCTGGAGAAGGCGCAGTTATACCCGGCGGGGCGGCTGCGCATGACGGAGGAGACGCTGGAGCGCGTCACCGCCGCCTACCTGCAGGCGAGCCCGGGGCAGGAGGTGGTGTTCGGCTGGCAGGGAGGCGAGCCGCTGCTGACGGGGCTCGATTTCTTTCGTCGGGCGGTGGCGTTGCAACAGCGGTATGTGCGGCCCGGGCAGCGTGCGGTGAATGCGTTGCAAACGAACGGCACGCTGATCGACGAGGCGTGGGCCGCCTTTTTCGCCGCGCATGATTTCCTGATCGGCATCAGTATCGATGGCCCGGCAGACCTGCATGACGTCTACCGCCGGGATTGCGGCGGGGCGCCGACGGCGGCGCGGGTGGAGGCCGGGTTGCATCTGCTGCAGCAACACGGCGTGCAATACAACGCGCTGGCCACGGTGCACCGCGCCAATGTCGAGCACCCCCTGCGCGTCTACCGCCACCTGGTGGACCTGGGCATTGAGCACGTGCAGTTCATTCCCATTGTCGAGCGGGAATCGCCCACCTCCTCACGGGTCACGCCGTGGTCAGTACGCCCCGAACCGCTGGGTGCGTTTTTCTGCGCTATCTTCGATCACTGGGCGCGCCATGATGTCGGGCGGGTGTTCGTGCAACTCTTCGAAACGGCGTTGAGCGGCTGGCTGGGCTCCTCGCCCGGCCTGTGCACCTTCGCCCCCTCCTGCGGGCGGGCGCTGGTGGTGGAGCATAACGGCGATCTGTACGCCTGCGACCATTATGTCGCCCCCGAATACCTGCGCGGCACGGTCACGTCGGAGGGGCTCGCCGCGCTGGTGGATGGCGCCGCACAACGCCGTTTCGGAGTGGCGAAAGCCGACCTCTCGGCCACCTGCCGCCGCTGCCCGGTGTTACGCTTATGCAATGGCGATTGTCCGAAGCACCGGTTGTGCGCGGCGGAAGACGGCAAGCCCATCAGCTATTTGTGCCCTGCCTACCGTCGTTTTTTCGCCCATAGCGGCCAGGTGCTACAGGCGATGGCCGGCGAACTCCGGGCGGGCCGTCCGGCGACAAATGTGATGGATGTGCTCCGGGCGATGGAGGGTTGAGTTCATCTACGCGCATGCCATCCAGACGAATCGCAACCCAATTCGAGTGTATACCCCTGAATATGTCTCTGCATAGTGAACAACGTTTCTACATAAGCTATTGATCGCTTTTCCCTTATGCATTATTATCGGAGTGTTTGTCCACCAACCGGTCTTGCGCCCATGTTCTCATATTGATCGATTGGTCTCGTGATTCCCATATCCTGTGGGCCGGACAACCGCCAACTGCCGCGCGCCGGCATGTTACTTGTACCTTGCGCTGATCAGTCTTCCATTGTTGCCACATGTTACCCGAGGCATGGCCAGCGCCGGCCATTGGTCGCGCACCGTTAAGGATCTGGCATGATCATCTCTGCAGTCCTACTGCTCACAATCCTCTATAATCTGGTGCTTATCGGGATCATTCTACGCCAGACGCGTCCTCGGCAATCGGGGCGCAGTTATATCTGGTTTCTGGCTAGTATCTCGGCCTGGATACTTGGGGAAGCCATTATCGATTATCCCGGAGTGAATCTCACTACGGTCCTCTGGGCAGCCAAGGGTATGCATATCGCGGCCGGGGTGGTGGCGATCAGTTGGGCCTGGTTCTGTTCCGAGCTCACCGGGGGGACGCGGCGTATCCGTCTGCTCATCATTGCCTTGGCGCTGCTCGGCACTCCCTGGCTCTTCCTGGCCTGGGGTGATCAGTTAATAGCCGGCGCTACCGCACAGCCCTGGGGGGACCACCTTGTCGTCGGGTCGCTGGCGTCCGTATACACGCTATGGCTGCTATCCGGCGCTCTCCTCGGTTTCGTGCTACTCGTGCGTGCGGTAAGACGGGTACGCGGTCACTTGCGCATGCAAATCCGCTACATCATGTGGGGGGCGGCCGCCATTTGGGTATTTGCGGTGACAACTTGCCTGGTGATCCCATTACTCACCAATGATATGGGCTACAGCAAGTTAGGTCCATTGTCTTCTCTGGTCACAACTTCGGCAACAACCTATGCCATTGTGCGTTATCGGCTGATGGATATTCGCATCGTACTCCGCACCAGCCTCACGTACCTGTTGACCGCGTTATTACTCGGGTCTGTGATCCTGGCATTATTCGCGATGGCCGGCTCATTTGCGACCGATTCCCCAGCCGGAGCCAACCGTTCGCCGTTGCTCGCCCTGCTGTTGTTAGTGGTGATGATTGCCCAGCCCGTCTGGAGTACTGTGCGTGCGACTATCGACCGGATGATCTTTCCTGCGGAACTGAATTTCGAGCGGATCATCGATCGTGCCGGTTCAATATTCGTGTCTTCGTTGGAGAGTGATCGCATTATCGCCGCGCTCGAGGATGCCGTTTCGCAGGCTTTACACCCTGTTGGCATGGTGATCTACCTCTTCCCCTCCGCAGGCAGTGTAAATGAGAAGCGTTTTTTCCATGGGGAGCCGCTGTTTCAGCCGGAACAGTGGCCTCACCTCTCGGCCTTGACCGCCTACGTGCTCACACATGACGATGTGCTACTTAGTGATGAAATGATTCGGCGATCAGTCGAGGATGCCGTACTGGGGTCGCACCTGCTGGCGCATGGTATTGCCGCAACGTGCCCGATGATTGCTCACGGGCACCTTTGTGGCCTCCTGTTGCTCGGTGAAAAGCAATCGGGCGATATTTATACCGAAAAGGATTTGCTGTTGCTGCATTCACTTTGCAAGCACGCGGCGCTCGCTTTCGAGAACGCCGGCCTGTATGAAGCAACGCGTGAGATGAATCAGGCACTCGAGCAACGCGTCCTGGAGCGGACGGAAGAGCTCAATATTGCCAATGCGCAACTGCACTCGGCGAATGCCACGCTTGTTGAGATGGACCGATCGAAGGACCGCTTTCTGGCCTATCTTTCCCACGAGTTGCTCACACCGTTAACCAGTATTCTCGGTTGGACAGAGGTTGCTCTTGACAGCCAGCAACAGTCGATCATGCTGAAATCCCTGGAAGTCATCCGCCGCAGTGCTCTGCGGCAGAAGGCGATGGTCAGTGAACTGCTGGAGATCTCACGGATTGTCCACCATAAGCTAGTGCTGGATGATCTACGGGCATTGGATTTCCGTGAGTTGCTATCGCACGCCTGCGATTCGTTTCAGCACCCATTTGCCCAAAAGCAGTTGCACGTGACCGTGCACATGCCGGATACCCCCTGTACTGTTATGGCGGATGAGCGCCGTCTTCAGCAGGTTATTGACAATCTCCTGAGCAACGCCCTCAAGTTTACCCTTGCCGGCGATTCAATCTTCATCACCCTCACCCGGGATGCATCGTCACTGGAACTTGAAGTGCGTGACACCGGCCGCGGGGTGCCACAAAATATGTTACCGTATATCTTTCAACCCTTCATCCAGAGTGAACGCGATGAGCGGTTTGGCGGGCTTGGCCTTGGGCTTGCTCTGGTGAGAGGGATCATCGAGTTGCACGGCGGTCAGGTGCGGGCAGACAGTTCTGGGATTGGTGGGGGGCTTACGGCTACCATTACCTTACCTCTTCACACTGCTCATTACTGTTATCCAGAGGCACACAGCGCTTCGGCATAAAATACTGATTTGGTGATACTTGTGTTTAACTTGACTAACTATAAAAATTATCCGTGTTTGTCGTGCTCTCCCGACAAAACCGCCGTATAGGTGATGCTAGAATACGGCATGGCTAGCCGTTGTCATCGCACTATTCGCCATACCTGTAAGACGGCCTCCCAACATTCACTGCCCTGGATTGATTTTCAGGAGCGTATGCCGGCTGTGCTACCGGAAGTTCCACCAGACGATCAACGCCGAGCTCCGGTATTCGAAGCGATTCATCGTATCGCAGAAACCCGCACCGCCTCCTTTCAAACACCAGGCCATACCGGCGGGGCGAGCGTTCCTGCCGATTTGCTCTCCTACCTTGGCCCCAATGTATTTCGCATGGATGTCAGTGTCTGTGCTGACATCGATTCCCTTTCATATCCCAGCACGTTTATCCGGGAAGCCCAACATCTCTATGCGCAGGCATATAGCGTGAAGCATTCCTACTTTCTGGTGAACGGCTCAACCACCGGCAACCTTGCTATGTTAGTGGCATCGCTCGGTGCAGGCGACAAGATCATCCTCCCTCGCTGTGTCCACCGCTCGATCATTCATGCTCTCGCGCTGTCACGTGCAGTACCTATCTGGGTGGCGAATGCGATCCATCCTGCATTCCAAATTCCCCTTCCTCTTTCACCGTTACAAATTTCAACAGCCCTTCGTCAGCACAGGGATGTTAAAGCCGTATTGGTCAATACACCTACTTACCACGGTCTCTGCTGTGATATCCGCCAGATCGCCGATGCGGTGCACCAAGCGGGCAAGCTGCTGCTGGTGGATGAAGCCTGGGGGGCACATCTCACCTTCCATCCTGACTTTCCGGAGTCGGCGGCGCACCACGCCGATCTGTGCGTTCAAAGTCTGCACAAAACGCTACCGGTGAGTAATCAAGGGGCCGTGCTCCACTGCAATAGCGCGCACATCGATACAGATCACCTCGCCCATGTGCTCTCTATGTTTCAGACGACCAGTCCTTCCTATGTGTTGCTGTCGATGATGGATGCTGCCCGCCGGGAGATGGTGCACCGGGGGAAAGCCTTGCTCACGCAGGCACAGGAGTTGGCCGTATGGGCGCACACCGCAATTGCCGGCATTCCCGGTCTGCAGTGTCTGATGGCGGAGGAATTGCCGTCCGCTGTGACGTTGGACCCGCTCAAGCTGCTCATTCATATCGATGGGACACGTTTTCGCATGACGGGATATGCGTTGGAAACAGCGCTTTGCCGACAATACGGCATTCAGGCTGAGATGGCCGGCCCCAACTACCTGCTGGTCCTGGTGAAACCTGGCAACGACCAGGGTGATCTTGCAGCGCTGGTGGCTGCCCTGCGCGAACTGCAGCGCCAGAGCCTGACTGCGCCACCCCGCTTCACAAACCCAGCCACTGATCCACCGCAGCAGTGGGAGACGGTTATCAGTCCTGCGCATGCGTTTGCCGACCGGCATCTACTTCTGCCGATCAGTAGCAGCATCGGACACATTTGTTGGGGCTCTGTATACGCCTACCCCCCAGGCACACCGGTGCTCGTACCCGGCGAACGCATTACCCGTGAGATCGTTGAGTATCTACAGCACTTGATGGCTCTTGGAGCAGAAGTGAAAGGCATTACCACGAACCAGGAAATACTGGTCTGCGCCTCGCCACCCTCGCCGGCGGCATGCCGGGTCGTCTCACGCCGAAAACGAAGGAGTCACTATGATACGACACTACACTGTTGTTGATGATCCTCAATTGCGCAACCAGCTCTGGGAGATGGCCGAGCGCGTTTTCGTGCCGATCTGCGAGGAAACGCCGATCAATCAATTTTATCCTCGCGAGATGTTCGAGCAATTCCTCGTGACCGAAGACATCTTTAAGTGCGTCGTATTTGATGGGGATATTCCGTGCGGTTTCGGGCTCATCACCGAGCGCATCGAGCATGAACCGATCTTAAATCCTTATTACTTCCGCAAGAAGTTCCCGGGGGTGCCGACCTTTCTGGTGATGCTCATCTGCATCGATCCGCAGTCTCGCGCTGATCTTATCGGCTGCGAGTTACTGCGCCACGTCGTCTCCTATGTCCCCCAGGACGGCATCGCCATTTTCGTACATTCCGACCTGCATAACGGCAATATCCCGCGTTTCGGCAAGTTCGCCACGCGCGGCCGCATGGATGGCGAGAAGGTTGATGCGGAGAGTTGTTGGATTTACCGGTGGATTAAGCCGCGCGGCTTGCCCCAGCGTCCTTGCGCTGATCTCGAGGAAACCACTGTGGGCGAAGTCGCACTCGTATGAACAGCATGGACCCGCAATTGAGAAGACCGCCGCCCCGGGTTGGGACGGCGGTCTCATTGACATGATGTGGCAACAAGGTTATTTCGCGGCACGCACCTGGACGCGGGCACGGCAGGACAGGCCGCTCCACACTTCGCGGGCCTCCACGGTCCAGCG
>JAGUZN010000218.1 GCA_020060775.1 Armatimonadota bacterium
GCCAACCGTCATGACCGTTGCCGTGAGTGTGACCGGCGCCCAACCGTCGCGTCATGTCTTCCATGTGACAGTTCTCAGCCCAGCCGGCAAGGCACTGTCGGCCTACACGCAAAACGTGTTGACGGAAACCGGGACGGCCTCCGTCACGATCCCCTGGGCGCTGAACGAAACCTCAGGAGGATATACGGTTGAGGTGCGTGATGCCATGAGCGGCGTCCTCAACAGCAGCACCATCACCATCACTCCGTAACTGGTGCAACAACACCGATCGCAGACAAGTCGGCCTGTGGGCGAGACATCACCACAGGCCGACTTTATCTGCGCCTACCTGTGAAATAACATGGAGGTCCGGAAGGAAAAACGCTTGTATTGTCGAACATATGCACTATGCTTGCTCAGGTGGATTCCTCAGCGGTCCTTGGCATTGATGCCTTTCCCGTGCAGGTCCAGGTGGATGATGGCCTCGGCACGGCGAAGTTTCTCATCGTCGGCCTCCCGGATACCGCGGTGAAAGAAGCGGGGGAGCGCGTCCGCACAGCCATCCGCAACTCCCAGTACAAGTTCCCCGTCAACTCGCGCCTGGTGGTCAATCTCGCCCCCGCGGATATCCGTAAGGAAGGTCCGGGCTTCGACCTCCCCATTGCCCTCGGCATCCTCATGGCTACCGGGCAGATCGAGCGTCAGGATATCGACCGCTTCGTGGTGACGGGCGAGCTCTCCCTCGACGGCTCGGTGCGCCCGACCTCCGGCGTGCTGCCCATGGCACTGGCCGCCCGTTCGGAGGGCAAGACGGCCATCATCGTGCCCAGCGCGAATGCGTATGAGGCGAAAGTGGTAGGCGGGCTGGAAGTCTATGCAGTCGATTCTTTGGCTGATGCCGCGGCGATCTTCCTGGATCTCACCGAGCGCGTGCCGCTCCCTGGCGGCGTCGATGACTGGTCGCCCGAGCAGTTGACCTTTGACATGGACCTCGCGGAGGTGAAAGGCCAGGAGCACGTGAAACGCGCCCTGGAGGTCGCCGCCGCGGGCGGGCACAACATGATGATGATCGGTCCCCCGGGCAGCGGCAAGACGCTCATTGCGCGCCGCCTGCCGACCATCCTGCCGCCGCTCACCCTGGATGAAGCGCTGGACATCACCAAAATCTACTCCATCGCCGGCATGCTGCCCAACGACAGCGGCCTCATCCGCCATCGCCCCTTCCGCGCGCCCCATCACACTATCAGCAGTGCCGGCATGGTCGGCGGCGGGGCCATCCCGCGTCCCGGTGAGATCAGCCTGGCCCACCACGGCATACTCTTCCTCGACGAGTTCCCCGAGTTCGACCGCCGCACGCTGGAGGTGCTGCGACAGCCACTGGAAGACGGGGTGGTCACCATTTCGCGCGCCGCCGCGAATCTGTCCTTCCCGGCGCGCCTGCAGCTTGTCTCCTCCCTTAATCCCTGTCCCTGCGGCTTTTTGGGCGACACCGCCCGCTCATGCAGTTGCCTGCAAGGGCAAATCGCCAAGTACCAGGCGCGCATCAGCGGTCCGATCATCGACCGTCTGGATATCCATATCGAGGTGCCGCGGCTGCGGCGCGATGAGTTGCTCTCCACCCGGCAGGGCGAATCCTCCGCTGCCGTGCGCGAGCGTGTGATACGTGCGCGTATACTGCAGTCACAACGCTTTGCCAGCACCGCGATCCTCAACAACGCACAGATGCGGCCGCGCGACATCCGGCAGTTCTGCCGCATGACGAGCAGCGGTGAAGCGGTATTGAGCCAGGCCATCGACCGCCTGCACCTCTCAGCGCGCGCATTTGATCGCATTCTCAAACTGGCGCGCACCATCGCCGACCTCGAGGGCGCTGACCAGCTCGATACGCCGCACGTCGCCGAAGCCGTGCAGTTCCGCAACCTCGACCGTGGACGCGGTCACCGGTTCTGATCACTGTATCTTCACAGTCACGCCGTACTTCAGCCAATCGCCCGCCGCGTTCTCCCGCGGGTCCACCCGCAGATACACCTGGTCGCCGCTCTGCATAGTGTGCATGGCGGAGAGCGTATGCTGCTGTCCCTGCACGTTCGCGATGAGGGTTGGCTCGACCAGCGTAGTCCCGTTCCGCCGGATGCTCACCGCCACCCCATCTCCCGACGCTTCGGTCGTCAGGCTTTCCAGCGTCACGCTCAATTCCACCTGCCCGGTCCTGGGGACGCTCCACCTGATCACCGCATCCTGTCCCGCTGCCGGGCATAGCCGATCGCGGCTGATCAATACCGGGGATGCACCAGCACCCTGCCAGCACTCGGCAATGTTGTAGGGCGTGCCCGCCGGGGCATCGCCCCAGGTTAGCGCTTCGTACGTGTCACCGCCCGAGGGGACGAGGTAATACGACCAGCCCTTATAGCCCTGTGTCGAGGAAAAGTGGGTGGGCAGTGTATAGGTATTGACCGGCCCCGGCGGGTCGGCAGGATCGTAAGCTAATGATCCACCGCTGCCCCCCGAACATCCCACCACGCACCCCAGCAACGCCAGGCATACTGCCGTAAAGAACACGCGCATCAGCCACCTCCTCCCGGGAGTAATGGCCTATTTCCCGTCCTGCCATGCCACACCTTGTACGGAGGGAGCCCAGCTATGTGATTCAGGCAGCACAATGCAAAGAAAACGCACCCCCGGCCCTGCAGTGGGGCACGGGGATGCGTTGCAATGCTGCGCGTGAGGGAAGATTACTCCAACTCCAGTCCCATCACGTACTCATCTAACTCTTTGCGCTTGGCA
>JAGUZN010000318.1 GCA_020060775.1 Armatimonadota bacterium
GTCATCCACGATGAGCAGATCCCAGGGCTGCTCGGCGAGTGCTTCACGCAGCGCACCGGGGGTTGCCACGCGCCGCGCCGTGGGCGCAAAGCCGCCGGCGCGCAACGCATCCAGTACGGTCTGAGCATCCTTTGGCGAGTCTTCGACCAACAGCACGCGCAACGGTCGGCTCATACTACGATTCCTCCCGCTGTCGGCACGCCCGGTTTCGCATCTGTTTGTGATCCTTCCCGCATCATGCCGCCGACGCTGCGACACGTGCCTTCGCCCCAGTATGCCACATCCCTGGCGATAGCCGTGTCCCTCGGGCAGACAGGTCACACGTAGACGAGAGCCGGCGCGCGCCCTCCGGCACGGGGGATACGTCAAAACACGTGCGTAAGCCAGTCTTCCCTGCGCACTACCCCAGTTCTGCCAGGTAGGCCCGGGCGCGCAGCAGGGCCTCCGGCGGGGTGTCGTAAGGGATGATCCCAGTGCCGACCACGGCGTTGGATGCCTGCTGCGCGAGGGCGCATACGCGGTCGAGCTCGCCCTGCACCACCGCCCACGGTTGCGCGATCACCCCGGCACGCATATTGATGCGCACCTGCACCTCCGGTCGACTCCGATATCGAGTCAGCAAGGCCTGCTGGTCCGTTTCCGCCGGGTAACGACCGAGGCATGGCCGAAACGCTGGAAGGCGGCGGCATGAGCGCGGTAGAGCAGTTCGGCATCGCGCGAGGCCGCCCAGGGCGTGACGCCGAGCAGGGCGGCGGCATATTCGTAAATGGCAGGAATCGGGCGCATGTGCCCTCCTTCTTGCTGGCGCTCACACCGGACAGCACGCCAGCCTACCCACCGGTCTCCATCGCACGCTGTCCTGAGTATACGACGTATGCCCGGATATATTCCTGCCGGTCGCACTGCCCGGTCATTTTGCTGGAACCTCACGTATGTTGTTGGTATTGACCTTCGAAGTAGGACCCAAATAGCTTCACACCTCTTTGGCATGGTCATGATATCCGGAGCTGTCGTGCCAGGCGCAGGCCGGGTGGTGCATGACTTGGGCATGAACAGGATACGGAGGGTGGTAGTGCAGACCGAGTATTCTTCACGCTTCAGGGTAGCGAATGCGCGGTGAACAGGTGAATCAGTCTCGGCCAGTACAGCAGGATACCGGCGAATCTGTTAGCAGGTAGGTTGGGCAACACACATCTACCCGAGAGACATGGCCGTCTTACGTGTGGAGGCTTTCTGGACGACCCGGCACAACGCGCGCTGCAGGAGGGACGACGCCGCCTGCTGGCCGCCATCGCCTGCAAAGGCGCCATCAAGGCGCATAAACTCCTCATGCCCGAAGAACAACAACTGCTCGAACAACTGCAGCAGGCCGAGCTGCCCACCATCTGCCCGCACGGCGCTCCCATTATCATGAACATCACTCAGTACGAACTGGACAAGAAGTTCATCAGATAACTGTCCGCGGTACATCTCATCTCCTATTGACCGGTCGTACCTCAAAGCATAGAATGCAAAAGATGCGCCTGCACAAAGCCCCATGTTGGTGCATCATCGCCCCATCGTGCACGATCCGGGGGGAACGTTCCATGACACGCATCCGTCAGTTTCATCGGTTGTTCCTGATTACCAGTTTGCTCACCTTGATACTCTGCATCTCCGGTGCTACTGCCTCGCTTTCTCCGGTTGATCTGGCACGAGCGCCCCGGCATTGCGCCGTATTACCGGACAAGAAGGTGCCCCCGGCAGTGATCGTCAAGGGTGACGTGCTGGCAACGATTGTAAAACAGAAGGATGCCGGCAGGTGTACGGGCGATGCCGTGCGGTTGCTGGGACAGTTTGTGGAAAAGATCACCGGGAAGAAGCTTCCGGTGGTGGAGGACGGCACCCCCGTACAGGGGCCGACTATCCAGTTGGGGCAAACCCGGATGGCACGAAATGTCCTGGGGGAAAAGCTGCGGGGCGTGGATTCGGATGGCTATATCCTACTGTCCACCCCTAACCATTTGCTCATTACCGGCGGTGGGGATTTCGGCACGGTGTTTGGGGTCGCCGGATTCCTGCAGCGGTATGCCGGTGTGCGCTGGTTCTCCCCCACCCCGTATGGCGAAGTCGTGCCGCACAGCGCAAATCTGGTGCTGAACAACGTGAACTGGATCGACGAACCGGCCTATCGCGGTCGTTCGTTCGTTGGGGTGGCCTTGTGGGGCCAGGGCGCCACGTTGGTGCATCGAGACTGGTTGCTATTCAATCGCATCCATCCCTGGCTGCAACAGGATAATGAGCGGGGCAGACTGGAAACGCGTTTCTGGGCTCAGCACGGCCTCTTTGAACTTATAGACGTCAAGGAATACGGCACGACGCACCCCGATTGGTTTCCTCTCATCGATGGCAAGCGATTCGTTCCCCCGCTCAATGATTATGGGCATGACTGGCAGCCGTGCATGTCCAACCCCCAGGTAACCGCAGAGATCGCACGGAAGATCATTGAGACCTTCGATCAGTATCCCGAACAGGAGACCTTCTCCATCGCCGTGACGGATGGGGGTGGATTTTGCGAATGTGACGCCTGTAGACAGATGGATGGCGTTGAGTCGCAAACTAATCCGGGGTATTCAAATCGTTATAGTCGACGAGTCGTACTGTTTTCCAATCGCATTGCCCAACTCGTCGCGAAAAAGTACCCGGACCGGTTACTGTCGATCTATGCGTATCATTTAACCATGGCTCCTCCCGATGATATAAAGCTGGAGTCCAATATTATCCCGTATCTCTGCAGTTGCCGCGACGGGTATTACGATCCCTATTTCAAGCAGCGGGACCTTGCGAACCAGGATGGCTGGAGCGCCATATCCAATCAAATTGGGCTGTACGAATACTTCTACGGGGCGGGCATGCTGGTGCCGCGCATTTACACCAACATGCTTGCCCAGGCCCTGCGCTATGGGTATGAGCACAAAGCGCGCGCTTTTATCTCTGAAGCGTATCCGAACTGGGGCCTCGATGGGCCGAAGCTCTACTGCGCCGCGAATCTGTTGTGGGACCCCTATCAGGACCCGAGCGCCATGCTCGATGAGTACTGCGCGAAAATGTTCGGCAAAGCTGCTGCGCCCATGAAGGCGTATTTTATTAAGGCAGAGCAGGCGTGGACGGCGAAATCCAATCCGCCACGCGGTTACTGGTTTTCCATTCCCTGGGGCAACGCCCAGTATGTGCCCTATACGCCGCGAGTTGTCAGCCAACTATCGAAGGACCTGGATGCAGCGGCTGTCGCGGCAACGGATGAGCCGAGTAAACAGCGAGTGGCGTTCATTGCCAAATCGTTCGGACTTGCGAAGATCCTGCTGCCGTATGCCGAATTGCTTCAGTTGGCAGAGAGCGGAGCCCCGTTGAAAGATGCGTTGCCGGTGTTGAAGAACGCGACCGGCTCGGCGGTGCGCGAGCAGATCATTGCCTATATCAAAGTTAACCATCAGATGGAAGACAATGCGCTGTATGGCACGACGTTAGCGGAAATCAGCGGGCATTACGGTGTGAGCGATGGGGCCTTAAGCGGACTGGATCATTCCGCCAATCGCACGAAGGTGATGGCGACCTACGGGTTAATAACCGCCAAAGCTGCCTTAACCACTATTGCCGCACAACCACCGATGAGCCCGTTGCAGTTCCGAACGAAATACACCGATCTGGTCAACGCCAACCTTGAAGCACAGTTACAGGGCGTGCCGATGAGCGCCGAACATCGGAAGATTCACGATGAGGTGTACTTCTGGTCGCTGAAATCCATCCCTGCGAACAAAACGACTGCCCCTGTCATCGATGGAAAATTGCAGGATGCCTGCTGGGCGACAGCCGTGCGCGGGCGAAATTTCCGCCTGTATACCACGGGAGCAGAGACGGAAACCCGGACCGACTTCGCCTTCAGTTATGACAAGGACAATCTCTACTTCGCCTCCTGGTGTTATCAGGACTGGAAAGAAGTGGATGCCGTGCCATCATCAACGCAGAACGGCGCACCGGTATTCAATGATAACTACGTCGAACTGTTCCTCAATCCGGATAAGGATACGGTTGGCACCTATCAACTGGCATTCAGCAAGGGTGGCGGCTATGTTGCGCAAGGTTCAGATAATGTGCGCTGGCAACCTGCCGGCATGAAATGCGCCACGGCACAGGAAGATGACCGCTGGACCCTGGAGGTGGCCATTCCCTGGAAGGCACTGGGCTGGAACCCGGTTCAGATGCGCTTGCTGCGCACGAATGTGGTACGCAACCGAATCATCCCTCAGCCGAACAACTCCTCTTCCCACGAAAGCAGCACCTGGTATCTGAGCATGGATGGGCATATTACATCGAGTAATCGCGGGTACCTCTGGCTGACCGGCACGGACTCCACCGCAGCGGCAGCCCCTTCAACGGTGAATGCGGTGGCAAACGGGGATTTTGAGGTGGTGCACAACGTGGACAAGGCCAACGACGGCTATTATAAAGCGCTCATTAGCAGAGGTGTGACCTTCCCCGCCGATCCTTTGCTGTTGCCCGACCAATGGTACATGAATGCGGGCGATGGGTGGGATGGCGGGAACGGATTTGCCGAACTCATAACAGGGACTCCGGGCGAAGAAGTCTATAGCGGCAAGTATGCCCTGCATATCAACATGCCAAAATGGTCGGCGTGTTATACGGATGGCTTGCCCGTGATGCGCGAGGGCGCCGGCATGGATATGCGCGAAGGGATTTTGGGCATACCGATACGGTTCAGTTTCTATGCCAAAGGCAACGGCGCCATCCGTGTATACAGCTATCCATACACCACCATATCGACCATACTCTATGGCACGTTCGATGTGACACCCACGGTATTCACCGTAACCGGGCAGTGGCAAAAATATGAGGGCACGCTGACTTTCAACAGTCCCAATGTCGTCAGATGTTCCATGGTGGTGAGCTTCTCCGGGGATGTCACGGTTGACCAGTTCATCGTGCATGCGCAGTAAATGGATACCGCGTCAACAGCAACTGCTCGAACAACAACCACAGGTCGAGTTGCCCACCACCTGCCCGCACCGCCCCCATCATCATGAACATCACCCAGTACGAACTGGACAAAAAGTTCATCCGGTAGGGGGATGGGTGGCGGGTTTATGCGCCACCCGTTGCCTGTGCAAGATCGGTTCTCACCGGATCGACGCATGCTGCACTTCTACGCAAGTTGATCCCGTTTGGCCGGTGTTGAGATCTCTCACTGTTATCTGCCAGCGCGCATGCGGCGCATTCATGGCGACCGGATAACTGACCTGAGCACTACCATGCTCGCCGACCACCACACGCCGCCCCCATTCTGGGGTGCTGCCGTCCGGTAGTGTGACCGTAAACAAAAACGCATGCCGACTGGCTTCGCCTTGACTGGCAGTGATCACCTGCACCGAACATTCCAGCTTCTTCCCCGCCATGACGCGGGCAGGGGCGGTCACGGTCACGCCGGTGACGCGGTAGGGTAGGGCGGCATACACGGCACACTCGGCTTTTGAAAGGTGATCATTGACCTCTGCACGAAAGCCGAGACTTTCACCGGTCAGCAGATCGTACACCCACGCTCCATCATCAAGCTGTACGGTAGCCAATGCCGGAAGGTCGGAAGTCCGGTAATCGCGCAGCAGGCCGTAGATGCGCGTCGAGCCCAGGGCATAGCGCGTGAAGGTCCACGGAGAGTAGGAGTGCAATTCCGCATCGATGGCTACTGCCCGGAATGGCGATGGGCTCACGCCGCCGTCGTGCAACAAGTGTTCCAGCACCGCGCGGGAAGAGCCATCCACCCGCGGCACGCCGTTCAGGTAGACCGTCTTGCCATTGCCCACCGGATGCACCACCAGAGCGGGAGTGCCATCAGCGTGACTCCCGAGCGCCTTCCCACCATTAAGGATAAGCGCTTCTTTTCCAAGCATGGTCAGCGGCAGTTGTCGGTCGTTGTCGAGATGTGCCGTTATCTGCGTGGGGGCTGGAGCGACGACTTCGGATAGCGGGCGACGCTCTATGCCGAACAGCCGCGAACACTGCTCACGTATTGCTGTGTCCTCGTTTCCACTGGTGTTGGCATGGCCTGCCAGCCAGTCTGCGATGAGTATTCCTCCCTGCTGTGCGAACTGCTCCAACGCCCTGACCGCGTCCGGATGCAGGGAGACGGTCGATGCGAGGAAGACGGTCCGATACTGCTGCAACGTTTCACCGGATATCTCCTCATCAGGCAGATATTCGATATGATAGCCCATACTCGTCAGGAGTTCCACGAACGAGTGCTCGCAGTGGCTTCGGCGATGATTCGGGCGCATCCCATACTCATTGTTCGCATAAGCGGGATCGTGAAAGCGTTGTCCGCTATCATGCTGTTTGTCCAGCGCACATCGCAGCAGATTGCTCGATGGCGAGTAGACGATGGCGATGCCGTCGCACACCGGTGCGGCATGCGGTAGCAAACCCGTCACCGACTGGCGTGCCTGCCGCACGACGCGGGCGATCGCCTGGCCTTTCTCATTGGGCTGCTGGACATTGTCGAACAGGGCCCACTTGTTAAATTCCCCGGTGGCCGCGCGGTCGATAAAGTACATCACCCCGCTCGCACCTTGAAGCAGGGAGTACCAGGTCTCCCAGGCGTAACTGCTTTTCGCTTCAGGCAAGGCACTGTCGGTATAACTGACCCAGGATTGAAATAGTGGAGCGCAACTGCGAATCAGCAAGAGGTCTTCCTGCATCTCGCGAGTCGGATAGCCGGAAAGATAGCCCATCCGCTTACCGAAGAGGTAGGGGTCCACACCGGAAAAGGGTCCGTTGTTATCCATATTGATGCCGATCGTTGCCGTCGGATCATACCGTTTGACCAGATCGGCGTGTTGGCCGAAGTACTCGCAAAACTGTTCGCCGATAAACTTGCGGAATACCACCCACAGTGGAATCTGCTCCTGCTTGACGGCATCAGCCAGTGGTATGGGAGTGACCTCTGCCCAATCGGTATAGTTGGTTCCCAGTTGCACGTTCATGGCATCGACTGTGCGATACTGCTTCGCCAGGGAGGCACGGAATGCGGCGACGGCGTGCTCGGAGAAATCGACATCCATGCCATAGGGGGCGATATATGGCTCATCAATGATATGGTACACATGCGGCGAATAGCGTGAGAACGCTTTTGCGGTCGCAGTGTGCGATGACAGCATCGTCTGCACGTACGCCGGATCGCACAAGGACGGCTTCATCGCCATCGGCTTGTCGACCCACCAGTTCAGCACCGGCCCGAGGTAGGGTTCAAGCTGGTTCACCAGTGGGATCGTATTGCGCTCCGCGTTGATGCGCAGTTCGTTTTCCGAGCCATCCCAGGTGGTGATGAGCGTGAGTCCGTTCTCCTGAAAGGCTTTGCCGTACACCGACGAGCGGTTCATCTGTATCCAATCTGATCCATCCGTCGTGCCGAACAGGACTTCACGCACCTCTGTCGGCTGCTTGACGCAGGGTTGGGCGCGCAACGTTTGCACCAGCGTATCCCCTTCATACACGCACACCTTGATGTTGCATAATCGTGTCTCAATGGGAGTGAGTGTGATCGGCAGAGCGATAGACACGTCCTGCCGCGCCTGCGGCGGGAGGGTGAAGCCCGTTTGGCTGCGTCCGAGCAAGCGTCCCCAGGTATCCGCCACCTCGGCAAGCACGCGTCCTGTGCGCTTACTGTCGCGTTGATTATCCAGCGTCAGCGTCAGGGGAATACTCGACTGTTGACGGGAGAGATCTTCCGGCAACGCGAGCGTCACCTCCATTCCCACTGGAGCATCAATGCGGCGCGTCTGCCAGGCGATGAGACCGCCACTGCCGTCGTAGGACCAGAGATCGACGCGAAGGCTGCCTTGCACGGCCAGGGGCAGCGCGAACGTGGCGCGCGCATCAGGCAAGCGATAAGAGCGTTCAACGACCGGATTGCCCCAGGCATCGCGCACGCGCACCTTCACGGCAACAGCCTGGGTATGCTGCGCACGCCGCCGCAACGTGAGTACGCCATCCTGCCATGCGGCATCAACTGGTGCCTGATCCGGGAGGCGACCCGCCGCCCAGCATACGAAGGTTGCGAGCATGCCGTATTCTTCATCGGTGTTGGGCGGAGTCAGGAAACGGGAGACGGCCGGCTGGCCGGTGAATAATTCTGAATGGAATCCGTGTTGCGACAGCGACCAGGTCATGCCCCAATAGGCGGCAACGACGCGTCCCTTACCAACCTGCCGCGTGGCAACGATGGGCAGGTCGCCGGACTTCACCAATACCTCCTCATCGCGGATAGCAACCGGCGTGGCATTCAGCGTGGCAATCTTCCATCCCTGGGCGGGCACAGCCTGAGCGAGCAGGTGCTCGCGCGTGTGCCGGTACGGGTCGGTAATCAGACCTTTCATGCCTCCGGCCGTGATGCGCAGGGGCAATATGCTGCCCAGCGGAGAGTTATCGGATTTGCCGCTGTCCCGCCGCCCCTGCCGAAGCCACACCAGACCCATGCCCGCCTCTACTCGCTCGACAATCACCTGCTGCAGTGACGGGCGTAGGCCGTCGGGGGTGAGGCCGTGCACGAGCAACGCGTCATACGTCCCCTCTTTGAGGGCCGATTCAATGACATCATCCCCTCCCGTGCAGTTATAGTAGGTCTCATACGGCATGACATCAAGCGTGCTGTGCAGTGCGATCGCCAGATCCTGTCCATCAGACAGGCACGCCTTGGCCAGTAATGCCAGCACACGCGGCTGCCGCTCAACGGGCATCCCTTTCGCCCAGGCCGTAATCCCCAGGGGATCATCCCCATCAGGCGTAAAGGTGGTCATTGCTGTGGCACACACCCCATGCTGCGTCAGCAGGAATAACAGCAACACACTGCCCCAGATGAATTGACCTGATCGTCGCATGGTGTGATCTCCTTTTGCCTATACGTTCTGGGGCGCGCGTATCGTGGGTGCCTCTTCCGCATCCCTGCGATGCATGGCATGATCACGATGGTGGATGCCTCTCCGGTGTGCCGGGGAGGCCTGAGCATCTCACATCAGGAACGGGCCACCGCTCAATATGCTCTTTTCCCGCTCAATTTTACTATTAAAATCGTTTTCCACTTCCTGATATTCTCGGGAGTGCCCTCAAAGAGCATAGTGAAAAACCCCAGGTGCACTTGCTGGGTGCCGGCGGGACGCTGCCGCCTGCTCGCCATGAACATCACCCAGCACGAACTCGATATAAAGTTCATCCGGTAGGGGGATGGGTTACGAGTTCCAGGTTCCAAGGAGGTGGGCTCGTAACGCCGTGCGGAAGCAGAGCACGATCGCGCTCCGGTTGGATGCCCCGCGCGGGTGCGCCCCTACTCCCACCATCCTCCAGCAGCTCTGAAGCACTCTTCCCTTGAGCAGTTAGCCAAGCTTTGCTTGGAGGAATACTACTGCTAGGTCAACTGCTATGGCTACTATGCCCAAGACGCTTGACGGCAGGCGGCTTACCGCCTTTAGGGCGGACACCCCTCTTTCCTCACGAAACCCAATGTCGTATTTCCAGACGACGTGCTTATCTGTCTCAATAGGTCCATCTGTGCGCAGTACATGCAAGCGCATATTCCGTGCAATCGTGAGTGAGTGTAGCGTCAGATGGAAAACGAGCACAATTCCCCAGCTCGTGCTGGAATATTTCAGAATGGCGAACAGTAAAAAGATGCCAAAACAAGTAATGAATATCGACTCCCGGCTAAAATACGCAAGTGGACCATCAAAATCACTTTCAACTCTCATAGCGAATACATAGGAGATAATAAGAAATAATAACACAGGAGAGTATGCCGTTAATGGCATACTCTCTGAAACAGCGATGATATAGGCAACAAGCAAAGCAGCGAGTTGAAAAATCGCTGACAGTATGGCATCTGGAGATCGTTGTAGACACCGGCCAAGGAACAGACTCTCATGCTGCGCCAACAGCCAAATAGTCACGACTAACAGCGGTAAGGCCCAGTCACCTGGGCCTGAATGGAGGGTAGTCCTAACTAACAACAGGGTACCTACCGAATATATCAGCACCCAGTTATCCCACTTCTCTGGCAACATCGGCATATCATCCTCCTGAATGCGATACCATGCTCATAATATGGGATAGGTTATATATTCTTTATCAACTTCGCCTTTGGGCTATTGGATGGGCGAACGGGATGGAGCAACCACCGGCACTATTCGCTCGTCAACGGTTCAAATCCTGCCCAATGCATGCTGTGATGCAAAAGGCAGTATCTCCCGTATTATGATCCATGCCCTTGTATTGGCGTACAGTCTCCTACCCAAACGCCATACGCCAACCGCGAAACGCGGACTATCTAAAAAAGGCGGAGTGGGGAGCACGATGTACGTTGCTCCCCACTCCGCCTGAATCGATGGTTGCGGTTGCCCTCACATGCGCTCGGGGGCGCTGACGCCGATGAGGGTGAGGACGTTGCGCAGGGTGATTTTGGCGGCGCGCACGAGCATGAGGCGGGCATCGCGCACGTGCGGATCCACGCCCTCCTTGAGCACCGGGCAACGGTCGTAGAAGACGTGGAACTCGCGGGCGAGGTCCTGCGCGTAGCGCGGCATGCGGTGCGGCTCGTAGAGCTCGGCGGCGGTGATGATCTCCTCGGGAAATTCGGCTAGCCGGCGGATGAGGCTGATTTCCGCCTCCTCGCCGAGTGGCGACAGGTCCACCTCGCCGATCTCCGGCAGGGCGACCCCCTTCTCCTCGGCAGTGCGCAGGATGCTGGCGATGCGCGCGTGCGCGTACTGCACGTAGTAAACCGGGTTGTCGGGCGATTCCTGCACGGCCAGGTCGAGGTCGAAGTTGAGGTCGCTGTCGGAGCTGCGCAGCAGGAAGAAGAAGCGCGCGGCATCCTTGCCGACCTGCTCGATGAGTTCGGAGAGCAGGATGATGTCGCCCTTGCGCTTGCCGCCCATCACGAATTCGCCGTTGCGCATGAGGCGCACGACCTGGTAGATGAGGATATGCACGCGCTCGGGATCGTAGCCCAGCGCGGCCATCGACGCCTTGGTGCGCGCGATGTAGCCGTGGTGGTCGGGGCCCCAGATGTCGATGAGGATATCGAACCCGCGTTCGAATTTGTTGCGGTGGTAGGCCACGTCGGAGGCGAGGTAGGTCGGCTTGCCGTTGGTGCGCACCAGCGGGCGATCCTTGTCATCGCCGTATTTCGTGGAGGCGAGCCAGGTCGCGCCCTCGGACTGGTAGGTTTCTCCGCGCTCGGCCAGCGCATCGATACCCTTCTGCACCTCGTTGTTCTTGAAGAGCGCGCTCTCGCGGAACCAGGTGTCGAACTCGACTCCGAAATTGGCGAGCACCTCGCGCTGCCACTCGATCATGGCATCCTTGCCCATGTTGGTGAAGAGTTCCAGGCGGTCGGCGGCGGGCATCTGCAGGTAGCGGTCGCCGTCGCGCGCCTTGATGCGGCGGGCGAAGTCGATCACGTACTCGCCGTGATAGCCATCCTCGGGGAATTCGATCTCCTTGCCGAACTCCTGCAGGTAGCGCACGACCAGGCTCTCGCCAAAGCGTACCATCTGGCTGCTGGTGGCGGCATCGTTCACATAGAACTCGCGCGACACGGCGAAGCCGGCGGCGGCCAGCACGCTGCACAGCACGTCGCCGATGATGGCGCCGCGCCCGTGCGGAATGCTCAGCGGGCCGTTGGGGTTGGCGCTGACGAATTCGGCGAGCACTTTCTTGCCCTGCCCGCGCTGGCTGCGCCCATACGCCTCGCCCTGGCGGTGGATCTCCTGCACCACCTCGTGCAGCCACACCGGCTTGAGGTAGAGGTTGATGAAGCCGGGGCCGGCAATTTCCACGCGTTCGAGCAGGTCATCGGGCAGCGACAGGTGTTCCAGCAGTGCCTGCGCCACCTGGCGGGGCGGGCGCTTGGCGGCGCTGGCCAGCACCATGGCGAGGTTGGCGGAGAAATCGCCGAACGCCGCGTTGGCCGGGCGCTCTACCGTGAATTCCGGCAGCGTTTCATAAGTCAGCGCGTTTGCCGCATGCGCCTGCTGCGCTGCTTTGGCGAGCGCGTCGATGAGCACTTGTTTAATCATGCCGTGTAACTATCTCCAACGATCTCCAGAAAAAGAATCGCCCCCGGAACGAGGGCGTCGTGCAACGGAATCGGACGTCTGTACTGTTACTTTACCAGGGATTGCCACCAGGCGTCTAGGGGTGCTGTCAGGAAGTCGAGCAGCCACCCGGTGAGCATGAGCCCCATGGCAACCTGCAACAGCCCCATGTGCCAGATGCGCATGAACGGCGTGGGGGGGGTGAGCACAAGGCGCGCGCGCCCCAGCACTTCCGTGCCCGCTTTGATACCGCTGGCGATCTCCCGCGGGGTGGCTGTGCGCGTGGTGAACACCGTCTGCATCCACGCGCCGAGTCGTTTCCAGGAAATGACCACCGCCAGCACGCTCCACAGCGCCAGCGTGGCGACGACCTCGATATGCTGGCGTCCGGCCTCGAGCGAGAGGGCCATGGCGAGTATGGCGACCCCCAGGTAGCCGAGGCCCATGAGCGCGCCCAGGTTGGTGCCGCAGCGCGGATGCACGCGCGGCATCTTCGCCACCGCGTCGAGGGTGAGCGGCTCGCCTGCCTCGATGGCATTCACCGTCTGGTGTTCGGCGGCGTGATAGCCGGCGAGCCAGGGGAAGATGCGCAGCAGGCTGAGGAAGGTCGTCATCAACAGCACGGAGGCGACGACGAAGAGCAGCATCACCTGCGTGGGATCGCCGCCGATGCTGTTGCCGCCGATGAGCCAGGCGAGCGCGCGGAAGGGTGTCCACTCGGTGGCACGGAAGCCGAGCAGCGCGCCGGTGATGAGCGCCACCTGGGCGATCCACAGCAGCACGGCCATCAGCGCGCCGGTCAACAGTAGTCCGAGCGGACCTGCGCCCCCGGAGGCAGCACCGGTGGTGAGATAGA
>JAGUZN010000219.1 GCA_020060775.1 Armatimonadota bacterium
GCCGGCGGAGGCGAGCGGGTCGCAGACGGCGATGCAGGCGGCGGCGTTGCGCCGGGCGCTGGCGCAGGCGGAGCGCGAGGAGATGGAGCTGGCCATTCTGAAGGCCACGTACATTCACATCGACGACATCCGGGACGTGTTCGCCCCGATGATCAGCAACGCGAAACAGAAGTTGTACCAGATCGAGGACCGCCTGCTGCCGCGGCTGCCGGGCAATCCCGTGGACAATGCGCGGACTATCCGCCAGGCCATCGACGAGTTGTGCAGTGAGTTACAGTATGCCGATCCGAAACCTAAACGCAGACGCGGTCGCAAGGCCGTCGCGCCGACGCCGGCGGAATAAGGCGCTCACCCCGGTGCAGCGGCTGGCGGCGGAACTCTCGGCCCTCTGGGCGCCGAAGAGCAGCCGCATGCTGCACGAGTGGGCGGCGCAGGAGCGCTACCTGTCGGCGGATGAGAGCAACGAGGGGAATGCACGCTGGCGCTGGGAGCGCGTGCCGCATGCCGTCGAGCTCGCCCGCGCCTACTCGGACGCGCCCGACCAGGTGCTCTGGGTAATGACGGACGATCCGGCGCGGCCGGAGGCGATCCCCTGGACGCGGTACAACGAGCTGCTTTGCTGGATGTCGTCGGCGCAGCAGTCGAAGACGCAGATGATCTGCAATATCATCGGCCACCATATGATCGATGACCCGCGGCAGATCCTGGTGATCCTGCCCGACCAGCACCTGCGCCGGGTGTTCTCGCTGAAGAAGCTGGGCACGATGCTGCGCGACACGCCGTGCCTGCAAGGGTTGATCAGCGACCGGAAGAGCCGCGACGCGGAGAACACCATCGAATCGAAGGAGTTCCCGGGCGGCGGCATCTCGATATTGATCTCCAGCTCGGGGAACAACCTGCGGTCCTGGTCGGGTCCGGTGGTGATCTGCGACGAGTTTGACGCGTGGATCCGGAGCGCCAACAAGCAGGGCGATCCCTTTGCGCTGGCGCTTGACCGCCAGCAGACGTTCACCCGGCGGAAGACGTTCGTCACCTCGACCCCGCTGAATACGGAGTCGAGCCAGATCGAACCGATGTACCTGGCCGGCACGCAGGAGCAGTGGCACTACCCGTGCCCGAGCTGCGGCGGCTACCAGGTGGTGGGGTTCGACGACCGCTTCGACAAGGAGTCGCTGACCTACACCTGCCGCCACTGCGGCACGGTGCACGGCGAGCGGGAATGGAAGGCGCAGGAAGGCCGATGGATCGCGAGCAACCCGGGGGCCGAGTATCGCTCGTTCCACACTTCGGCGATGACCAGCTTGCTCACCGATTGGGCGGCGATCCAGCAGAAGTTCGAGCGGGCCATGGCCGACCTGCAGCGCGGGGCTCCGGAGAAGTACCGGGTGTTCATCAACACCGTGCTGGGGCAGACGTACGAGGAAAAGGGCGAGACGCTGCCGGAGAACCATTTCACGCGGCTGGACAACCCGCAGCGTCACTGGTACCACGCGGACGTGCCGGCCGGGGTGAAGCTGCTGACGCTGGCGCTCGACACGCAGGATGACCGTGTGGAGTTCGAGGTGCGTGGCTGGGGGCGTGGGCAGGAAAGCTGGGGCATCCAGTACGGGGTGATCTACGGCCACCCGGACGACGCGGAGCTGCTGGCCACCGTCGAGGGGCTGCGCCACAAGTTCTGGCAGCGCGAGGACGGTGCTATCCTGCGCGTGAGCCGCACGGTCTGGGATGCCATGGGGCATTACCCCGACCAGGTCTACGCCTACACCCGCGAGCGCGAGCCGGAGGTGTACGCCATTCGCGGCGGCTCGGAGTGGCATGCGCCGGTGGTGGGGCGCATGGGCATGGTCGATAAGCAGGGGATCAAGACGCCGATCTTCGCGCTGGGGACGATCGCGGCCAAGGATGCGCTGTACAACCGTCTAAAGTTGGCGCACGTCGGCGCAGGATTCTGTCACTGGCCGATGGATCCGACGCTGGGCGACGGCATTACCCCGCGCATGTATGACGAGGGGTATTTCGCGATGCTCACCGCGGAGAAGCGGGTGAAGCGCATCAGCCGCGGCGTGACGTATAACGCCTGGGTGCCGAAGCGCTCGGGGATCCGGAACGAAGCCTGGGACCTGTTCGTGTACGGGCTGGCGGCGCTGCTGATCTTCCTGGGGCCGCGCTCGATCGACGACATTCCGGACGGGGCGCAGGGGGCGGCCAGCAGCCAGTCGCCGGGCGGGCGGCGGATATTGAGCAAGGGGGTGCGAGCGTGATGTCACGACCGGTATTACGTTATCACGGCGGAAAGTGGCGGCTCGCACCATGGGTGATTGCTCACTTCCCTCCCCATCGGATTTATGTCGAGCCCTATGGCGGCGCGGCGAGCGTGCTGATGCAAAAGGCGCGGACGTACGCGGAGGTGTACAACGATATCGACGGCGAGGTGGTGAATGTCTTTCGTGTGCTGCGTGATCCAGCCAAAGCGAAAGATCTCGAGGGATTGCTGCGGCTGACGCCGTTTGCCCGCGAAGAGTTTCTGGAGGCATACCTGCCGGCGGATGATCCGATCGAGCAGGCGCGGCGGACGATCGTGAAGGCGTTTATGGGATTCGGGAGCAACGGCGTGCACACGAAACGCGCGAAGGGCATGCGGACCCGGGCAAGTCAATGGCGAACTGGTACGGGATTTCGCGCGAACTGCACCAGGACGGGGACGACGCCGGCGCATGACTGGGCTCATTACCATGACTACCTGCAGGTCTTCACCGCCAGGCTGCAAGGGGTGGTGATTGAGAACCGCAACGCGCTGGAGGTGATCAGCCAGCATGCCACGGATGATGCGCTGATCTATTGCGATCCCCCGTACGTTCTTTCTACCCGGGCGGACGCGCAGCATGATTATCGAGACGAGATGACCGACGCGCAGCACATCGCCCTGGCCGAGCTGCTGCACCAGGTCCCCGGCAGCGTGATCATTTCAGGGTATGCGTGTCCGCTGTACGACGAACTTTACGGCGATTGGCGTCAGACCTGCAGGCAGACGCGCGCCGATCAGGCATTGCCACGGATCGAGACACTGTGGCTGAACCCTGCTGCAGCGCGCGGCCGGCAGATTAGCATGTTCGACGAGGTGTACGGATGAGCGTTGTGACGATGACGATTCCGGCCGGGACGGCGATTGTGTTTCCGAGCCCGCGCAGCCGGCAGCTGGTGCAGGGGACGGTGATCAGCGACCAGGGCACGTATGTGAGCGCTGGCTGGGAGGAGGACGGCCTGCTGCGCGCGTCGGCCGTCTGGAAAGGGCTGCTCGACGGCCTGCCTGCCGCTTGCGTGGACGAAAGGCCAGCCTCGGCGGCGCAACCGAGCCAGCGGACGCTCTTTGATTTCGATTTTTCGGCCGAGCCTGCGGCGGCGCCGGCGGCGGTGACCCCCAACGATGGAGATAGTGAAAAATTTTTGGTGGCGCGCGCGGCGTCGGCGGCGGCGACGGCGGGAGGAATTGGCGAGGCAGGTCCGGCGGAGGCCGCGTCGGCGGTTGCCCTGCGGCTGGCCGAGGTGCTCTACAACGGGCGGCATAGCTGTTACCTGCGCGATGTGCCGGCGGAGGCGGTCGCGAGCTGGCGGGAGGCTGGGTTTGAGATCAGAGAGCGCGAGAGGAGGCAATCATGATGCTGCAGGAGTGCCAGCGGTGTAAGGTGCCGCGCGACCAGGCGATGTGTCCGTTTGTTGCCCGGCACCTGCTGGATCGATTGACGCGATGGCAGTTTCGGTTGCGGTTTCAACACATCGCGATGGACGCGGCCACCGCGGCGCTGGTGCATGGGTTGATCGCCGCCGAGAGCTATTTCCTGCACCGCGGGGGCAAGGGCATCAATTACGCGGCGTTGCATCCGCAGGTGAACGTGCATGGTGTGTTCGTGACCGGGATCGAGTACGAGTGGTTTGAGATCACGCGGTCACTCCGCGTCTGCGTCGCGCTGGTGTTCGACGTGTATGCCGATGGGTGGCGCGCTTACCCTTCTGTCCACGGCAAAGATTATGGCACCACCGGCCCGATCACGCTGCATGGTCAGTTATTCACGCGGCGCCAGGACGCCATTGTGCATTGCCTGACCGAGATCGTCGAGCGTTGGAGCGCGCCGCACTACAACCTGGGAGAGCACGTCACTGCGACGCAGGCCGTGCCCGTCGTCAAGGAGATCATCGCCAGGTTGAGATCTGTACAGATGAGCCTGTTTGCGGAGGTGGCGTGATGGCCGGGCAGATGAGCATGTTTAATTTGCAGTCGACGTGCCGGCAAAGCGGGTTGACGGGGAAGGGGCCGCGGCCGCTGATGCCATGGTGCACCGATCCGTCGTGTCCGGCGTACGTGCGCTCGCTGGAGCGCCGGTATGAAAGCGTGACCGTGGTCTTCGGCACGTGCCTGCCGCTGCCGCATGATTTCGACCCGGTATGCGGCGGCTGCCCCTGGCATGATCGGCAGGCGACGAGCGCGGAGTTTTCCTGCCGGGCCAAGCACAGCCCCCACTGCGGCGAAACGCGCCGTCGTGACAGCCCGGCCTGCGCGCTGTACCGCGAGGCGATCGTCGAACTGCGGGAGCGGAGATTGCGGGAGGGGCCACGGATTGAAACGCCCGACATGCAGTCGGAGAAGAAAGGGAAGCGATGATGGCGCGTGAGCTGATCAGCGTGATGCTGTGCTGCAATGACGAGCAGGGGCGGATGAGCGGTCGCCTCTGGGCCTGCCACACGGACGAGATTGAATTGGCCTCGCAGTACGCCGATTGGGGGCCGAAGCTGGTCTTCCTGGAAGGCGCCGTGCGGATCGGCGGCAAGCGATTCACCCATCACGGCCGCGGCTCCTGGGTTGGCAATATTTTCTGGGAAGCGGTCTCGATGGAGATGGAGGAGTTCTGCCGGCTGCTGAATTGGCCGCGCTTCCGCCGGTGGTTTGACATCGAGGCGGGGCCTTGCGTGATCGTTGACGCCTGGGATAAGCGCCGCGAGATCACGGTTGAGATGGTGAAAGGGGGTAGGGGAGGAACGCGATGACACGAGAGCACGAGCATGAGCCGTTGATTGATGAGAGCGGGACGGGGTCGACCAGGTCGGTGATGACCGAGCGGTATGACCTGATCAGTCCCGTGGGCCTGCGCCGGCTGGCGCGGCGGTATGCCGTTGGCGCCGAGAAACACGGCGAGCGGAATTGGGAACGCGGCCAGAAGGCGGGGGTGGTGATCAACCACATGCTAAAGCACTTGAACGATTTTTCGGCCGGTGATCGCTCGGACGACCATCTGGCGGCGGTGGCCTGGGGCGCGTTTGCGCTGATGCATTTTCAGGAGCATTGCCCGGAGATGTTCGCGGGTTTTCCCGGGCCGGAAGGCGACATTGCGCAGTGTGAAGGTGTGAAGGTGGCCGGCGAGACGCCGGCGGTCCGACCGTCGTCACGGATGTCACGAGAGAGGAGAGATTGATGCAGTCGAATCTGGTGGTGGCGAAGAGCGGGGAGTTGCGGCTGGGGTCGATGATGCTTGCCCGGTGTCGGCCGCAGGGTGAGCCGGAGGGGCGGCTGCGGCATATGTGCAAGACGTGCGGGCGGGAATATGCGTCGTATGACGCCTTTGTGCGGCGGCACGGCGAGTGCTCGTGTCCGGCGCTGGTGACGAGTCGGGAGGAGAAGAGGTGAGACGTTATCCGCATGATGTATGGTTGAACCTGATGCTCGCCATGGCGGCGACGGGTGGAGTGTTGCCGGGGTTGCGACGGGTGCCGACGTTGCCCCAGCCGGAGTTGAAAGGGGTGGAGCATTACCCACCGGTCGAGAGCCCGACGAAAGAGGCGCTGCGCGCGGCGCGCGCTCGGGGGCGGGCGCTGCAACGGAAGGGGAGGGCTCGTCGATGAGTGCACGCACGCTGTATACGATCGGCTACGGGAACCGGAAGCCGGAGGCGTTTTTTGCCATGCTTCCGGAGGGGGCGAAAATCGTTGATGTGCGACGCTCCCCCACGGGTTGGCATCAGGCGTATTGCTTGCCTGGCCTGAAGGCACGTCTTGGTGATCGCTATCGCTGGCGGGGAGCACTCGGCAACGGCACGAATGGCACGGCTGATCACTGGGATAAGCTCCCCGGCGCGGATGATTGGTTGGTTGGTTTTGCCTTTTGGTACAAGGCATACGGCGGCACACCAGTTGTGTTGCTGTGCGCAGAGGCGGATTACCAGCGCTGTCACCGGCGATTCGTGGCTGAGGAGATTGCCCGGCGCGTGCCGGGGTTGGAGATCGTGCATCTGTAGGGGTGAAGGCTAAAGGGGGTGGACGGAGAGGAGCGAGGTCAATGCCATCGTTGATTTACCAGCCGAAGGGGAAGGCGGGGGAGTATGCGAAGTGGGCGTATAACGTGTATCGCGGGTGCGATCACGGCTGCGTCTACTGCTATGCCCCGGCAATATTGCATATGGACCGGGCAGCGTTCTACCAGCCGCAGCCGCGCGCCGGCGATTTCTGGGCGAACCTGCGGAGGGATTCCGAGCAGCTCTCGGTGCAGGGGGTGAAAGAGCAGGTGCTCCTTTCCTTCACCTGTGACCCGTACCAGGCGCTCGATGAGGA
>JAGUZN010000360.1 GCA_020060775.1 Armatimonadota bacterium
AGGTGGCGCCGGTGTTGTTCATCGCCCCGCAGCCGGTGAGGGCCTCCTGCCAGGTCGGCGGACTGAACGTTTTTGAGGCCAGGCTGTTGTAGTAGACCGTGCCGGTGCCGGCGTGTAATTGCTGGGCCAGCAACCAGAACTTATCCTTATGCCGGGGACGATTGTAGACATAGACGGATTTCGCGGCAAACCGGGTGGTCGGATCATCGTAGTTGGAGTCGTAGTACATGCCGTCCGTCGCGTCCGCCAGGCCATCCCAGTAGATGTAGTACGTGCCGTTGAAGGCGCCGTAGGCGGAGGTCATCTGGATGTTGTGGGCTGTCACGCAAAAAATCGTCATGTCGGCGGCATCGGACTTGGGGAAGGTGCCGCACAGCACGCTGCCCGCCCCCTGGTTGCCTTTCGAGCCACAGCGAATGACCGGGTACGGCAGCGTCGCCGGATGGGCGTAGACTGAAGGCTTACCCCCTGTGTAACCAGAGCCGCCGACGTAGCCAATCGCGTTGCTGCCATTCCCGCTGCGGTCCAGCCAGGTGGTCGCCGCGCTGGTGACGTCCAGTCCGTCTTCCGAATCCAACCAGACCTTCAACCCACTCTGGTTGGGTAGCACCAGATTCTTCTCCACGGCCACGTGCCCATCCAGGAAGGCGCAGACGGTGGCGGTGCTGTGCCGGTAGTCGATATCCTCGCCGTAGTAGGCGACGTTGTCGTAGGTGAGCGGCGTGGTCGTGGCGGCATGCTGGCCGTCGCAGATGAGCATGGTGGCCGCCGGTTGTTGCAGATCGCCCAGTGCATCGCTGCTCACCCAACTGTTGTAGACGTAGGCGTTGGCGACCTTTTTGCCCTTGGTGGGACACATGAGGATGTTGCGGTCCACGTTGATCTCCGGCCAGATATTGCTGTGGTCGGGGAGCACTTCGTCGTGGTCCTGTACCCACATGAGGATGGCCACGGCGATCTGCCGCTGGTTGTTCAGGCAGCTCGATTGCCGAGCTTTTTCCCGCGCCTTGGCGAATACAGGGAAGAGAATGGCGGCCAGAATAGCTATGATGGCAATGACGACGAGGAGCTCGATTAACGTGAAGCCACGTTGGTGCACGATCTGGCGGGAGGGGAACTCGTTTCTCACGGAAGTATTCTCCTTTCACTTGAATGCGTGCGGGCGAGCGACACAGCGCTTCGACCGGTGAGTCCTCCAAATACGACCGGTCGTATTTCATAATACGACCAGTCTCTCTGGATGTCAATAGTAGCGGAAAGATATTTATGCTATCAACACTCACGCATTGCTGGGGGTACGATGAAGGTTAACGGGCGGGCGGACCGGTGGAGCCACGAACGATCAACTCGACCGGCAACGTGATGCTGGTATCTTCAGCAATCTCGCCCCGTATGCGGCCAAGCAGCAGTTTGGCGCCCTCACGCCCGACATCAACCAGCGGAAGATGCACGGTGGTTAGCATGTTCTGCCTCGCGTCATCCAGCAGTGGCTCGGTATCATCGAAGCCGATCAGGCTCACATCCTGCGGCACGCGCAACCCCAATTCGGCCAGCGCCTGGCGGGCATAGCCGGCGCCAGTATCGTTCTGCGCGAGCACCGCGGTAAAGGGAACTCCCTGCCGACAGGCATCCTGTATACGCCGTGCGACATTTTCGTACGCAGACAGATACGGCTCAACCACTGTAGCGTGGAGATATTGTTCAGGGTCCAGTCCGGCCTCCTGATACGCACGGCGATAGCCCAGTACCCGCTGTTTCGCCAGATAGTGCCCGAGATGGCTTTCAGGTCCCCAACAGTGCAGGATATGGCGATGCCCGAGAGCCAGCAGGTGTCTTACCGACAGATAGCCGCCCTGTTCGTCATCGGTCAGCACGGAAGAGCACCCGGGGGCCGGCCAGAGCAACGACATGACGGGGCACGCGCGGAAACTGGGTTCGCGGAAGAGGAGATGCGGCACTTTGCTGAAGCGCATGTCATCGATAAGGATGGCCCCATCAATGTCACCGCGGCTGAAGATCGGCGGCAGGGTTTTAAACTCCCGGATCAAACGCTTGCCCTGGGCATCGAACGACCGCGGCACGAGGAGAATCTGAAAATCCGTTAGTGTGCAGACTTCTGATAGCCCATCAAATATTTCCGCATAATAGCGATGATGCGTGAAGTTACCCTCGTAAAAGAGCGCGACAACCTGATTGATAATTCTCTTCCCGCTCTTGCGCAAGGCCAGACGACGGGCAGCGTCATTATATAATGGGTTATAGCCCATCTCTTCAGCCACCGCCAGTATCCTATGTGCGGTAGCCACGGCAACACGAGGATCGCTGCGTAACGCGAGCGAGACGGTGTTTTTATTCACGCCGCAACGATCGGCGATCTCCTGCATGGTGACCGGCTTATGCGGTTGTTGATTTGCACCCTGTTCTGTCATACCGGAATGGTGTCGCTCCCTCACCCAGTTTTGCTTTCTCCAGCAACGATACGATGATGGATTCGACGATCTTGCCCCGGTCCCCTTTCGCAGCGCGACTCACCATCCCGCGAGAGCATAGCGTCATGTACCAGTTCGGCATCTGTCGCCCCGTTCACGCAGCAACTCGCGCCAGAGCGGCAGATCGGTTTCGCTCAAGGTTATCTCCAGTGGTTGTATCGGCGGGGTGGCGTCGAGGATGTGGGCGAGGAAACTATGGGTATCAGGCCAGGTGTACCTCTCATCCAGGTTAACGCTGGGACCGATCGACAGGACGATAGCACCGCCGGCCTCCCGGCAGAGCACTGCCAGGTCATTTTCGCGAATCTGACCATTCATCGCACGCAAGTACGGGTCGCGCAGGGCGCTGGGCACAGTGTGCTCCCAACCGCCGCAGGAATGAATGCCATAGGGTCCGAGTGCATGCCCGATACGCGCCAGATAGGGGGCTTCGAACGCCTCGTAGATCTCCGCGGACACCAGCGACCGGCATTCGGAACACAGGCACAACGCGTTGCGCATGCAGGACAATGCGTCGCCGTGCAGGCGACCGCCGGCTGCCTGCCGCAGCTGAGTGAGCATAGCGATGATGACCTCGGTGATCACCGCAAGCAGGCGATGCAGTGTGTCCGTTTCGGTATACACCCATTCGAGCAATGTGGTGGTGCCGAGCAGATAGTTGGCGGTATCAAAGGGCCCGGTCATCACCGGATTCCTGAACTGCACACGCCCCTCGGTCGCTGATGCGGCATAGCAGATCCACTCCACCGCACCCCAATAGCGCGAAGTGGGTAGTTCGCGGGGAAACACCCTGGAGATCATCTCAGGGTCCGCCGGCAATGGATGCACGAAGTAGTTGCCGTCGTCCATCGCTTCGACTTCAGCGCCAAACAGATCGCAGATGCCTTGCGATTGCCCGTGCACGAAACGCGGGGGGCCCAGAGTTGGAAACCAGGCTCCAGGCATGTGCACATGGGTGAGGAGATGCGCCATGCCGTCCAGGAGGGCATCGCGCCACGCGGGGGTCCAGGACGGCGGACGCGCCGCAGGCTCGCCGGGAATACAGGCTTCCGCCTGTATCCGGGCATCCACCAGGCGGTCAGGGCCGGGAGTGACGGCGACTGCAATTCCGGGCTGCAGCGGCCCGGCCTGTGCTGCATCCCAACCCGGATGTGCAAAGATGGATGCCCCGTTGCTCACCGACATGGCCATTGCCGTCCTCCTCTGCTGCACGTGTGCATGGTGTGATCGGTCAACTGCTATAATATAGCAGGCAATAGTGTGCTTGCATAGTGAACATCGCTTCTACTGTGGGATCGTGTGGCGATCCAGGCCGTTGCACGCGGGGGCTTTTGCCGATATGATGCAAGAGCAGGAGGAGTGCGATGGATACCGAGGTGCTCGTGCAAGAGATCGTTACACTGTGTGAAGAGCAGCATTTGGCGGTGCTGTGCACGCAGTACAATGGGCAGCCGTTTGGCAATCTGGTCGTCTTCGCGATGAGCGACGATCTGCGCTACCTGTGCTTTGCGACGAGCCGCGCCACCCGGAAGTACCGCAATCTGGCCGCTGACCCGCGCCTCGCCCTGCTGATCGATTCGCGGCAACACTACCCGCAGGATTTGCAGGCGGCCAGCGCATTGACGATCACCGGGCGCATGGTCGAGGCTGAGGAGGCCGTGCGATCAATGCTGCGTTCGCGCTATCTGGTGCGGCATCCGCACCTGCGCGATTTTTTGGATACGCCGGAGGTGGCGTTGCTGATGGTGGCGGTTGCGCAATACGACCTGGTCACCGAGTTCCAACGGGTGCGCACCCTGCACATGCCGTAGCGCTCCGGTGTCCACGGGGGCCGGGCAGTCCCGACCCCTACGATGGGTTCGCTCGGTGTTCAGCGGTGCGACCGGCGCTGCCGGGTGTTACCGCGAGGCCTTCACGCCGCCGCCCGCCTGGGCGCGCTTGACTTCGGCGAGCACGTCGCGCTCGGTCACCATGGTGATGTCGCCGGGGATTTCCTGCACGAGGATGCCGTGCGCGGCTCCCCACTCGACGGCGGTGTCGAGCGTGTGCCCCTTGAGGAGCGCGGCCAGCACGCCGGAGGTGAAGGAGTCGCCGCCGCCGGTGCGGTCGAGGATGGGGACGTCACGGCGCACGGTGGCGACATGCATGGCGTCAGCGGCGGTGTCAAAGAGCACCGCACCCCAGCTGATGGTGTCGGCATTGGTCGCGCCGCGCCACTGCGTGCCAATGAGGCTGAGGTTGGGGAAGTCCCGCGCCACCCGGCGCACGGTCTCCTGATAAGCCGACAGCCAGGTCTCGAACGTTTCCCCTTTGGTACTGGCGGTTTCGTAGCCCAGCGCATCGGCGAGGTCCGAATCGTTGCCCACCAGCATGCCCAGGTACGGGGCGAGTTGCTGGTTGATCGTGCGCGCGCGCGCCTTGTCCGGCTCAACTTTGCTGCGATAATTCAGGTCGGCGGCGACGAAGACGCCATGGGCATTCGCCTGCTGCACGGCTTCCAGCGCCACCTCGGCGGAGGTCGGCGAGAGCACCGAGAAGATGCCACCGGTATTGAAGACCCGCACGCCCAGCGTGCCGAAGAGGCGCGCCCAGTCGATGTCGCCGGGTTTGAGCTCACGAATCGGGGTATGCGCCCGGTAGTAGCAGGTATGCGAGGGCAGCACGCCTTTGCCGTTGTAGGTGAAGTTGATGCCGTTCATCAGGGTGCCCTTCTGATCGGTGGAAAAGGGCGAGCCATCCTGCCGCGTGTTGAACCAGATGATCGGTTCGGTATCGACGCCCGCCTGGCGGAGTTGGTTGCGGATATTGAGCCCGACGACGTCATCGACGAGCGCGGTCACGATGGCGGAACGCAGGCCGAAGGTGTAGGCCAGGCCGCAGGCGACGTTCGTTTCGCCGCCCCCCTGAAACACGCGCAAGGTATTGGCGCGGGCGGTGGGCGTATCACCCGGATCGAGGCGCAGCATCACTTCCCCCAGCGACACGCCGTCATAGCGGCAGGCTTCCGCCGGCTTGATCTCATGGAAACGCACGATGGACATGAATCCTCCTTTGGGGCTACGCCCTGCTCCGCAAGATGCGGGCTGTCCCACGGTCACGCGAGACAGCCTGATACTATTTATTTCTGTCCAAACCCGGCATGACTCCTGCTGCGACGATGGGCGTTCTCTACAAGGAGCGGAGAGAGGCAGCGTGGTAGTTGTAGCGGGTCATCACGTTGTGTCTTGCCTGGCAATACCGGATCGTCTCAACAGGCATGGACTACCTGTCTACAGCCCACGGAACTCCTCTTGCAACGCCCGGTGACGCGGGTAGCGCTCAACCGTTTATCCCCGGACACGCGACTGGAACAATGCGATCCGGCACAGGTTTTTATCGTCACCTGCCTCGCGGTACGCGGTTTCCAGCCGATGCCAGCACGCCGCCAGGCTGTAAAAGATGCCGCCGTAGCAGGGTTGTTGTTGCTGCTCGAGCTGTTCGAACAATCGCAGCACGTACTGCTCCAGCACTTCGCGGGCCTCATCCGGCAGCCCATGCTGTTGCCGGTAGACGGCAGGGGTGCCATGCGCGAAGCGCGAACTCGCAGGCGAGCTGAAAGATAACCTCACCTCTTGACACCTTGTGTCACAAGGTATACTATACTTTGTGACGCAAGGTACTGAGGAGGGAATCCGATGCCGTTCGATAGCGACCTCATGCGCGCCACCGTCGAGACGATCATCCTGCAACTGCTCGATGAACGGGCGATGTATGGCTACGAGATCATCAAAGTCGTCAACGAGCGCACTGACGGCGCATTCCGCTGGAAGGAAGGCACCCTCTACCCCTGCCTCCACCGCCTGGAAGGCGCCGGGGTGATTGCCAGCCAGTGGCGTGAAGGCGACTTCGGCAAGCCGCGTAAATACTACGCCCTCACCCACGCCGGCCGGGCGCTGGTCAAGGAGAAGGTGGCCGAATGGCAATCCTTCGCCGCCGCCATGCAGGCCGTGCTCTTCCAACCTGCCGGGTAAACGCAAAGGAGTGAGCACCATGGATGAACGTATTTCCCGGGTTGTCGAGCAAGCCACCGCGGGGTTACAGGGCGATCCAGAACTGCGGATCGATGTCAGCGCCGAGTTGACCAATCACCTCGAAGTCACCGCCGCCGGCCTCATGGCCGAGGGCATGACGGAAGAGGAAGCCAGCGCCCAGGCGCTCGAAACCTTCGGTGAACCGCTCGAAATGGCCGGCGATTTGCTGGAGGCCAACAAGCGGCGCATGACCCTGCGCGCCCGCCTCCGCCTACTCGTGCAGGCCGTGCTCATCCCCGCCGCCGTGCTGGTGGCCATTTTCATCGGCTATAACAGCTTCGCCCGCCTGGTGGGTCTACATAGAACCGTGAACGACTGGAGGGGTGAGGCGATGTATATGCCGGCACTGCCGCAGTTTCCTGTGCTGCGCATGCCCGGGCAGCGGCGGCAACAGCAGGAGATCGAGCGGAAGTTAGCGCTGATACCAAACAAAACCATCAACACCGAGGAACTGCTCGCCCTCTGGCAACCGTTCCAGGGTACGCCGGACGGCCGCATGGTTCTTGGCTATTACACCGGCGTGCTGTTTGACAAGTCCGATCTCTCGCAACCGTTGCGTCTCTCTAAATGGGAGAGAAGCGAGCACGAGCTGTTTGTGCAGGCCATGCAGCTGGGAGAGCAAATCGATCCGCAAAACGCGCTCTACAACTATAAACTCGCCTACCTGTATCTGAGGCCGGCGATCACCTCACGTGAAGAGCGTAACAATAAAACACAGGGCGATGAAGTGCACGATCGCCGATTACTCACACTGGGCCTGGCGGAACTCCGAAAAGCGCTGGCCAAGCCGGCAATTCACGAATACAAGGGCGAGATGCTGGATCGCCGCCTCGCCGTTCTCCCCCCGCCGCACCTCACTGAGGATTATCTGCAGCGTTTCGACATCATGGCGAGTGGACTCTATCCGAACTTTGCCACACAGCGTGCATTAGGAAGAAAAATGCTGGGCTGCGCGCGTGTCCTGGTGGCCGAGGGGCGAGTGGATGAAGCCAGGCCCTTGCTGGAAGCCTGGCACATCGTCCCGTCGCAAATGCTCGAGCATGCCATCAGCCTGATTGAAATCCTCGTGGCTCGTTCGTTAGCCCAGCTACTTGGCGAGGGGACGGCAGCGATATATGATTCCATCGGGGAGCATGAGAACGCCGCCCGGGTGCGCGCAGATGTTGTACGCTTTACTGCACCGGTGAGCATCCGCAAGGAGCAACGACATCGGCAGGCCGATCATACATCGAGTGAACTCCTTGCAAGACATGGATCTACTGTATCAGCATCCCTTGCGCCGGTATTTGCAGGGCTGTCCGATTCACCCCCATATACGGTAGAAACTCTCGCCCCGACGCGTCGGCATGAGATGGCGCTGCTGGAACAGTTCAGCCTCAGCATGGTCCTGCTGCTGCTCGTGCTGGTCATGGTGGCCGCCCTCCTCGCCCAAACCTGCTGGTTCTACAAGTTGCGCGCGGCCTCCAGCGCGCCGCTGCTGCTCCTGCCCTCCTGGCAGGCCTCGGCGCGCATCATCGGGCTGGGCATCCTCGCGCCGCTGGCACTCTACTACCTCTACACGCACTCGCCCATCGGCGGGCGGGAGTACGGCATCGCCTACATGCGCTGGCGCTTTTTCGCCGAGCTTGCGCTCGTGGGCATGCTGCTCGTCTGGCTCCCCGGCATGCTCGCCAGTCGCGACATCCGCCGGCGCTGCCGCCACCTCGGCGTGCCGGTAGCAGCAGCGCCGCACCCGATATGGCGCGTGCTGAAAACGCTGCTCTGGACCCTCTGCTTCCTGAGTGTCAGTGCCGGTATCGCACTGTTGATCCTGATGCTGTTCAGTGCAACAACCATGTATCTGACTGACGAGACATTGCTCTTGCTGCGCGACATCGCTTTCGTGACGGTGTCCAGCACGTTCATTGTCGGCAACGGCCTCTTCCTGCGCTGGCTCATCCGGCGGGCGCGTCAACGCCGGCACGCAGCCCCGCAACCTCTGCCCTCCAACGCCCTCTACCGCGGCACCGTCGCCCGTTCGCTGGTGCCCGTGTATGCCGTGGCGATCATCCTGCTGGCGATGACCGCGCAGCCCTACCTGTTGCACCAGGAGGCGAAATGGCTGCGTGAAGACCGCCTCTTCAACCCACATGACGTTGCCGGTACCGGGGGATTGTTGACGCCGGTGGAGGCGGCGGTAACCAAACAGCTTCGCCAGGAAATGCTGCAGGCGGCGCAGGAGATCGAGCGTCATGGTGCAACGAGTGACACAGTCGGGAAATAGGTGCGGTAGCGTGCGGCGTCCCGCGTGAGCAGGCGCAAACCGGCAACGGCGGCATGCGCGCCGATGAAGAAATCCGGCAGGGTGGAACGGCGCTGCCCACCGCACCGGCGGTAATGCTGGAACGCCTTGCCGGCAAGGAACGCGGCTTCCAGCGGTAACGGCAGTCGCCTGAACGATGCATCGGGCAGGACGGCTTCGAGTTCCTCGATGGTGGTGAATCCGATGGACACCTCGGCGTAGATGAGGGGATTGATGTAGAGCAACCCCTCATTGGCGCACCGTTCGAGCGCCGAGGCTGACCACGCCGACCAGGCGGGATCATCCGTGACGATGTCCAGGATCACATTGCTGTCCACCAGCGTACCGCTCATGCCTCGCCTCGCGTCAACGCCATGATCTCATCGGTGGACATCCGCACCGTGCTTTTCCCGCGCAGGCGCTCGACGATGCGCCGGCCATGCAGTTGCGCCCGTTTCATCGGGATCATCTTCACAGCATCCCCTTCAACGACAAACTCCACCTCGGCCCCCGGCTGAATCTGCAACTGCTCGCGGATTTCCATCGGGATGGTCACCTGCCCTTTGGTGGTCACTTTCATGGCAGTCTCCTATTCTTACTGGTATGAGTATTACTCACGCCATGCCCCCTGTCAAGTCCTCATATCATCCCTTCGTCCCCGCAATCTATTGAAGTGCCGAACAAAATTGTGTATTGTTAGAAGCTGTACGGACAGGATCTGTTCGTGGATCGCGCCGCAGATTTGTGCGCCTGATGGTTTCGGGGCTCCGAGGCGCTATCCACAGGACCGATAGGGTGAGGAGCCCCAAGACCAGCAGGCGCACAAAGATCAAGCGAGACCGAACAGAGACTGTTCGGACAGCTTCTTACAGAAACCCGGGCGGCGCAGGCCGAGGTGCGCTGCCCACGGGTTGAAGGATAACACTATGCATGTCACCGAAGCCGCGCCGCAAACCCTGCGCACCTACGAGGAGATCAACCGCAAGATCGAGGCGGGCAGCGCCGTCGTGCTCACCGCCGAAGAGATCATCGAATTCGTCGATCAGCACGGGCTGCAGGAAGCCGCCAAACAGGTGGATGTGGTCACCACTGCCACCTTCGGGCCCATGTGCTCCTCCGGCTGTTTTCTTAATTTCGGCCACAGCACCCCGCGCATCCGCATGACCGAGGCCTGGGTCAACGATGTGCTGGTCTATTGCGGCGTTGCGGCAGTCGATGCCTACCTCGGCGCCACCCAGTTGCGCCACCATGACCCCGCCAACATGTACGATGTCGGCGAGTTCCACTACGGCGGCGGCCACGTCATCGAGGAACTGGTGGCCGGCAAGGAACTGCAACTCTTCGCCCTCTCCTACGGCACCGACGAATACCCGCGGCGGGAGATCCGCACCTACTTCACCATCCATGATCTCAACCAGGCGATCATGGTCAACCCGCGCAACTGTTACCAGAATTACAACGTGGCGGTGAACTGCTCGGAGGAACGCATCTACACCTATCTGGGCATCCTGGAGCCCAACATGGGCAACATCACCTACTGCTCCGCCGGCCAGTTGTCCCCGCTGCTCAACGATCCCTGGTACCGCACCATCGGCATCGGCACCAGCGTCTGGCTCGCCGGGGCGCGCGGCCACGTCTACGCCGAAGGCACGCAGCACGCCC
>JAGUZN010000387.1 GCA_020060775.1 Armatimonadota bacterium
CTATGGCGATGACAAGACCAGCAACACCTGGGTGGCTGTTAACGGCTACGCTACGCCTAAAATCCCCGAGGCGAATGGCGGCTGGGCCATCGAGGCTGCCGTATTCCCGGCTCGGGCGCTACTCATCGGACAGCGCTTGGAAGTGTCCCTCAAAGACTGGGCGGCCTGGCCGGTGAATGGCTGCTGTCAGTATACCTACCTTGGCTTTGGCGTCATGGACAGCACGCGCACGACCAGTGAGAAATTGACGCTGAATGGCAACGTCGCAAGTACGACGGGCGTGGGGAGGTACTCTGGCGGCGCAGAGTGCGGCACGAAGGCGGATATGGTCGACGGGACGGTGCTCGGGTTCGCGCGCATTAACTACAACACCTATCAAACGCTCGTAAACGGTGTTGCCAAGGCCTCCTTCACCGCAGACCTGGGTAACTATCCGCTGACGATGCTGTTCCTTCAGACGAATGCCAACGTGTTGCCGACGGCAACATACGCTCCAAAATTCGACTGGATGCGCGTGGTGACAAATTAGCGGCAATCTTCTTGTCCTCACAGCCGTCGGATACGGGAGTGCGCCTCATGCTCTGCATCAGGTCGGAAGCCCCCCTACGGCGGAGGACTCACCCCGCTAGAGCAGTCGCGGGTAGATGCTTGCCTGCGCGCCAGGTACGCTATTTAGCCAACGCGTTAGAAAGTCGGATATCCACAGAAGGGGGGCAGCGCCTTGCTGCCCCCCTCGATATTATGCTCGCCTGGAAGGCGGGGCGCACGAGGCGCGCTGAATGAGGTGCGGCGTGAAGGCGATGCGCTTGACCGTGTCGACCGTGGGCACGAGAGGATGGGTGATGCGCGCAAACAAGAGTTCGACGATGCGTTGGGCCATTTCGCCGCGCGGTAGCGCCAGCGTGGTCAGCGGAGGTAGCAGATAGGGTGCGAATGGATCACCGCCGACCCCCAACACGCTGAGCCGGTGGGGCACATCAATGCCCAGGCGATGCACGATACTGAGCGCCTTGTACGCCAGATCGTCGGCCTGCGCGATGACGGCCGTGGCCGGCGTCTCGGAGCAGACCACCGCGGAAAATTCGCGCGCAAGATCGGTATAGTCATGGTCGATGCACAGATCCGTCGGCAATCCGCGTCGCGCCAGCGCGTCCATAATGCCCTTCGGTCTCCCGACGGCAGTGCCTTTGGAGAGAAAGCCGAACATGGCGATGCGCCGGTGGCCGAGACCGTACAGGTAGTCCACCGCCATCTCGCCCACCGCGTCCTCGTCGATACCCACGTGATCGAGCAGCACGTCAGCGGGGGTGAAATCGTAGGCAATGACCGGGATGTTGTGCGATTGGAGGCGTTGGAGCACGTCGCGCGGCACCGGCGTGAGGTGCCCGGAGTGGATGACAATGCCGTCGACCGGCAGCGCTTCGAAGTAGCGTAAGGCATCCAGGGTCAGCATCGGCTTGTTGTGGTTAAAGCGGAGTTGCCAGGAGAATCGGTGTTGCCGGCAATGCGGCTCCAGTGCTTCGAGCAGGTGCCTTTCGCCCGGCGATGTCAGTCCCGGCACGGTGCACCCGATTGTTGGCTGGTGAGACGCCGTGCCGACGGGCGTGCGCACCAGCGGCGCATAGCCGTGCGCTTCGGCCAGCGCGAGAATGCGCTGGCGCGTGTCCTCGGCGACATAGCCGGACTGGTGCACGGCCCGCAACGCCGTCGTTGGCGAGACACCGGCAAGGCGCGCAAGCTGGCGGAGTGAGATCATAGTTGCCCCCTCGCCTGTAACATGTCACACAATTTACCTGCTCCTGACAGTTGACGTCAAGAGCAGTTCGGCAGAAAATATACATAGTGGTTGATCTGCCTCGCATGCGTCGACTGGCGCGTTCGGCTCGTTGACGTCGCGAGGTCATGCCTCACCCCTGGTGAGTGTGCCGGTTCTCCGGGCAGGCTGTCATCGCTCAACACCGGGTGACGGCAGGCGGTGCACCAACGTTACTTAACAGTGGCGTTGTAACGTTGGAGGTCGCTTGACGCAAGGGCATGCCTGATATTAAATGCAGATAGTGGTTCACGGTGTCATTACCGAGGCGGTTGCTGCCTGCAGCCTGTGCGGCCACCAGAGGGCTCCGTCCGTGTCGGCAGGGCCACTCAATATCATAAAAGGAGGTGCGCACCATGCGTACAAAGACTGCGCCCCGAGGCTTTACTCTCATTGAGCTGCTCGTCGTGATCGCCATTATCGCTATCCTTGCGGCGATTCTCTTCCCGGTGTTTGCGAAAGCGCGGGAGAAGGCCCGGCAAACGTCGTGCCTGAACAACCAGCGGCAGATCGCCGTGGCGATTCTCATGTACGCCCAGGACCACGATGAGGTGTTGCCGGACGAGTCGAACGTCTGGCCGGAGATCAACGTGGACCGCAACATCCTGATGTGCCCCACCAAGGGCAAGAAGGTCGCCAACGCCTACGTGTACAGCACCGACCTCTCCAGTAGATCGCTCGGCGACATCCAGGATCCTGCCGGTGAAATCATGACTGCGGACGGTCAACATGCCGCCACGGCGGCGGTCGAGCAGCCGAATTGGCCGCCTGCCCTGGCCACCTACGACAATGTCCTCTACACCCTTGACGATATCGATGCCCGCCACAGCGACAAATTTGTCGTCTCCTTTGCGGATGGGCATATCGGGGTTATGTCCAAGACGCCCACCCAGATGCCGGTGAAAGGCGAACTGGTGTTGTGGCTGAGCGCCGATTCCCTCTCCGGCGTCGGTGATGGGGACACCCTGGACGGCTGGAGCGATAGCAGTGGGCGCGGTAATAATTTTACCACTGACGGCTCCGTCAATAAGCCGACGTATGACGCCAGCGCCTGGAACGGGAAACCCGCCGTGCATTTCTACGGTGGCACCACCAGCGCGGGTATGACCTGCGCGTCGTTCAAGCCACGGACCGCGATCGATGACGGCGTGACCTTCCTCTTCATGGGACGTGGCCTGGGCGGTAATACGATTGGCACGCCCTATTCGACCAATCCGAACTATTGGATGGGAGGGGTGTACTTCCACCTCTGGGGCGGCGCGACTGAGGCAGAAGGGAACTATAACATGTGGGCCGGCACCTCCTGGGGCATGCCCTTCTGGTTTGACGGCAGCTACGGGTGGATGTGGGGTTGGTATACGCCGGATGGGGATTACCACACTTCGGTCCTTGACGCCAACAGTCGCTCGCGCTTCCAGCGTTTCTTCATCGACGGCGTATGGCGGCAGTCAGCGAACTGGCCCTACGCGTCGACCTCCGAAGTCCTCCTCACGCCGGCGCGCATGAATGTGGAGTACTGTACAGGGTGTCAAGCGCGCATTCCCTATCAGGTCTCCGAGATTATGCTCTTCACTCCGGCCATCGCCGACTTCAAGCGCCAACTCGTCGAGGCCTTCCTCGATCAGAAATATAAGTGAAAATGAACGGCAGGGAACCCCGGCCGGGTTCCCGTGCCAGCTTTCTCGTGCGCCGCTCAAAGGTCTTGAGCGGCGCACGAAATGAGTGTATCATAGTTCACGATGCCCCTTCTATTGCCCCTTATCCGGTTGCCGTGCCGGCGGATATTCCCACGGGTTCCATCACAAACATTGGAAGAGGAGATCACTCATGCGTGCTTCCCACACCACTTGTCGGTTCCTGATGTTATGCGCCATCGCGCTTGTCTCAC
>JAGUZN010000390.1 GCA_020060775.1 Armatimonadota bacterium
CGCCGAGCTCCCACTCGCGGTTCCCGCTGAAGCGGTGGCGGATTTTGAACGGGTGGTGCCGCATCTGCACCCCCTGCCGCCGGTGCGCAGCGCGGCGCCGTTGCGCGTGGGCGTGAATCGTCTGCTATGCTACGCGACCTGCCCACGGCAATACTGGTTCCGCAACGTGTTGCAGACACCTGCGCTCGCCACCGAAGAGGACAGGATCCCCACCGAGGATGATGCGGAGCAGCGCACCGATGACACCGCCTTCGGTTCACTGGTGCACAGCGTGCTGCAGCAACTCGATTTCACCCAGCCGCTGCTCGATCAACTCCGATCAACACACGCGGCTGCCGCGAACATGCTGGAAATGGCGGTGACGGATGACGATGCCTTCCGCCTGCATGACTGCCTGCGCATTCTGGAATCGCTGCCGCTGGCCGACGCCTTGCGCCGGGCGGATCCGCTCTACCGGGAGTTGCGCTTTCTCGCGCTGGAAGCCAACCTGTATCTACCGGGCATCATCGATGCGCTGGCGCGCGTGGACGATTCCTGGTGGCTGGTGGATTACAAAACCGGCTATCCCTCGGCAACGCACCTCCAGCAACTGGCGTTATACGCCTTGGGCGTACAACACGCGCTGGGCGTCACCCCGGAACGATTGGTCATCGTCTATTTTGACCGTAGCGTGTCCCGCCCGTATCGCGCGGAGCGCAGCACACCGGCGTTGCTCGATGAGGCTCGCCTGCTGGTGCGCCGAGTCGGCGAAGGCCTGCGTGTTGGACGCTTCACGCCAACGCCAGGGCACGCCTGCAGTTACTGCACGTACATTGACGCCTGTCCCGAGGGACGCGCCGCCAGTGAACTCACGCTGGTGCCCGGTTAACACGTGGAAGCCGGAACGGCACGGCCCCGGGGGATCCCCCGGGGCCGAGAAGCTCCTCACCATGACTGCGCGCTATCAGGTGGCGGAACCGGTCTTCAACATGCAGCACGCCTTGTATTTTTTCCCGCTGCCGCAGGGGCAAGGGTCATTGCGGCGCACGGCGGTATTGGCCACGCGGTCGCCGCGGCTTGGCCCTTCGTCACTGCGGTTCGTGGAGACGCTGCGGCGCGAAGCCCGACGGTGTTCCTCTTCCTCAGATACCAGGCGCACATGAAAGATCTGCAGCGCAATCGTTTCCTGAATATCGATGATGAGATTCTTCCACATCTCATACGCCTCATTAGTGTAGGCCACCAGCGGGTCGACCTGGGCGTAGCCGCGCAGGCCGATGCCTTCGCGCAGGAAGTCCATCGCATCCAGATGGTTGATCCACTTGGTGTCGATGACGCGCAGGATGACCAATCGCTCCAGCAGGCGCATCGCTTCAGCGCCCTGGCTCATCTCGTGGGCCTCGTAGGCCAACTCCGCCGCGGTCATCACCGCATCTTGTAGTTCTTCCGGCTTCTGCGGCGCGCGCAGGCCATCCATGTAGTACTGCCAGATGCGCGCACGGTGCTGCTGTTCGAACAGCGGGTTCTCCGGCCCTGAGCGCATCGACTCCGGCGCAAAGAAGAGTGGCAGCACGGGGCAGACTTCGAGCAGCGCTTTAGCCAGCTCGTCGATATCCCACGACTGCGGGGGCGTGGCTTCCGGCGCGTGCTGCTGGATGCGAGCGAGCAGTGACTTCTCCACGGCATCGAGCACAGTGGAGCGCATATCATCGCCTTCCAGCACTTGCCGGCGCTGTCCGTAAATGACCTCGCGCTGGAGGTTCATCACGTCGTCGTACTTCAGCACGTGCTGGCGGATTTCGAAGTTATGCCCTTCTACCTTCTTCTGCGCCGTCTCGATCTGCCGGCTGATGAGCTTGGCGGCAATGGGCTCGTGCTCTTCCCAACTGCGCAGGAAGAAGTCGAAACGCTCCGGCCCGAACAGACGCATCAGTTCATCCTGCATGGATACGTAGAAACGCGACTGGCCGGGGTCGCCCTGACGGCCGGATCGTCCGCGCAACTGGTTGTCGATGCGCCGGCTCTCATGGCGTTCGGTTCCGATGATCGCCAACCCGCCGCACGATACCACCAGTTCACGATCACGCTGGCAGCGGCGACGCGCCTCGTCGAGCGCTTTCTCGCGCAGTTCGGGCGTCACCGCATCGCGCTCGACCTCCCACTCGTCGAGAACGGCATCGACCATGCCTTCGGGATTGCCGCCGAGCATGATGTCCACGCCGCGTCCCGCCATATTGGTGGCAATGGTCACCGCGCCGGGCCGACCGGCCTGCGCGATGATCTGCGCTTCCTGTTCGTGATACTTGGCGTTCAACACCTGGTGCGGCACGCCGCGCGCCAGCAGCGATGCTAGCTGGTCCAAGTCGGACGTGAGTCCGATGATCTCCGCCAGCGCCGACACATTCGCAGGGTCCGTCGGCTTTCCTGGCAGTCCGCTGACTTCCATCAGTTTCGACAGCCGTTCAATGCGGACATTCTCCAACCGCTGGAAGCAGATGACCTCCGCCAGACGACGGGCCTCGTTTGCCGAAAGATCGCTGCCGGACTTCATCTTCTCGCCCAGCGCATGCACCTCGGCCTCCAGCGTGGCCACACGCTCGAGGCGCTGCTCTAACTGGCGAATCTCTTCCGGTTGCACCAGCCGCAGCGCCTTCTGATTGGAATACAATTCCATCTTGGTCAATGCCGCTTCCAGGTGCTCGCGCTCCTGGCGCACATCGCCGGCGCGCAACTTGAGGATGGCATGAAACTCTTGCCGTTGCCGCTCATGCAGCCCCGACATCCCGCGCATATGGCGGTAGAGGACCGAAGAGAGGGCAAAGGCTTGCAGTAAATCGGCTTTCAGCCGCTCGCTGACGCGCTCGGAGACTTCAATGGAGCGCGTACCGACAAGCACCGGCTGCTGCCGGCTCTCGCATTGCAGGATCTCGCCAATGAGCCCGCGATACTTAGCCTCCTCGGTCTTGTAGACCACATCCGCATAGTCGCGGCGCGCCACCGGGCGATGCGTTGGAATGACCGCCACCGGCAAGCCATAGATTTTAATGAACTCTTGCTCTTCCGTTTTCGCTGTACCGGTCATGCCGCCCAGCTTGTCATACAGGCGGAAATAATTCTGGAAGGTAATGGTCGCCAGCGTCTGCGACTCGCGCTCGATCTTTACCCCTTCCTTGGCCTCGATCGCCTGGTGCAACCCTTCCGAGTAGCGCCGGCCGTACATCAAGCGCCCGGTGAACTCGTCGACGATAATCACCTCGCCGTCTTTGACGATGTAGTCGATGTCGCGGTGATACGCGCCATGGGCGCGCATCGACGCCTGCACGTGCGAGAAGATCTCCAGGTTCTCGGGATCAGAAATATTCTCTACCCCGAGTTGCGCCTCCACTTTCTGCAACCCGTCTTCGGTAAGCGTGGCACCCTTTTGCTTCTCATCAACCACGTAATCCGTCTCGGCGCGCAGCGTGCGGATGACGCGGTCAACCTTCTGGTACAGATCGCTCGCCTGCATGCCCGGGCCGGAAATAATGAGCGGCGTGCGCGCCTCGTCCACGAGGATAGAGTCCACCTCGTCGACGATGGCGTAAAAGAGCGGCCCCTGCACCACGTTCTGCATATCCATGGCCATATTGTCGCGCAGGTAGTCGAAACCGATCTCGTTGTTCGTGGTGTACAGGATGTCGGCATGGTAGGCTTCCGTGCGCGACACCGGGCGCAGATGAAGGAAGCCATCGGGCTCGCTATAGCCGGGCTCATACATGTAGGCGGGCAAACGGGCATCGCCGCGGCCAGCCTGGGTAATCGCCGTGCGCAGTCCGAGGAAATGGTACAGCTCGCCCATGAGCGCACCCTGGTAGCGCACCAGGAAGTCGTTCACGGTCACCAGGTGTGCACAACGGCCGGTCAGCGCGTTCAGGTACAGCGGGGACGCCGCGACCAGCGTTTTCCCTTCACCGGTCTTCATCTCGGCAATCATGCCCTTATGGAGAATGATGCCGCCGATCATCTGCACATCGAAGGGCTCCATGTAGCGCTCGACGGTGAACTGCCGCCCTTCCTGCCGCAGGCGCGCCTCGGTGGCCTCGCGCTCCTGCTCGTGGACGACGAGTTCATCCAGCGCGCTGGTGCCCGGGCCTTCCACGCCCGGCTTACGCAGCCAGAAACGATACTGCCGGCGACCCAATACGCGCCACGCTGACTCGCGCACCACGGCAAAGGCCTCGGGGAGAATCTCATCGGTCGTGGCGCCATTGGCGAGGCGCACCTGAAACTCAGCGGTCTTCTCGCGCAGTCCGTCATCGCTGAGGGCAGCCATCTTCGGTTTCAATGCATTAATCTGTTCAACCGTCCGCCAGGCGCGGTTCACTTCCTTCTTGGTATGGTCGAACAGCGATGTGAGAAATGCCACAATCCTACCTCACTCAATAATAATTCCTGCGTGGCGTGTACAGCGGAGCTTCCTGCGCGGAAATAAGTCCTGCGGAGCCATCCGGCGACACCCATCCGGGATGCGAGTCGCATCGCGATCTGGCGGTGCCATACCGCCGACAGCCACGGGATCACGCGACACGGCATTATACCATACTTTGGACCGTGAGGTCTGGGGCATGGCGAGGCCGAACCGGCCGCGTAATACGGAGTGGTAATGAAGCAGGGTGTTACTCGGGCACAAGCGGTATCGGTGTGGCGAAGACGGCAGCATAGCGGTCGCGCACAATCTGCGATGCATCGAACAGGGCGGATTTCGTGACGGCAAGCTCCTCCGCATCGAGGTGATGCACCAACTGATCCAACGCGCGCGTGTCGCTTTCGAGCGAGTGGATGAGCACTTCCCACGCATAAGGGTCGTGACGTGAGAACACCTCGTCCAATTCCCATGCGAAACCGCTGAATTGCAGCAAAGCATCGGCGGCATTGGCGCGCACAACCCATTCCCGATCATAGAGTAACGCCTTGGTCAGTGAAAGCAGCTCGGGCCATTGCAACCGACCGAGCACGCGGGCGGCGACGGCGCGCACGTGGTGATCGGCATGGTGGGGAATGGCGACCAGCGCCGCGGCAATCTCGTCGCGCTGCTCGGCATGGCAATCGGGATTCACCGCTTCCAGCGCAGTGACCGTCTCCCAGGGCCCTGCCGTGCTGAGCAGCGTGAGAAAGTCGACACAGGTGACCTGCTCGACCTCTTCCGGTGCCGACAGCGTCGCCGACCCACCGTCGGCAGGCAATCCGCCCACGCCCTCCTGGTGGTCCGTCTTATCCCACGGCACGGTGCGACCGCGCCTGGATGCGAAGAACAAGCGCAGGGCATGATACGCCGCCAAACCGTTGATGACGTTCCCGTAGAAGATGCGGATGATGGAGAGTAACGAAGCCGCAACCCCATAGACGGCGCTGACGAAAGCCATGCGCTGAAAGAGACGCAACAACATCAAGCCGGTATCGATGAGCACGATGTCGTAGAGCAGCGTGCCGCGCCAGATGATGGGCTCCCACTGGAAAGGCACGAGGCCCAAACGGCCCAGCTCGTATATGATGAAGTAGGTAAAAACGCTGTAGCCAAGCAGCGTCGTGGACGCCGAGAGGAAGATCTTGCGATCTTTGACCAGGTTCTCACGCACCCGCCAGTTGCCCAGCCAACCGGTATGTTCCCATTCCTGCAGAGAGATGCCGTAAATCCATCGTGTCTTCTGGCGCACGGCACGCGCGAAATCCATCGGGAAATAGGACCAGTTGGCAATAAAGCCCGTACGGCGACAGAGCGGCAGCCACCAGGGTGACGGATCATCGCCCAGCACGAGGTTGACGAAGATGGACTGCAGCCCGGCATCATGCGTGCGCTTGGACATGCTGTAGTCTTCGGTCATGGAGGATTCGTTGAACAGTTCACCGCCGCTGTGCTGTTCCAGCGTGAGGAAGGCGCGGCGCGAGAAGCCGGTGCCCACTCCGGCATAGGGCACGAAGCCGCCCATCTTCTCGCGCACGATAATGTCCTTCATGTGATTTTCCGCGAACTCATCCGCATATGTCCAGTGCACGAACTTGCCCGGCGGAACGGGAAGCGGGAGGATGGGAAGCTGCACGACATCGACGCGCGGCAATAGGTAATTGTACAGCAGGAAGGAATAGGGGTGCACGACATCCTCGGCATCGTGCATAACGATGATGTCGAACGCAAGGTCATGTTGCCGCTCGTATTCCTTCACCGCCTGGTAGAGGGTATTGAGGCAATCTGCCTTATTGGTCGGACCAGGACGAGCGGTGACAACCTTCACGACCTGCGAGTGGGCGGCGGCGAGCACATCGACGGCGCGCTGTGTCGCAATGTCGTTGGGATACGTGCCGACGAAGATGGTATAGAGACGATAGTCGACGCGGTGGAGGATATTTTCCACCATCTGATTGACGACCTCGGCTTCCTGCCAGGCCGGAACGAAGACCGCAATGCGCTGTTGAGCGCGCAGGCGCAAGCGCTCGAGCGTGAGGCGTGTGCGCTGGCGAAATTTCACGCGACGGTAGAGCCGCCAGCCATATCCCCAGAGATCATAAACGACATCCTGCAGACCGCTGATGAGAAAGACCACAGCGACCAGCCAGGCCAGCGCGATGAATAGATCGCGCCAGAGCATCAACAAGCTGTAAGTCTCGGACATACCGACCTCGCATTGCACGTAGACGACTGGATGGCTTCCCCGACAACAATAAAGAATCACCGCCCCCGGGGCTTGGGTACGGTGACTATCCCATCCGTGAGTCCGGCATCGCGCATCCCGAATCAGTTATGCGAAACGAGCGATAAGTAGTACTCCGCCTCCGGCAGCAGGTAGCGACCATGATTCTTTTTCGACAGCGCGAGAAAAACGGAGAGTTTCTCACATTCTTCGCGCAGCACAGCCAGCTCTTCCTCCAGGCGCAGCGCGGCGGAAGCCAACTCCAGCCAGCGTTGTTTGGTTTCCTGCGGCAGGGTGAGCACGGCGGCCAGCAAGTACGAGGCGAGTGTGGGGTCGTTCGGCAGCGGGAGATCAACCACCTCGGTGTGATAGCGTTCGCGCACCAGGGCGAGATACTGTTCAAAGAGGGCGGCAGCCTGTTTGGTGCGCCGGGCGGCATGCATTCCGGCGAAATCTTCCAGCGGCTCCACCCGCCCGGTCAGCAGGGAACTCTGCTGGGTGTAATCGACCACGCGCATGCGCTGCTCGCCGTACAGCACGACACTGAGCATGGCCTCCTGTTCGCTCTCGGCGACGGTGAGGGCAATGGACGCCAGGCACCCCACCGTGCAGGGCACGGTAGGCCGTCCGGCATGCGCTTCACCGGCCATCAGCACCGTCCCCAGTCGCGTGCCATCATCGGCACAGCGGCGCAACAGGGCGGCCTGCGCACGGTCAGTGATCTGCAGCGGCATAAACGTGCCGGGGAAGAGCACGGTAGGCAACGGCAACAGTGGAATGTCTCCAACGAAGGCGAGCACGTCGATTTCCTCCCGGATCCTCTCCATTATACGCAACAGAGGCCCGGAAAGCAACGGATTGACGGCTTGCCTGCTTAGTGTGAGCAAAGTGTCGGGGTGGTCACAGGGCGGTCACGCTGCACGACGCAGCGCATAACGCCGCAACCGCGGCAGAAATAGCTTGAGCGGCAACGTATTCAGCACATCCGCGGGGGTGGCCCACCCCCGCCGTGCCATCGCGACCCCGAACGCCACGTTAGAGAAATGCTCCGGCGCATGGGCATCGGTGTTGATCACCAGCAGAACGCGGAGCTCGCGCGCCTGCAGGATATGGACGTCGTTGAGATCCAGACGCTCCGGCCAACTGTTCACCTCCATCGCCACCCCGCGTCGGGCCGCTTCGTGTAGCACCGCACGCATGTCGAGATTGATCGGATCGCGCGACCCGATCAAGCGTCCGGTGGGATGGCCGATAATGTCCAGATAGGGATTCTGCATGGCGGTGACGAGCCGTTGAGTCTGCTCTTCTTCACTGAGGCCAAAGGCCGAGTGGACAGAGCCGATGCAGAGATCCAACTCAGCGAGCACCTCGTCGGGGAAGTCCAGCGTGCCGTCGCGCCGGATATCCACCTCGCTGCTGGTGAGGATAGTGATGCCTTCCAGTTGGCGGTTGAGCTGGCGAATCTCACGAATCTGCCGCCGCAGCCGCTCCACGCTTAACCCGTGAGCAATCCCCCGCGCCGGGGAGTGATCGCTGATCGCCATGTACTCCAGGCCACGAGCACGGGCCGCCAGCGCCATATCGCGGATGGAAGCATGCCCATCGCTCCAGTCAGTGTGCACATGCAGATCGCCGCGCACATCCTCCACCTCCACGAAATCGGGCATCTTCCCTTCCAGGCCGAGTTCGATCTCCCCGCGGTCCTCGCGCAACTCCGGTGGATACATGCGCACGCCGAGTGGGCGATACATCTCCTCTTCCGTGCGCCCGCCGATGCGCTCCCCGGTGTCAGCGCGAAAGATGCCATACTCGCTGAGCTTGTAGCCCTTGCGCACTGCCAGCGTGCGCAGCTTGATGTTGTGCTCTTTCGAACCGGTGAAATATTGCAGCGCGGCGCCAAAATTCTCCGGAGCCACCACGCGCACATCCACCTGCAGTCCGACATCGGTGAGCACCGTGGTTTTGGTCGTCCCGGTGAGCAACACCTGCCGCACCAGGGGCAGGCGGGTGACCTCGGACATCACCGCGGCAGGATCATCAGAAGTGACCAGGATATCGATATCGCCGATGTCCTCGCGCATGCGGCGCAGGCTGCCAGCCGCTGCGATCGCCTCCACCGGTGCCCGTTGCTGCAATGCCTCGAGAATCTGCTGCGCCAGCGGGTACGCCCGGGCCAGCGGAATACGCGAACGTTGCCGCTGCATGCGTTGAATGCTCTGCAAGATATTGGCCTCGGTCTTCGCGCCGAACCCGGGCAGCTTGCGAATACGCTGTTCCTGTGCGGCACGCTCCAATTCTTCGATGCTGTTGATGTGCAGTGAGCGGTAGAGCGTTTCCGCGGTGCGCGGGCCAACACCCGGAATTTGCATCATGGCGATCACGCCGGGGGGAAAGGCCTGCACCAGTTCGTCATGCTGACGCAGATGGCCGGTGTCGAGGATCTCATTGATCTTCGCCGCCAGCGATTCACCCACGCCGGGCAGGGCTTCCAGTTCCCCGCGCGCGCGAATCTGCTCCAGCGGCTCATCCAGTGCCAGGATGGTGCGCGCTGCCTGCTGATACGCGCGGATGCGAAACGGATCACGTCCCTGCAGTTCCAGCACTTCGGCGATCTCCAGAAAGATGCGGGCCACATCATAATTGGTTGCCACGGCATACCCCCGGCGGCGATGTTTCACCAATGGGCATATAGCCCGCAGGCGCGCGCGGTATGCCTTGCACTTGTCGCAGGTTCAGCGGGGCGGTGAAAGTGGAATGAGTTCGCCGGACAGCGCGGTGATCCCCTTGCCCGGTTCAACAGTGACCGTCAAATGGCCGATGTGCGTGGCATGGCCGGCGGTGGATGCCAGGTAGGCATGGCCATGCTGCTCGGGCGGACACACGGCGCGGTGGGAGTGTCCACCGATGACCAGGTCGATATCCGGCGAGGCGCAGAGTTCCACGTCCTTCTCATAACCGATGTGCGAGAGGACGACCAGGAGATCCGCGTTCGGGCGCAACTTTTTCGCCAGCCCGGGCCCGGTCTTCAGCGGGTCATCGAAGATATAATCGGTTACGCGCGCCCACCAGGAGTCCGGTGCGGTGATTTGCGGCGCAAGTCCGATGAGCACCACGGCGCATTTTTCACCTGCCTCCACGGGCACGCGCCTGGTGAAGAACGCTCGCACAACCTTAGGGGGTTGTCGGTCCTGCTTGGCGCGCAAATTGGCGGCGAGGACGGGCACGCGGGCATCGCGCAGCTTTTTGGCCAACGCGCCCTGCGTGGGGTGGCTTTCGCGGTTGCCCATGGCCATGGCGTCATACCCCGTCTCCGCCATGCAGGTGAGAATCGGTTCGCGGGGTTGCGCGCCCAGATTGCCGGCCTTCACGGCATCACCGGCATCCACCAACAGCACCGCGGGCGCAAAACGTTGTTTCAGCCGGCGGATCTCATGCGCCTGTTCCGGCGTCAAGCGATTATGCAGATCATTGGTATGCAGGATATGCAATGTGGGCATAGCGTCGACCATTGTACCGGAAGGCGATGATGGCGGCAATGTTACAGAGACGAGCACGGCCGCGCTGAACGTCGCGCGGCCGTGCAATGCTGCTGGTATTTCAGTTATTTCTGCACATCAGTCAGGCGATGCTCCACCTTCGGCGCAATAAGGCCTTTCCGCTGCCCGAAGGCCTTCACAATGGCGTCAAGCTGCGTCGTCTCCGTCACGTCCATACTGGCGGAGATTTCCTTATCGGAAAAAATGAGCAAATAACCGACGGCCCCCAGCGCCAGTTCACGCGGCATGGCCACCGTGTAGAGCGTGGTCGTATCGGTGAAGTCCACGGCTTGGCCCTTCACCTCGATGCCGACAATACGCGCCGCGGCGGACTGTTTGGAGTCGAAGGTTACTTTCATGCCGGAAATCTGCAAAAACGCCATGTTCGGATCGGGATACTTGCTGAGCGCACGCTGCATCAACGCCCGCAACGACGAAGCTTTCAACTTCAACGTGGCGACTTTGCTCGTCGGCATGGCCAGCAGGTTGCGCATGCCCTGCTCATCCACGATGCCGGCCTCCACTTTGGCGTCCTGGCGAAATGCCATAGCATGGATAATGGCGATATCCGCGCCGGTCGCCTCACGCAAGGCATCCGCCATGAAATTCCCTAACGCCGTTTCAGCCGAGGCCACATCGCGCCCTTCAAGCGCGACCGCTGTTTTCCCCAATTCCCGGGCATGACCGAAAGCTGTCGCGGTGACCAGTGCTGCCAAGAGGACCAACCAGATGAGCTTCATGTCAGGCCTCCTCTCTGTCCTCAGTATTCCCACGCAGGGGTGCACACAACCTCACCCTGGCCTCCATGCAAGAGGTTTGACACCGGTTATGCTAAAAGGTGGCGCACTTTCGCTAGTAATTCGTCGTCATCGAACGGCTTCATCATGACATCGTCCGCGCGCGAATGCTGAAAACGCTGCATGATGTCGGCGCTCGCCGAAAGTATCAAAATGCGCGTGTCCGGGGCGAGCTCCTGCTTGATGCGATCCGAGAGTTCCCACCCGCTTAAGTCGGGCAGCATGACATCGACCACCATCACGTCCGGACGCCGCTGGTGCACGATGGCCAACGCATCCAGCGCCGTCGCGGCCGTATCCACGTCAAAGCCATGCACGGAGAAAATTAACCGCAGTAAATCGCGATGGTCTTCTTCATCCTCGACGATCAAAATCCGTTTTGCCATGGAGCTCTTCCTCTGTGCCGCAGCACTCTCCTCCACCATACCGTAGGTTTTCGCCGCCGTGGAGCAGTTGACCTGCACAATTCATCTCGGCCGTACATTTTGTTCCACGCAACCTCTTCGATGCGGCTGTCACCTTGCTTGCACACCAACGCCTCTGGTATACTGTGCGCGGTCCACGCCGCTCCTGCCCCGCCGGGTAGTGGCGTGCGTCGCCCGTCTCAGAGGTCACGTGAGGATTGTTCATGCCTATCGACACAGCGTCACGCATTGCCCATCGCGTCAGAGAACTGCCGCCCTCGCCAATCCGACACTTTTTCGGATTGGTCGAGTCTATGCCGGATGCCATCTCGCTGAGTATCGGCGAGCCCGATTTCGTGACGCCCTGGTGCGCCCGGGAAACTGGCATCTTTGCGCTGGAAAAAGGCCACACCCATTATACACATAACCTCGGCATCATCGAGTTGCGGCGGGAGATCTCCCAGTACCTCGCACGCCGTTTCGGTGTCGAATACAACCCCGAAAACGAGATTATGGTGACCGTCGGGGTGAGCGAAGGGCTTGACCTGGCGATGCGCACACTGCTCAACGATGGCGAACGCGTCGTCTTTCCGCAACCTTCCTATGTCGCGTATCCGGCGACCATCACCATGGCCGGCGGGGTCGCTGTGCCCATGCCCACCCAGGAGGCGGATGCCTTCCAGTTGACTGCCGAACAGCTTGATGCCGCCGTGCTCAGCAGTGGAGCGCGCGTGACCCTCCTCGGCTATCCGAACAATCCGACTGGCGCCATCCTGCCCCGCGAACGGTTGGATGCATTGGCGGCAGTGGCCGCGCGTCATGACCTGCTGGTTGTCTCCGATGAAATTTATCTGGAACTCACCTATGGTCGCGAACCCATCTCCTTCGCCGCCCTGCCCGGCATGCGCGACCGCACGCTGTTGCTGAGTGGATTCTCGAAGGCGTTCGCCATGACGGGCTGGCGACTCGGGTATGTGGCCGGCCCCGCCGAGATCATTGCGGCGATGAATAAAATCCACGCCTACACGGCGATGTGCGCTCCCCGCCTTGCCCAGGAGGCGGCGGTGGAAGCCTTGCGCAACGGACAGGATGAAGTGGACCGCATGCGCGAGGAATACGATCAGCGACGGCGCGTGGTCATCAGTCGCCTGCGCAGTATGGGCCTGCCCTGCTTTGAGCCGGAGGGCGCTTTTTATGCCTTCCCCTCGATTGCGCATACCGGCTTATCGTCGGTGGAGTTTGCTGAGCGCCTGCTCATGCAGGAGCGTGTTGCCGTGGTGCCCGGCAGCGGCTTCGGCGAATGCGGCGAAGGCTATTTGCGCTGCTGTTACGCGACAGCGATGCCGCTCATCGAAGAGGCGATGACGCGCATGCAGCGTTTCCTGAACACCTTGTAGGTGTGCCCGGGAGGAGGCCGCGATGGATCTCCTGACACGACTGGAACGGGTACTGGAAGGGATGGTGGAAGGGGTGTTCTCCCGCACCTTCCGCGCACAACTGCAGCCCATTGAGATCGCCAAGCGCTTAGTGCGCGAGGTAGAGAATCACCGGACGGTGGGAGTGAGCGGTACCTACGTGCCCAATCTGTACACGGTCAGCCTGGAGCCGGAGACGCTTGCCGGATTTACTCCGATCAGCGGACGTCTGCTCGAGGAACTTGAACAGTACCTCCGCGAATTCTGCCTGGAACGCGCGTACCAATTGGTGGGACCGATCACCGTGCGCCTGACGGCACTCGAGACGTTGAAAGCTAACGAAATGCGCATCGAGGCGACCAGTGATCCCCTGGCCATCCCGAGCGCAGCCCCTTCCTCCGCTCGGTTGCGCACCATGTCCTCTGGTGAAACTACGCGCACGCCCATCCCCAGAGGCCAGGACCCCACCACGTTGGAAATACTCGCCGGGGAAGGGAGCGGACGGCGCGTGCCGCTGGTCGATGGTCTCACACTAGGACGCGGCCCGGCCAACTCGCTGGTGTTGCACGAGCCGAATATCTCCCGCCACCATGCCGAAATCATCCACCAGGAAGAGGGCTGGATGCTGCGCGACCTCGGCAGCACGAACGGCACCTACGTCAACGGCCACCGCATCACCGCCCTCACCCTGCAGGTCGGCGATGAAATCGCCCTGGGCAGCATGCTCCTGCGCGTTCTGTGACACGCCCAAAACACACTGTGCTATACGATCCCGCGAAGCCAGTGGCCCGTTTGTGGAGGCAACCCGCAATGGCCGACTATGCCGCGCCCTCGACCTGCTACCAGCGCATCTACGCCATAGTCCGCGACATTCCCCCGGGGAAAGTGATGACCTATGGGCAGATCGCCGATATGGTGGCCGAGGACTGCACCGCGCCGGTGCCGGCCGTGCAGGTGGGCCGCGCCATGCACGCCAGCACGTGGTACGCCCCGGATCTTCCCTGGTGGCGGGTGATCGGACGTCAAGGCGACTACGGCGTGTTGCGCAAACTCCGTGTGAGCCTGCGCCAGCGCGAGCAACTGGCCGCCGAAGGCGTGTTGCCGGATGCGGAAGGCCGCTACGACCTTTCCCGGTACCTGTATGCGCCGGCTGCGTCGTAACAATGCGTTTTTTCATCCGACCGGCTAGCCAGGCCAGGCCACATTTGTTATAGTAGTACGGGGAAGTAAGCGGGATGCAACGAGTCGTCATCCGGTACCGAAAGGAAGAGGCGGCGGCGATAATGGGACACGCCGAGGTGCGTCATGCACTGCAGCACGCCGCCGAAACCGCGGGCATCCCGTTATCGGACAGTAAACGTGCCCTGGTCATGAGCCCACCGCTGCCCCCAGGCGCGACCAGCGAGGCGGAGCGTGCCACGCTGGAACTGACCGAGCCCATGGACCCGACGATGATGCGTCGTCGGATGAATACCGCGCTCCCTGCAGGCTTGCGCGTCGAACAAAGTTGGATCGCACAGCCCGGGAGTTCGGATGAAAATCCGGCGCGCTTTGATGAAGCGGTGTACCTGGTCGCCTGGCGGGATGCCCCGCACGCCGATGAGGTGCGCGCCCGCCTTTGGGAATTCTTTGCCGCCCCCGAGGTTAAGCTCACCAGGGTGCGGGAAAAAAAGACACAGGAATTGAACGCGCGCACGTTAGTCTTCGCCGCGCGCGTCCTGGCGAATCACGATGGAGCGGCCCGCCTGCTGGTCACACTCTCCGTCGGCCCGCAGGGCAGCATTCGCCCCGACGAATTTGTACAGTTACTGGGATTTGCGCCAGACGCGATGCATGCCCACCGCGTCGACCTGCACCAACAGGCCTGGCGCCATCCCGCCCGGCCACCTGGCATCACTGCCTGGCGGCGACCGGGGGCGTGAACCTGCGGCTGCACCGCCGTAATCCGAATTTAATCTCGCGCACTGCTAGGGCTACCGCGCTTTCTCCGTACGGATTGAGAGCGCGTAGTCTTAAATTCACCGGTGAGGCGAGTGAAAGAACTACAGGATACGTATGACAAAAGAGATTATCGTGAATGCCGGCGAATTGGAATCGCGCGTGGCGATTCTGGAGAACGGCCGGTTGATGGAACTCCACGTTGAACGTGAACCCAAAATCGTGGGCAACATCTACAAGGGTCGCGTCACCAAAGTCCTCAAAGGCATGGATGCCGCCTTCGTCGATATCGGCATCGAACGCAATGCATTCCTCTCCGTCTCCGATGTCGTGCCGCAAACCGATGAAGAAGGCGGCAATGGCCGCATCGACCGCCGCAACCTTCCCCCCATCACGCAATTGCTGAAGCCCAACCAGGAAGTGCTGGTGCAGGTAGTCCGCGCCCCAATGGGCACCAAAGGCGCCCGCATTACGACCCGGCTCTCAGTCCCCGGACGCTATGTTGTTCTCATGCTCAACAGTGGGAATTACGTGGGCGTCTCCCGCAAGATCGAAGATCATCACGAACGTCAGCGCCTGCGCGCTATTGCCGCCGATATGCGTCCCGCCGGGTTCAGCGTGATCGTGCGCACCGAGGCCGAAGGGCGCTCGGACGAAGAAATCCGCCAGGACCTGACTTTCCTGCTGGATATGGGAAAACGCCTGGAAGCGAAAGCCGCCCAGAGCGCGGCCCCCGCGCTCATTCATGGCGACCTGACCTTGATCTTCCGTCTCATCCGCGATGCCTTCACCCGCGACGTCAATCGCCTCATGGTCGATTCGGATGGCGCGTACGAAAATATCCTCGAACTGGTCGGCCTCATTGCCCCGCGCCTGAAAAACCGCGTCTTCCTCTACGAAGAACCAACGCCGATCTTCCATGCCTACAATATCGAAGACGAGGTCGAACGTTCGCTGCGGCGCAAAGTCTGGCTCCCTTCGGGCGGCTCCATCATCATCGATCAGGCGGAAGCGTTGACCGCCATCGACGTCAATACCGGACGTTTCGTGGGGTCGCAGGAACTGGCGGAAACGGTGCTCACGACGAACTTGCAGGCCGTGGAAGAGGTTGCCCGCCAGTTGCGCCTGCGCGACCTGGGCGGCATCATCGTCGTGGACTTCATTGACATGGACAACCCCAAGCATCGCCAGCAGGTAATGAAGGCGTTCGAAGAAGCTCTGGGGCGCGACCGTGCGAAAATTAAAGTGCATACCATCTCGCCGCTCGGACTGGTGGAGATGACCCGCAAGCGCACCGGGGAAAGCATGACCAGTCTGCTCACCGAGCCCTGCCCCTATTGCAGCGGTATCGGGCGCATCCAGAATGCGCTCACCATGGCGTTGCGCATCGTGCGCGAACTGCTCACCGCCGTCGTGCAGCATCCCCAGAGCGAAGCCTTCCTGGTCACCGCCCACCCCCGCGTGATTGCCAATATGCTCGGCTACGAAGGCCAGGGGCACGAGATCATCGAAGAAGAGGTCGGCCATCCCATCTACCTGCGCGCGAATGAAACCTACCATCCGAACACCTATCGCGTCGAACGCCTGACGCTGGAGCAGGCGATTGCCGCCGTGCCGCACTTCGATGAGGGTGAAACTGTCGAGGCGCAGGTGGTCAACCCCGATCCGGAGTTGTCACTGTCGCCGATCGTGCGGGCCAAAGGGATCTACGTCGTCGTCCCCGACCTCGATGCCCCGGTGGGTGCGCACGTCAAAGTGTGCATCAAGGACGTGCACACTTCGATTGCCTTTGCCGAACCGCTGGCGGCAGAGTTGCGCGCCGTGCGCAGCGATGGCGCCGTGATCCCGTTTGAACCGCCCGCACTGGTGCCAGAATTCATTCTGCCCACCTACCTGCGCGAGGAGAGCGCCGCCGTGCCACCGCGCGGGATGCAACTGCTGTCGCCCACGGCGGAAGCGGTGCCCATCCTGATGAGCGATGACGACCTGTTTGCGGTGGAGACCTCCTGTACGACCAGCGATGAGCAACGCCGACGCAAGAATCGCCGCAAGAAACGGCAACTCGCCGTGGTGCGTGAGACCGGCGAGGAACAGCAGGAAGAAGCGGCGATGGAGGACACGACCGAGGCAGTGACGGGGAAAGTCGTTGCCGAAGCCGATCTTGTGGAGCCGGGCGAGGGCGAGGCGACTGAAGAAGTGGTCAAACCGTCCCGCCGCTCCCGCCGCTCCCGCCGGCGCCGGCGCCGCCCGGAAACGGGCGTAATGCCCTCGGAAGTCACTCAGGAAACCGAAATCAGCGCAGAGCACACACCCGCCGAGCCGACCCCCGAAGTACAGCGGGAAACCGCCAGGCCGGAGGAGGCGCTCACTGAACCCAAGGCTCCCGTGGTCGAGGAGGAGAAACCGCGCAGTACCCGGCGGCGACGCCGCAGCCCGCGAACGCAACCGGCTCCGGCTGCGACCGAGGAAACCCCGGAGGCTGCAACGCCCGAGGTCACGACACCGGAAACGCCGCCCATGGCGATCATCACGCCTGAATC
>JAGUZN010000439.1 GCA_020060775.1 Armatimonadota bacterium
GGGGAGACCACCGCGTAGCGCACCCCGCCGTCGGTGATGTAGACCTTGCCCCCCTGCGCGGCCCACACCTGCAGGCGCTCGGCATCGGGGAAGGGCATGATGCGGTGCAGCGTGCGTGCCTCGTAGGGCGACCAGCAGGCGAGGGCCGCTACGCCCTGCGGCGCGTGCCCGCCCACGATGAGCAGGTCATTCACCCGGTCGACCACCTGGCTGGTGATGCGCTGGCCGGGGAGCACCTCGGTGAAGGTTTCCAGGGAATTGTTCATCGGATCGAGCCGCACGATGGCGCCGTCATCGCCGGCAGCAGATCGGGTGGCGAAGTAAGCAAAGCGCTCGTGATGCATCATGGGGCCGATGGGGCGGCACTGCCCGTGACCGACCTGGCCGAAGAGCATCGGGTTATCGCCCAGGCGATAAGGCAGGTCAGGGTAGTAGCACATCACCGCGCAGGCGCCGGCACAGCCGATGAGCACGCGTTCGCCAATGAAGCCCAGCGCGGTGACCGTGCCGGGGAAGGGGGAGGCCACCAGGGCGGCGCTCATCTCGTCCTCGTCGGGATCCCAGCAGCCGAAGCGCATGTTGCCCGCGCTCGCCCAGTACAGCCGCCGGTCAGGACCGACCGCCAGCGCGCTGATCTCGGTGCCGTCTTCTTCGCGCGTGGGAAGGGGGGCGAGTGCAAAGAGGTGCCAGTCCATCGAGCTTTGCGCCAGCCGCCCGTGGGCGGTGACGCCGGCAATGCGGCCGTCGGGCAGCGGGGCGAACATCAACGGATCGGCGGGGATGGGGGTGGCACAGGGTTGCCAGGCCGCCTCATGCCACCGGTAAATCGTGCCGGAATAGCGCCCGCCGGCCAGCAGGGTGTCGCCCACCCGTTGCGCACAGTACACCGGTTCATCGCCCGGCAGCGGAGGAAGCTCCTCTGCAGCGGGGGCCGCCACGCCCTCCGCCGGCATGAAGTCCTGCGATGCCCAATCGAATATCGCCGCGCCCTGTGCGCCGATCAACAGCAGGCCGTTGTCGATCAGGTGCGCTGATACGATGGGTTCGCCGGCGAACGGTTGGCCGAGCGTGGTCAATTGCCGCTGTCGCGGATCAAAGCGCAGCAGGAAGCCGGAGAGCCCGCCGAGGTAGATGTGCCCATCCGGAGCGGCGAGCAGGCAGGAGACCCCATCTTCCTCCAGCGGGAACTTTTCCGCCGTGCCCTCGGGCAGCGCGATCATGAACAGCGCGCCGCGGCCGCAGGTCGAGTGCGCGGCGGCGAAGAGATACAGGCCGTCCCCGACGCGCTGCACGGCCACCGGGGTGTCGGTGAACGGCAACGGCATGGGGATCGCGTTCAACGGCGCGGTCGTCGCCCGTCCGGGCGTGTGAATTGTGGAGAGGGCGGTGCCAATCAATACGGACTCCTCAACGGCGCTGACAAATATGTATGCTGCAACAGGCGCGGGTTGATTACCCAGCCCCCGACGCATCACGATAGATGCGGGTCTTATCAATGTACCGCGCGACGGGGTCCGGGGTCAAATAGCGCAGGGGTTCGCCGGCGCGCGCGCGATTGCGTACCAGGGTGGCGGAGATATCCAGGCCGGGGGCGGGCATGATTTCCGGCCGGGGCAGATCATGATCGGACCAGAGCGCGAACAGGTTGGCCAGGTCGAAGCCCGGGCGGGTGGCGGCGATGATGGTGGCCAACCCGGCAATGGCGCGCGGCTCGCGCCAGGCGGGGAAGTCCAGCGCGGCATCCGCCCCGATGATGAAATAACGCGCGGCCCGTGGATATCGATCCGCCAGTTCCTGCAGCGTCTCCAGGGTGTAGGACGGACCGATGCGATCGATCTCCATGCGGGAGACGAAGAAGTCGGGATGGTCGGCGGTGGCGAGGGCGGTCATCAGGTAGCGCTGTTCAGCGGGGGCCTGCTCGGCAGGTTTGTGGGGCGGCTCGCCGGCAGGGATGAAGAGCACCGCGTCGAGCGCATAACGCAACCGCGCCTCCTCGGCGATCGCCAGATGGCCGAAGTGGATCGGATCAAATGTCCCGCCGAGGATGCCCAACCGGGATGCGCTGGCCAACCGTTTCTCTTGCATAGGAGAAAAATGCTCCGCGCATGGGGGAATTTCCTGCCGGCAAGCCGAAATTAGCCAGAGGAGTGGTTGGCATCCCTGCGGGATGTCCGAGAATACAGGAGACAGAAGATAGAAGCCCCCACCCCCTCGATCCCCCTCCCCGAAGCAGGGAGGGGGAAGGTAGGGAGAGGGTCGCGAGGCGTGGCTGTGACCAGGATGTATGGTGAGTCCAGAGTCAGAACCGCTGCTATCGGTATGGGATGGAGTGCTCATGCGTATCGCATATTTTGATTGTTTTTCCGGGATCAGCGGGAACATGGTGCTCGGCGCGTTGCTCGATTGCGGCGTGGAGGAAGCGACGCTGTGCGCAGGGCTGGAGCGCCTCAAGCTGCCGGGGTGGGCGCTCACCGTGGAGACCGTGCGCAAGCAGGGCATCGCCGCGCGCTATGTCGATGTACACGCCCATGAGCACCATCATCATCGCGGGCTCGGCGATATTTTGCGCATCATCGCGGCGAGCGATCTGTCCGAGCGCGTGCAGCGCCAGGCTGCCGCCATCTTCACCCGGCTGGGCGAGGCGGAGGCGGCCGTACACGGCACCACCCCTGACGAGGTGCATTTCCACGAGGTGGGTGCGATCGATGCCATCATCGATATCGTCGGCGCGGCGATCGGGCTGGAGGCGCTGGGCGTAGAGCGGGTCTACGCATCGCCGCTGCCGCTGGGACGCGGCATGATCACCTGTGCGCACGGGACGTTTCCGGTGCCCGCGCCGGCCACCGCCCGGCTGGTTGAGGGCATTCCCATCGCTGAGACGAGCATCGAGGCCGAACTGACCACCCCCACCGGCGCGGCGATCATCACCACGCTGGCCGAAC
>JAGUZN010000195.1 GCA_020060775.1 Armatimonadota bacterium
CCCATCGCTGCTCCGGCGCCGGGCGCGGCGATTCCTGTGCCGCCGCCCGCGCCGGAAACCTCGGCCATTCCCACCCGCGGCGCCAGCCCTGAAGATGTGCAGGCCGCCAATGAGGCCGTCAATCCTGTCGCCGCCCAGGTGAATGAGAACCTGGCCGAAACGGAAGCCACTGGACATGTCGGCCATGGTGAAGCCATCCAATTGCCCTTCGGACAAGCGGCCTGGATCCCGCTCTTCATTGTGCTGGGCGCCGCGTTCCTCGCGTTGGCATTCGGTGCTTTCTGGTGGAAGAAAACCGTCAGCCAGAACCCGGGCAACGAGCGCATGCAGGGCGTGGCCAAGGCTGTGCAGGAAGGCGCCATGGCCTACCTGTCCCGTCAGGTGAAGACGATGGTCCCGTTGGTCATCGCCATCGGCATCGGCCTCTTCTTCCTGTACAAAAGTCAGTACGCCTTCATGGAATCGACACAGCAGGGAGTCTCTACCATTCTCGGCTTTGGCGTAGCCATCGCCTTCGTACTCGGCGTGGTCGCTTCCTATCTGGCAGGCTATGTGGGCATGGGCGTGGCCGTGCGCGGCAATGTACGCGTGGCCCACGCGGCGCTCTCCAGCTTCAAGCGCGCGCTGGAGACGGCCTTCCAGGCCGGCGCGGTCTCCGGCATGTTCACCGTTGGTCTCGGCCTGCTCGGTGCGACCATTACCTTCATGATCTTCCAGCAGAACGCCATGTTCGTGCTCGTCGGCTTCGGCTTCGGCGGCTCGCTCGCGGCGTTGTTCATGCGCGTTGGCGGCGGCATCTTCACCAAAGCCGCTGACGTGGGCGCCGACCTGGTCGGCAAAGTCGAAGCGGGCATTCCCGAGGACGACCCGCGCAACGCCGCCACCATCGCCGACAACGTGGGCGATAACGTGGGCGATTGCGCCGGTATGGCCGCGGACGTGTTCGAGTCCTACGAAGTCACGCTGGTGGCGGCGATCATTCTCGCCGCTGCCGTGGGTGGCGCGCTGCAGGCGGCCGGCTTCGGTCTGATGACCGAGCCTGGCTCCTTCACCTTCACCTTCACCCTCAACCTGGTCATTTACGCCCTGTTGGCCCGCGCCGTCGGCGTGGTCGCCTCCATCATCGGCGTATTGGCCGTGAAGGGCAAAGATGATCCGAACATGAATCCGATGCAGCCGATCAACTTTGGCTTCATCGTCTCCGCACTGGTGGCGATTATCGGATTTGTGGTGATCTCACGCTTCGTCGTCTTCGGCGGCACCGACTTTGCTGCTGCCGTGGCCGAACGTGGCCTGTTGGCCACCGACCCGGCCGTGGCCCCCTTCTATGCCATTGGCAAGGGGTTCTGGTGGATGGCCGCGCTGGCGACCACCATCGGCATCGTGCTCACCCAGGTCATCGGCAAGATCACCGAGTACTTCACCGCGGATGACAAGAAACCGGTGACGGAAATCGCTTCGTCGGCGAAGACCGGCCCGGCCACGCTCATCCTCGCCGGTCTTTCCGAAGGCCTCGAGTCTTCGGTGTGGGGCATCGTGGCCATTGCCGCGACCATCTACGGCGCGTTCGTGCTCTTCCCGAACCCGGCACTGGCCGCCTATGCCATTGCACTCACCGGTCTCGGCCTGCTGGCCACTACCGGCTACGTGCTGGCGATGGACACCTACGGTCCGATCTCCGACAACGCCAACGGCATCTTCGAGATGTCCGGCGCGTTGAAGAACGAGGATGGCACTGAGAACAAGGCTGCCCATAACATCGTGGCGCGCCTCGACATGGTGGGCAACACCACCAAGGCGCTCACCAAGGGCTTCGCCATCGCCACCGCGGTCATCGCCGCCGTGGCCCTCTACCGCTCGTACCTCGACACCGTGGCTGTGCAGGACCCGGACATCCTGGTTAAGAACATTCAGGTCAACCTGCCTGACGTGTTCATCGGCCTGCTCATCGGTGGTGCGGTGCCCTTCCTCTTCTCCAGCTTCGCCATCCGCGCGGTCTCCCGCGCCGCGGTGCAGCTCGTCGAGGAAGTCCGCCGCCAGTTCAGGACCATCCCGGGCATCTGGGAGTACACCGGCGTCGGCGAGAAGGGCAAGCCCGACTACGCTCGCTGCGTGGCCATCTCCACTGCCGCGGCGCAGAAAGAACTGCTGGGTCCCGGCCTGTTGGCCGTGTTCTCCCCGATCCTCGTCGGCTTCTGGCTCGGCGCCTACGCGCTGGGCGGCTTCCTGGCGGGCGCAATTCTCGCCGGCCAGCTCATGGCCGTGTTCATGAGCAACACCGGCGGCGCCTGGGACAATGCCAAGAAGAAGATCGAGGACGGCTTCCTCGGCGGCAAGGGCTCCGAAGCCCATAAGGCCGGCGTCATCGGCGATACCGTCGGCGACCCGTTGAAGGACACCGCCGGTCCGGCGCTGAACCCCATGATCAAGGTGATGAACCTGGTCGCCATCCTGGTCGCGCCGAGCACCGTGCTCTACAACAACACCCCGATCGGTTGGGCTGTGGTGCTGGTGTCGCTGATCGTGCTGACTGGCGCCGTCCTCTTCTCCAAGCGCGGTGGTGTTGATACCACCAGCGCGGAAGAGACCACCAATACGGCGTGTTGCTCGAAATAAGCACACTCCGTAATTAACCGCACTGACGCCCGGAGGATTATCCTCCGGGCGTCTTCACGTTATCGTACACATCGTCAGTGTGTGCACGCCTCGACACGACACCTTATGTGTCCTTTCTCCAACCAAATTCTCGCATCGGATGTCGAATTCACCGTCTAGAATATGGAATAACAGATAGCAGACACCTAGCCGGTGAATGCGTATTGAACTCGCCTGCTGCCACATTGACAGCGGTAGGTGCATCCCCGGCCGCTGACTATCATATCACGACGGTGACGAGGCTGTTCCCCCATGGCTTTCGTGGACTATTACGCCATTTTAGGCGTGCCGCGGCACGCCTCAACCGAGGAGATTCGACGTGCGTTCAGCGCCAAGGCCCTCGCCCTGGACCCGGGCAACAACTACGAAGACCCGGATGTCGCCCGGCAATTGCAACTGTTAACGCAAGCGAATCAGACGCTCACCGACCCGCAGCGCCGGCGTCAGTACGATGCCACGCTGCCGGCCCCCGGCATGCCGACACCTGACGTCAACGATGTCTATACGCTGTGGAAAGCGACGGGGCAAAAGTACTTCGCCATGGCGAAGCGCTTCGAACCGGCGATCGATGCCCTGCGCCACAGCGTGCCGCTGGCCCTGGAGGGCGATCTGCTCATCGTGGGCATGCCGCCGCAGCATGGCACGCTCACCGGTTACCTCACCGCCGCAGTCACCCACGGCGCCGTGCGCAAAATACTCATCGAACTTTCCGGACGCCCGCTCGATTACCGCGTGATTGCCGGTTCAACGTTGCAGGACTGGTTGACGTTGAAACAAGCAGAGGAACGCCTGCGCGAACGACGACAGCGCCAACACATTTCAGCAACAAAATCCGACGACCTCCTCGAGCAAGCCCTCGCCGAAGAGCTCGGCGCCGTCGTTGACACGGAGAACTGGGATGCGTGGTTGGACGAGGTCGCCACGCGTTGGGCAGCATTGCCCTCGCGCACATATCCCCAGGTCTGCGCGCGTTTTCTGCTGGAGCAACTCGCCGCACTCGCGGAGATGGAAGCGCGCGCCCGCGCCGCCGGCATGGATGACGAGACGCGCCAACAACAGGTGGGACGCGTGCTCGAGCGTTTGGCCAGCCTTTGCGAAATACCCGGAGGCGTGGTCGGTCTCCAATACATGCAATTGTGCAACGCACATGAGCATACGCCGGCTTGACCGCAGCGCGCAACGCGCCTATCATGGGGTCGCACTTTCGTACGATAAGGAGATCCCATGAGCCGCGTGACCGAGATGCTGCGTCAGGGCCCCACCCTGATCATGAGCCTGCCCGCCAACGACCCCGACCTCGCCCGTGCCGCCCGCGACGGCGGGGCTGACGTGCTGAAGATTCATATCCGCGTGCAGCATGCCGCCAGCGGCACCTACTTTGGCACGCTGGACGAGGAGCGCGACCGTATCGCGCAGATTATGGAGATTTTCCCCGGTCCGGTCGGCGTCGTCGCCGGGGCGGAAACCGCCGCCACTCTGCCGGAAATGGGCGAACTCTGCCGCATGGGCATCGACTTCTTCGACCTGTACGCTTCCCACATGCCCGCCTGGATGTGGCGCATCGACGGCATGGCCAAGGCGGTGGCCCTGGAGACGGACTACACCATCAACCAGGCCATCGCGCTGGAAAACCTGGGGGCCGATCTGCTGGAAGCCGCCATCATCCCACACGAGGGCTACGGCCAACCGCTCTCAGTCAAAGACCTCGCCGCCTACCGCGAACTCCACGACACCGTGGACATCCCCATTATTGTGCCTACCCAACGCGCCATTCTCCCGGAAGAAGCCTCGCTGATCACCGGCGAGTGCGGCATCGAAGGGCTGATGATCGGCGCCATCGTCACCGGCAACACCGCGCGAGAAATCGCACGTGCCGTCGCCACCTTCAAGCAAGCGCTCATGGAGTAATCTATTTCACCGCAGAGACGCCGAGCGCGCAATTGGCGTCTTTGCGGTGAAATCTATTTGTCACTTTCCGCATGCATGATAATCACGCAATCCCTGGTACTGTGTAGAGGCGGTGTCACGGCTCTATTTTCAGCCATTGACCCTCAATTGACTTACCAATCAAGGAATAGTCGACGCTGATGTTGAATACCAAGCACATGCGTGTTCTCAAATTCGAATTCTGCCTGTCCCGCCAGTCGCGGGACCGGTATCAGTTCCATAAATCCCCCCTCTTTCCCCAGGGTCGGATCAGCCTGCACACCTTTCGCGCTGCGCGCGTCTTCGCGCAGTTGATGAATCACAAGCGCGACCTGCTCAGTTTTCCCGAGCAGGCGGTGAAGGCCGGCCAGATTAATGCCCTGGGCTTGATTGAAGAGATCATCTTCTACCTGCAGGCGCTGTATTGCGAACAGCAGGGTGTGGACATGATGGCACGGGCGCTCGATCACCTGTACGAGCAGATCGGCGAAGAGGCGTTGGCGAAAGCGCTGCTCCGTTTTGTCGATGCCTTCCCCCCTGCCGAAGTCTCTTCCGGCGCCGTGTCTGCCGAGGCGTATCTCGAAGGCGAGACAGATGGCGTGTCCAATGGGGAGATCGCACTGGCCAGCCTGACAACCATCTGGCTGCAGAACATGAACCCTGCCGTCGCGCCCTATCTGGAACTGTTCGATGATGCCGCGTTGGAAAAGGAGACGGCGTACCTGCCGTTAGTCGATGCGCTGCGCGAGTTCTACGCCGCGCAACCGCCCTTCGGTCCGGAACACCAACCGCTGCTGGAGATGCTGCACACCCCCGCCGTGCTCTACCCGCATTCGCTTAGCGCACAATTGCAGTACATGCTGGAACACTGGGGGGCCTTGCTCGGCAAATTCCTCACCCGCCTGCTGGCCAGCATGGACCTCATCAAAGAGGAAGAGAAGGCGATTTTCTTCGGCCCGGGTCCGGCGCTGGTGCCCAGCTACGATTACCTGGAATCCGAGCCCGAGCTGTTCAGCGAAGACAAGGCATGGATGCCGCGCGCGGTGATGATCGCCAAAAACACTCACGTTTGGCTGGATCAGCTCACGCGTAAATACGGCCGGTCGATCACCCGGCTCGACCAGGTGCCCGACGAAGAGCTGGATTCCCTCGCCCAGCGCGGCTTCACCGCCCTCTGGCTCATCGGCGTGTGGGAGCGCAGCCCCGCCTCGCAGTGGATCAAACAGCGTTGCGGCAATCCGGAAGCGGCGGCCTCCGCCTACTCGCTGTACGATTATGTGCCGGCCGACGATCTCGGCGGCTACGACGCCGTGGAGAACCTGCGCCGTCGCGCCTGGCAACGCGACATCCGGCTGGCCAGCGATATGGTGCCCAATCACATGGGCATCTACTCGAAATGGCTGGTCGAGCACCCTGACTGGTTCATCTCGCTGCCGTATCCCCCCTATCCGGCGTACACCTTCAACAGCGAAAGCCTTTCGCCCGACCCGCACATCGGCCTCTATATCGAGGATAAATACTATAGCCGGGAAGATGCCGCCGTGGTCTTCAAGCGCGTGGACTTCAATACCGGCGACACCCGCTACATCTATCATGGCAACGACGGCACCAGCATGCCGTGGAACGATACCGCGCAGTTGAACTACCTCATCCCCGAAGTGCGCGAAGCGGTGATTCAGACCATTTTGCACGTCGCGCGACAGTTCCCCGTCATCCGCTTCGATGCGGCCATGACGCTGGCCAAGCGCCACTACCAGCGCCTCTGGTTTCCCGAGCCGGGCACCGGCGGCGCCATCCCCTCGCGCGCCGAGCACGGCATGACCAAGGCGGAGTTCAACGCCGCCTTCCCGAAAGAATTCTGGCGCGAGGTGGTGGATCGCGTGGCGCAGGAAGCGCCCGACACCCTGCTGCTCGCCGAGGCCTTCTGGCTGATGGAAGGGTACTTCGTGCGCACGCTGGGCATGCACCGCGTGTACAACAGCGCGTTCATGAATATGCTGCGCGACGAGGACAACGCGAAGTACCGTGCGGTGATGAAGAACACGCTGGAGTTCGATCCGCAAATCCTCAAGCGCTTCGTCAACTTCATGAACAACCCGGACGAGCGCACGGCGGTGGATCAATTCGGCAAGGGCGATAAGTATTTCGGCGTGTGCGTGGTGATGAGCACCCTGCCCGGGCTGCCGATGTTCGGCCATGGACAGGTCGAAGGCTTCGCCGAGAAGTACGGCATGGAATACCGTCGCGCCTACTGGGAGGAGCCGGTCGATGAGACGCTGGTGCAACGGCACGAGGAGGTCATCTTCCCGCTGTTGCGCAAGCGCTACCTCTTCGCCGAGGTGGAGAATTTCCTGCTCTACGACGTATTCACCCCCGATGGCTGGGTGTGCGAGGATGTCTTTGCCTACTCCAACCGCGCGGGCGACGAACGGGGGCTGGTGGTCTATCACAACAAGTTCGCCGACACGCGCGGCTGGGTGCGCTCATCCGTGGGCTATGCGGTGAAAACGGCGGACGGGAAACGCATCGAGCAGCGCTCACTCGGCGACGGACTGGGACTGCATAACGACGCGGATACCTACACCATCTTTCGCGAGGTCATCTCCGGATTGGAACACATCCGCCGCAACACCGATCTCTGCGAACGCGGGCTGTACGTCGAACTGCATGCCTACCAGTATCAGGCGTACCTCGATTTTCGTGAAGTGCGCGACAACGAGTGGCGGCATTACGCCAACCTCTGCGACTACCTGAACGGCCGCGGCGTGCCGAGCATCGACCTCGCCATGCGCGAACTCTTCCTGCAGCCGGTGCACGCCCCCTTCAAAGAATTGGTCAACGCCGGGTACTTCCGCTACCTGCTCGACAACCGGCTGGAGGCGCCCGATGCCGCGGTGAATGCGCAGCCGCTCGACGAAGCGCACGCCAGGGCGAGTGCCCTGCTGCGCGAAGTGAAGAATTTTTCGGCAGGGACGGGCGATCCCAAAACGCTGGCCGATGAGACCCGCCGCCTGGTGGAAGTCGCACTGCGCCTGCCCATGCTGGAGCACACGGTCGATGACCCCGAAGTGGCCGATAGCCTCATCTCAGCGCGAGGGCGCATGGGTGACGAGCCGTGGGGCTGGGGCATCCTGCTCGGCTGGCTCTTCACCCACCACCTGGGCAAGGTCACCGGCGACGACGCCTACGCCGAGCAAAGCCGCGGCTGGCTCGACGAGTGGCTGCTCGGTCGGCTGGTCAATGAGGCGCTGCAGGGGCTCGGGCTCGATGCCGGTGCAGCGGACCGCGCGGTGTCGATCACCGAATCGCTCATCGCCCACCAGGACTGGTGGCGCGACGATGACCTGCTGCCGGTCACCGTGCTGCAAGCCTGGCTGTCCGACAGCGACGTGCAACGGTTGCTGCAGGTCAACCGCCACCAGGAGATCCTCTGGTTCCACCAGGAATCGTTCGAGATCTGGCTGAGCTGGATGCTGCTGCTCGCCTTCCTGCAAATCGAGACGGACGTGCAGATGACCACCGGCGAGAAAGCGGCGAAACGCGCCGCCTGCGCCCGCCTCATCCGCGCCCTGCACCGCGCTGCCGAAGGCTCCGGCTACAAACTCGCCATGCTGCTCGACGCCGTGCAATCGGTGTAGGAAGGATTCGGTGTTCACCTCCATTCCCTTCCCCCGTGAGCCGTAGCGACACGGGGGGAGATAGGAGTGGGTTGGTCGGAGCGCCGGCGCTTGCCGTGAGCCGCGTCGAACGGTCCAGCCGGTCCCCACCAGACCCGCGTGCATGGGTGCAGCCGGTGGTTGCGCAAGAACACGTCATGGCCTCTCACGGCAGACCTCCCCAACTTCCCCCCCCCTTACAACCGGGAACCTGGGAGCTTGGAACTCATCCCCGGATGTGGTACCATGATACGCGCTAATTACGGCAACGCCGTGTAACGCCACTACGCTACGACGAGGCAACTGCAACACCATGGAAATCGGCATTATCGGACTTCCCAGCGTCGGCAAGACGACGCTCTTCAATATCGTCACCCGCCAGCAGGTGAAAACCGGCGGCTTCTCCGCCTCCGCCGCGCCCAATATGGGCGTGGCCAACGTGCCTGATCCGCGCCTCACCTGGTTGAGCGAACAGTATCACCCGAAGAAAACCACCCCGGCCACGGTGAACTTCGTCGATGTGGCCGGCATGCAGCAGGGCGATGCGCGCAAAGATTCCTTCAGCCGGCAGCTCCTGGGCGACTTGCGCGCGGTGGATGCGCTGGTGCACGTGGTGCGCGCCTTTGCGGACCCCGCCGTCCCCCACCCCCTGGAGAGCATCGACCTGGTGCGCGATATTCGCACGGTGGAAACCGAACTCATCCTCGGCGACCTCGGCGTGGTGGAAGGCCGCGTGGAGCGGCTGCAGCAAGATATCAGCAAAGGGCGCAATCGCGCTGATGCCGAAAAAGAATTGAAGGTGATGCAGCGCCTGCAGCAGCGGCTGGAAAGCGAGTTGCCGATGCGCGGGATGGAGCTCAGCGATGACGAGCAACGCATGATGCGCGGCTACACCTTCCTCACCGGCAAGTCGATGATCTACGCCCTTAACCTCGGCGAGGGCCAGGAGTTCACCCCGGACATGCTCACCGGCCTGACCGTCGAGGAACAGGATGGCGTGCTGCTGGTCAACGGCAACCCGACCATCGTCTTCCAGGGTAAAGTCGAAGAGGAAATCGCCCAGTTGCCGGAAGAGGAAGTCGCCGACTTCCTGGAGGCCATGGGCATCGAGGAGCCTGCCGCCCACCGCCTGATCCGCATCTGCTATTACGCGCTCGACGTCATCGCCTTCTTTACCGTCGGCGAGGACGAATGCCGGGCCTGGACCACCCGGCGCGGCGATACGGCGCCAGTGGCCGCCGGCCGCATCCACTCCGACCTCGAACGCGGCTTCATCCGCGCCGAAGCGTTCCACTACGATGACCTGCGCCGCCTCGGCAGCGTGCAGGCCATCAAAGACGCCGGCCTCTTCCGCCTGGAAGGCAAAACGCACGTCGTCACCGACGGGGAGATCCTCAACATCCGCTTCAACGTGTGAGGATGGAGTCCGCGGCATGCAACGTCCAGCGTGTATGACGTAAGTCATAGTGCGGCCTTCGCGTTTCGGCTACCATGGTGTTGCCAGTCCCTTCCGGGGTGACCGCTGGGATGGTAGTATGAACCAGGAGGCCGCCATGCACGATACGCCGTCCGAGACCCGTCGCGTTCGCCTGTCATGCGAAGAGGCCGATATCCTGCTGGACAACCTCGCTGCGCACTACCGCCTCTTCGCTCCCGTGCGCCTGCCTGGCCGCGGACGTTTCTCCGATCAGGATGCGATCCGGTATGCCGAAGTCCATACGGTGCACGAGATCGAACATGCCAGACGCTCGCACTTCTCGCCGAAAGAAATCCTGTTTCCCGTCTCCCAAACCCTTTTCTACCTGATGGACGATGCCCTGCAGGAACCGCAGGACGATCCGCGCGATATGCTGGTATTCCTGCGCGCATGCGATATCCACGGCATCGCCCGCCTTGACGACATCTTTCTCAACAATGGCCCGGAACCCGAACCCTACTACGCCCGCCGGCGCGCACGCATCAAACTCGCCTTGCTCGAATGCCGGCACAGTCTGGATGAGCATTGTTTCTGCGTCGCCATGGGCACGAATCGCACTGACGCTTATGCGATGGCAGTGCGGTGTGACGAGGGACAACTGCTCGTCGAGGTGCGCGATGACGACCTGCGCCCTGCCCTGCCGGCCTCCGCCGCCCCGGCGGATTTCACCCCGGAATTTCCAACAGCTGATCCGCAGCCGGTCGTCGTCCCTGATGCCGACCGCTTGCAGTCTGCCATCCGCGACCATGGTTTCTTCGCGCACCCGATGTGGGCGGACTATGCGAAACGCTGTATTGCCTGTGGACGGTGCAATACGCACTGCATGACCTGTTCCTGTTTTACGGCATACGACATTGCCTACACCGAACAGCCCAATGCGGGCGAGCGCCGTCGGGTGTGGGCATCCTGCCACATCGACCGATTCACCGATATGGCGGGCGGCCACGCCTTCCGCGACGAAAACGGGTCGCGCATGCGCTTCAAAACGATGCATAAAATCCATGACTTCTATCAGCGCTTCGGACGGCACATGTGCGTGGGCTGCGGGCGCTGTGATGCGAGTTGTCCGGAATATATCTCGTTTGCCACCTGCATCTCCGCGATCAGCCGCGTTCTGGAGGAACGGTAAGATGACGAATCCCTACCAGCCGCAGCCGGCCGCCATCCTCGACATCCGACCGGAAACAGCCATCGACACCACCTTTCGCCTGGCCTGGGATACCCCGCCCTCCCCCGGCCAGTTCTACGAAGTGTCGCTGCCTCGCCTTGGCGAAGCGCCGTTTTCCATCAGCGGAATCGGCGACGGCTATCTGGACATGACGATTCGCAAGGTCGGACGGGTTACCGAGGGCATCTTCGCGCTTCAGCCCGGGGATCACGTCTACCTGCGCGGCCCATACGGACACGGCTTTCCGCTGGAGCAACTAGCGGGCAAACGGCTGGTGATCGCCGCGGGGGGTACGGGGTTGGCCCCGGTCAAGCCGGTAATCCAGTATGCACTGGCGCATCCTGAACGGTTCAACGGCATGGAGATCCTGCTCGGATTCCGCTCGCCCGAGGATATCCTCTTCCGCGAGGAAATTGCCGCCTGGCAGCAACAGGCGCCGGTACATATCACTGTCGATCGTGCTGCCCCCGGCTGGCCGGGAAAGGTCGGCGTCATCACGGAGCTACTGCCCGGGCTCGACCTTGCGCCGCTCGACCAGTTCCAGGCGGTGGTGGTCGGTCCGCCGTTGATGATGAAATTCACCGTGCGCGCCCTGACTGAGCGCGGCTTGTGCGACGACCAGATTTGGGTCTCCTACGAACGGCGCATGTCCTGCGGTCTCGGGAAGTGCGGCCACTGTAAAATCAACGAAAAATACGTCTGCGTCGATGGGCCGGTATTCAATTTCACCGAAGCCCGCTGGTTGATCGATTAGCGAGGTGCAGCATGTCCACAGATCTGAATACGAAACTGATTATGCGCAATGCCTACCGGATCACCTCAGACCGTCGCCATACCTGCCTGCGCGTACGTGTCCCGGGCGGGCATCTCGAAGCGCGGCACCTCTCGCTCATCCAGCACATAGCCGACACCTATGGCAATGGCACGGTGCATATCACCACGCGCCAGGGATTCGAAATTCCCGGCATCCCGTATGAGATGATCCCGGAGGTCAACCGCGCGCTCGCGCCGCTGCTCGAGGCGCTGGAAGTCGCCATCGGCGTGCCGCTTGACGATACCACGCAGGGCTATCCCGCGGCAGGCACGCGCAATGTCGCGGCGTGCATCGGCAATCGCGTCTGCCCCTTCGCGAATAATGACACCACGGCGCTCGCCCAACGCATCGAGGCGACCATCTTCCCGAACCATTACCACGTCAAGGTTGCCGTCACCGGGTGCCCGAACGATTGCATCAAAGCCCACCTGCAGGACTTCGGCATCATCGGCCAGGCGGCGGTGGAAATCGATGCGGCGCGCTGCATCGGCTGCGAGGCCTGCGTGACCAACTGCCGCAAGCGCGTGACCGGCGCGCTGGAGCTGCAGAATATGATTGCCGTGCGTGATGCCCAGCGCTGTATCGGCTGCGGCGAATGCGTGCTCAAATGCCCCACCGGCGCCTGGTCGCGCAACCCGCACAAGTTCTTCCGCATGGTGATCCTCGGGCGCACCGGCAAGAAAAATCCGCGGTTGGCCGCCACTTTCCTCGAGTGGGCGGCCGAGCCGGTCATCCTCGCCGTGCTGCGGAACGTCTATAAGTTCATCGACGAGCATATCGATCGCAGCCTGCCGAAAGAACACCTGGGCTATATCGTCGACCGCATCGGCTACCCGGCGTTTCGCGACGCCCTGCTTGACGGCGTAGCGCTCAATCCCCAGGCCCGCGTGGCCGAACGCCTCGATTTCCATGGCTACTGGCATACGGCAGATGGCATCATGCAATGGTAGTGGGGCGTGGATGCCACTGTGGTATTTCGTATACAACGCTCCTGCGTCAACATAGCGTATTTGCGCAGAGTATCGCATTCATGCTAATTTAAGCATCCCCCACCAGGGACCGCCCGTTGACGGTGGTAGTGATCGTCTTTCTCTGTTGATGCGGCGGCCGACAACGCGCAAGCACCCTCAACGCCCACCGCATTAACGGGTCACTGAATCGAACGCTGCAGAGACTGCCGTAATGTCATCGAGATAACGAACGATGGAAAAGAAGTTCAAGGGGACGCGCCGATATATGCTACGATATGCTCTTCTCGCGTTGCTGCTCGTGGCCTGCAGGTATGACATGCCGGCCTTCGCCGATGCCGGTGATGATTCGCAGGGAGAAGCGGTGATCACCTGGCGGGTCACCTGCACGGCCAACACCCAGCGCCACACCTGGTACACCTACGCCCCGACCTATGCCTTCGCGCCCGGCGACCACGACGCGAAAATGACGGACAACTGTACCGTCACGTACAGCGGCACCTACCGTTTTCCGGTGCGCGCGATCACCCCTAATGAGTCGTGGATGCTCGGTGCGCCCGAGGGCGACTGGGAACTGACGGTGACCGGCGGAGGCACGCAAAACGACGTTGAGCACGCCACCGTATTTGTGGTGAAACCGGATAAAGCCTACGACCGGCGTGTCACCACGAAAACACAGGGATCGTGGAGTTATCGCGCCGCGCCACCCGGGTATATCCCGGCCGTCTCCCCGCGCATCTGGTCATCCGGACAGTATACGGTTCACATCCCCAGATTTTTCGAGCTTGACTGGGCAAAAGCCTCCGGGAGCGTCACCACGACCTCGACCAGCGAAGACGGCGCCTCCTCCGAGACACAACCGAGCAATGGCTGGGATGGCACAGTCGTCTGTGATATGGGTATCGCCAAAGCGATCTACGATGAACAGTTCATCAAACAACTGGCCGGCACATTCGATCCCAAGGTGAAAACCACCACCGTCTCCGGAAAAGCCAGCTGGCAAGAGCCTTTCAGCGAACAAAAAAAGGGCCGAGATCAGTATGAGGCCTCTGAAGATTATCGCTACACCGTGAAAATGACCGCCGAGTGGACACTCACTATCGCGAAAGAACCCGGCAAGCTGGAAGCGGTGATCATTCCGCCGGATGATTACGATGCCTGGCTGCCGGAAGCCGACATCGCCGAAGATGTGCCGGGCAACGCCTTCCCGGTCGAGGTGGAACTGCGCGTGAAGGGGAAGCCGGATCAGACCCCGCTGGAGACGGCGCGGTTCACGTTCGCATTGGTCGATACCACGCGGGAGAAGGGCGTGTGCCTGAATGCGCCGCCGTACGAGCAGGCCAGGGATACCTACGATCTGCAGTTCACCGCGGAGGACAATCCCGACCTGACGGTGAGCGAGGACGGCCAGCGTGCGGAGAGCAAGCCGGGCCAGCGCGGCGCATCGGCCGCCATCGCCTGTTACGATTGGGGCGCCTATGCCCGCCTGCGCGTCACCGCCTATACCAGCGATGGCCGGACGCTCATCGCGCACGTTGATAAACTGCCGAAGCAGTCGCGGCTGTCCATCCCGCGTGACGACAACGGCAATCGCGTTGCCGATGCCTGGGAAAAACACCATGGCATCTTCGGCAAGAACCTGAAGGCTGATTGGGATGGGGCCGATGACCCTAAGGAACAGAAGAAGCCCGGCGATGGCATCGGCCTCTACGAAAAATACCGGGGATTTGAGTTCGCTCTGGATGTCGAGCGCCTCGACCCTGGCAAAAAGCACCTGTTCATTTATGACCCGGACGGCATTGTGCGCCTGATAGAAAAAGACAAGCGCGTCGCCAACATGCGCATGAGCGCGGTCTCCGGTTTGACCCTGCGCTTTGTGGATGCCGAGCACTGGACGGGGCCCGGCAGTCGCATCGATGCCAGGCGCATCGTGAACTTCAACCACGGTGACTGGGGCAATGCCGCCGAGCAGACCGCCCTGCATGTGTCCGTTGACGAGTTGATCAGGACGGAACCACCCGGCTGGCGCAACGTGCTCGCGAATCAGAATGTCGCCACACAAGGCAACACCGGGTCATTCGAAGGCTTTGCCTTTCCGGATGTCGGCGGAACCGATATGGGGTCGCCCGCCAAAACGTATCAGATCATTATCTCCTCCGGCATGATTAGCTTCAACATCCAATGGCATGCGCGCGCGCATATGGAAAGACGGCCTGAGTATGTGAAGGCCAAAAAAGATCTGGAAGACTGGCTGAAACTGCCGCATTCCTATAACGATTTCCATCCCGAACCCGGCGAGGAGCCCTCGGATTGGAAGAAAGAATACGACCGACGGGAAGCAAAGCTGGAGGAAATGCGCAAGAAACTGATGCAATGGGTCCAGGAATATATTGCCGCCCATCCCGAACAGTACGAAGAGCGCATACTCAAGCAATTAGCCCTGGTGGTGACACATGAACTCGGGCATGGCGTCGGCGTGTATCACCATGAGCCGACCGAAGAAGGCCACCAACACTGCGCCATCCGCTATCCCAAGCCCACCTATGAATACGGAGATACCTTCGATCCGAACGATCCCTTTGACCTGAAACTTAACCTCCCCTGGCCGGATCGCTTCTGCCGGGAAGGGGCGCATTCCCATGGCGGCAAAGGCTGCTGGCCGCATATCATCGTGACGGACGAGGGGGAGTAACAATGAGACACGACGTTCGCATCATGCGCATCGGTATCGTTGCCATCCTGTGCCTCCTGCCGCTGCTGGTGTATGCCCGCCCTGCGCGCGTGGCTCCCGGGTTAGCGGTGCAGGTTGAATTGCCGGAAACCCCGGTTTACGCGGGCGATCCCCTGCTGGTAAACGTGCGGCTGACCAGCCCGAAGGCGGATCAACATCTCCAGCGCGCATGGCGACGGATGGAGAAAGATCGCCCCGCAGACGCCGTGGCGCTGCCGCAACTGGCGGTGGATTGGGCTGCCGGCCTTACGCTCACCTTGTCGAAAGTCGTCTCCGAGGAGAAGAGCATACCCGTATTGGTGAACGCGCAATGGGATGCGTATCAGCTTGTCGAACAATCGGCAATTCCCGGAACGGGGGTGTGGACCGCTGCATGGCTCGTGCCGGCGGATGTCGCCACACTCAAGCCCGGGCAATATGTGCTGGAGGTGTCCTGGCAGGGCAAGGATCGGGTGGATGCGGCATGGCTGGACGGCGAGGAACAGTTGGCCGGCAAAGCAGTAACGTTCACCGTACAACCGGCGAAAAGCGAGGTCGAGATCGCCGTCCATCTCGGTCGCCTCGCGCAGGCCGCCTACCGCACCGGCAACTATGCCGAAGCCGTCCGCCACGCCGATGCCGTGCTCACCCGGTTGCCGGACGAGCCGTCGCCGCGCCGCGCCCGGTTCACCTTGCTCGCCGCCAATGCCGCATTCGGCACTGGCGATTACCAGGCTTCCCTTGACCGCTATCAAGCACTGGCCGCCCAGCTCCCCCCGCCGCAGCAAAGCTGCCTCGCGGTAACCATTCAGGAGCAGATCGCCCTGCTGGAACAGCTCATCGAAAAGCGCACCGAGACGGAGGAAATGCACGAAGAAGAGGAGGTCACTCCCGAGGAAGAGGAAGATACCCCTGAAGAGATGATGAGCGACGAAGAAGCGCCCGAGGATGACGAGGAAGCGGCGGAGGACGCCGGTGAAGATGAAGCGCCGGTTGACGAGGAGTAGGTCGCGCTGGTCGGGTATATCTTCTGCCGGTGCGTCATCCACAACTGGCCGGTCGTCGCCCCGTGCCGCCATGCAGTCAACGCCGTGTTCAGCCACGCGCGCCCGACCTCCGTGGCGCGGGCAAGTGCTTGCGATACTGTGTTGGGGTGACGCCGACGAGTTGGCGAAACTGCTGTTGGAAGTAATAGGTGTCGCAGTAGCCGAGCCGCTCGGCGATGGTTGCCAGGGGCAGCACGGTCTCTTCCAGCAGGGTGCGCGCGCGCTGGATGCGCAGGCGCAGGACGTAGCCATGCAGCGGCAGGCCCATCGCCCGGCGGAAATGCCGCCGCAGGGTCACGCGCGACATGCCGTGCCGCTGCGCAAAAGCAGCCTCCTCCCAATCATCCCCCCGCATCTCGGCCAGCAGCGTCTGCAGCCAGGCCGGGTACGCCTGCCGGTCGGCACGCCATGCGGCCAGATCGAGCAGCACCGCTTCCAGCAGGTTAGCCCCACGCAGCAGGGCGTCGCCGCTCACCTCGCGACTGAGGGCGATCACTTGATCCAGGCGCTGTCCCATCGACGCTCCGTCCGCCAGCGGCTGCGGTTCGAACGGCAGCAGCCCCTGCTCGGTCCACTCCGCCACCCGCGAGCCCCAAAAGCGCACGTAGCGATGCCGCCAACTGGCGCATTCCGGCGCGGGATGATAGCGGTAGTGCCGCCCCGGCCAGGTCAGCCACACGCACGGCCCCTCCAGCAGATGACGCCGACCATCCTCGAATAACTCGACCGCGCGCTGCTCGACGAATTCCAGCCCGATGCTGCCTGCGAACCGGGCATCGATGCGCGTGGTACACTCGAAGTCGCACCCACAATTTTCAAAATACAGCGGAAACTCCGGCATGGATCGCCTCTCAGGTGATCATATTGTACCAAATGCTGATAACTTCTTCCATTGCCGTGCGGGGAAAAGGTGCCTATTATGGTGATAGAAAACTACCAGAACAGGGAGTGTATACCGATGACTTGCGACCTCTCCGCACGTATCGAACGCTGGCGCGTGCTGTACGACCGGGAATCGAAGACCCGCTTCCTGTTCACCATAGCGCTGCCGCCTGAGGAGCCGCGCCCGTTGTTCTGGCCGTCGCTGCGGCGCGAACGCGTGGCGTGGGCGTGGAATCAATATCAGCGCCAGTGTGAGCGGATGGCGTGGCTGGATGACGACAGCCTCCCCTACCTGGACATGCGGACCGGCACCGAGATCTTCGCCGAGGCCTTCGGCTGTGCCGTGCATCGCCCCGAGGACAACATGCCCTTCGCCCACCCCCTGATCACGAGCGCCCGCGACGTCGCCCGGCTGCGCGTGCCGGAATTGCGCGACACCCCGCTCATGTACCTCTTTGAGATGGCCGACGAGTTGCGCGAGCGCGCGGGCGAAGATGCGCTGGTTAAAATGGTGGATGTGCAGAGTCCCCTGGACATCGCCGCCCTCATCTGGGATAAGAACGACTTCTACTGCGCCTTCGTGGAGGAGCCGGAGGCCGTGAAGGCGCTGGCGGAGATGGTCGCCCAATTACTGACCGCCTTCCTCGACGCCTGGTTCGCGCGCTATGGCCGCGCGCATATCGCCCACTACCCGTCATACTACATGCCCGACGGCCTCACGCTCTCCGAAGACGAGGTGGGCGTGGTCAATGCCGACATCTTCGCGGAATTCTTCCTGCCGGAACTGGAACGGCTCTCCCTGCGCTATGGCGCGCTGGGCATGCATTGTTGCGCACATGCCCGGCATCAGTGGCAGCAATTCCTGCGCATCCCCAACTTGCGCGTATTGAATCTGGTGCAGCACCCCGAGGTCATCGCGGCGGCCTATCCCTTCTTCGCCGCGAGTACGGTGCAAATGCACACCTGCTACTACGGCGAGGGCGACCCCTGGACCTGGCCCGCCCAGCTCCCCGCCGACGCCCGCGTCATCATCGACGTCCCCGCCGACACCCCGCAGCAAGCCCGCACCCTGGCCGCCCGCCTGCGCGAAGCATGCGAGTCAGCAGAAGGGAATCAGCGCGAAACGGCGTGACAACATGCGGACAAATACCTGCGTCACGGACGACCGATCAAACGTCATGCTGGTGACGCCTGTGCCCTGCTCACGTTTCGCGCGATGAATTTGTGTGACTGCTTCGATCTTCACTACGCTTTCCATGATAGGCCAATAGTTGCAGGAGGACGGTCGTCGAAGAGTATATGATTAGCCCAGTAGAAAGATATAATCCGAAAAGAGCAATCCCATGCTTTTTGCCCAGTTCGACACTGAACTCGTAATAGTAATCGGTCATACCCCACACCCCTTTACAAACTGCACAATAATGCAGAACACGTCCATGTAAGGTGAAATATGTGACCTCCGGTGTCACCTATTTTGTTCCTTGCTCTGCCGGCGCGTGTCGCGGTCGGACCACCGGTTGAGCCTGCAGGCAGGCATGTCAACAGCACGGTCTAGAAGCCCACCTCGGTCGCGCCCCGGGTCTGCCCCGCCTCATAACGGCAGCAGAGAACCGCGCCGCCCACTCTGCCTCGACACAGGACTACAAAACCTGTCCCTGCATTGAACATACTGACCGTCAAATACATAACTCATAACAAGTAGTACTATTGGCTATGGGGGAATTATCACAGCTACATTCTTGTAATTCTGATGGAAATAACACCTTTGAAATTCTTTGCATGCAAATCATCTCTTCGTATATAGAAGTACAAGTAATTACACCAATACATCGGTGCGATTCCTTCACTTGGACAAAACTGAAGGAGCAATACGTACTCATCTTCTAATCTCGTAATTTCAACGGGTAAATCACCTTCGCAAACCCTTGAGAATGGATGATCATGCAGTGGGTTTGGGTGGCCGAACATCTGAATGGACTTATTTGAATACAAATCCGAATACTTATCGAAATACTTGCTATATATTTCAATCTCATTACTCCGGCGTTCTGACGGTACAAAAATGGTATCTTCGTGCGGAAGTGTTGTTTGCGATTGGAAAGTAATTGTACAGGGAGTGATGTAGGTCTCTTCGAGGATGCCAATCGGCAAAGCGTGACGCTGAAGGATGGGCTCGTCATGGTAGTATACAGCGAAGAGATTAGAGGTAGCGGTACTCACGTACCCCTCTTCTGTAGTACAACCGCTGGCGGAGAAAAAGGAGAGCACTCCTCTTTCCGGCAACAGATCGGAATAACTGCCACGTATCTCAGAGAGATTAATCTGTGCCAAAAAGCTCATTGGTAAACCATCATATACTGGCCACATAATCGAGTTTGGTAAATCAGGGCATCCTCCTATTTTTGACGATCCTACGGGCATTCTGTGATCATCAATTGGTGTGGCAGATAACTGTAATGAATCCTGCACCGCATTTCCGATCTGTGTTTTTCGAGCGCTGGATAGATTTGAATGCATAATCTCTTCCAGTATGCTCACAACGTCGTTCTTTTCTGGGTGCGAGATATCATTTACTTCCCGATCTCTGTAATCGGTAAATATGTAGAGATAGTTATCACTAACAAGCTCTTCGAGTATATGCAAATTATAGAGGAGCACTGCGTTCTTTTCAAACCGCATTCTTGCAGCATTGATGAGGTCACCGAAGTTAGCATCATCAGCATAACATGAGTGGTATAGCGCCCAAAAACTAACTCTATCATCCGGATTTGCTAATAACTCTGATAGGTGAGTGGTGTAATTGTGGTGTCTTCTCAATTTCATGTAAGTCGAATGGAGCAAAGACTGCATTGCAATAGGATTATACTCATCAGAAAACGTATTCACCGCAAATTGGGCATACTGGCCTAACAGGTCGTCTACGCTTTCAAAGTCAGCATCGAACAACCTATTAAATGAGTAGAGATCTTTTCTATGCTCGATAACATTATTCAACGAACTAAGCCAATCTCTATGGTGACTATTAATATATTCTATTAACATTGCAATTTCACCAGCTTCGGTAATCCGATGCATCGAATCATGGAGTCGATGCCAGCTAATGTAATGTTTGATAAAGTTCGTAAAATTTTGCGTTCGATACAAGTCGAGGTACACTCTCTCAAATAGATTCATTGCATCCTCCTTTGTGCATGCTATATCAGATAATCAAGTACAACAACATCTTCTACAATTACAGGAGCAGCCTCCGGTGTCACCTATTTTGTTCCTTGCTCTGCTGGCGCGTGTTGCGGTCGGACCACCGGTTGAGCCTGCAGCCGGCGACCTGTGGCAGTCTCCAGGACCGCCATCTGCACGGGACTGGCCGGGAGCGGCCCGCGCGGGTGGCCAGTCGAGCACGGCGAGCACTACATCAGCGGTCTTTGGATTGCTGTACAATGCGCAGTGAATCAATAATGTCAGTATTTCCACGTTGCTGTGCGATGTCGGATAAGCTCTTTCCATCTCGAACTCGTACGTTCATGTCCGCACTCCCATCGCAAAGCGCTATTGCCGTATCCAGGTTATTATCAGCCACCGCGTAAAACAGCGGAGTGTAGCCTCTGTCGTCAGCCGCATTAGGATCTGCACCATTGGCTATCAGTAGTGATACGACCTTCCCGCTTGAACGACTGGCCGCACCATGCAACGGAGTCCCACCACGCTTGTTCTTAGCGTTAACATCAGCACGATATTTTATCAACAGCCGCACGAGTTCTGTGACATCGTTGGTGTTTCTACTCCGATCGGATGTCGGCCAAAAGAGAAGGTGCAAAGGCGTGTCGCCCATATCGATTCGCGTATTCGCGTCAGCACCGGCAGCAAGCAGGATCGCTACCGCATCGACCTTTACGCCAAGAGCAGCTATGGACAGTGCCGTCCAACCACCATCGATCTCTTCATCTGGATTATGGCCGCGAGCGAGGAGATCATGCAGCAATTTGTTGTCTTCATATTGTACAGCATCAAATATGGTTGCGAGATCCCCTTCATTATATAAGATGCATCGATTACAAATTTTCTCAAAGAAAAAAAGTCCTGACACGAGAGTCAGTACAACTATTATTGTGATGGCGTTCGATACCGCACTTTTGATTTTCATAACCGTACCCCAAACACTGCAAAGCACACACTCAACACTTCAGGACTCAACAAGCTTACGATGAGTATACCCCCATGCCCCCACCCGTACAAGCGTCCATATCGAAAATGAACAGTACGATCTGGTTGACGCAAGACCTCCCCCTATCTATGAACCCTGCCACTCTGCAATCTGCAATCTGCAATCTCTACCCCATCCTGCCATCCTTTCATCCTGCGAATCCTGGTTCAGCCAGTTGACCAAACGCCCTCTCTGGTATAGAATATATGTTTGATAAACCCGCACCGTGACAACCGCATAGTGCTCGGTGAATCATCCCAGGGAACGACCGCCTGCCGTGAGCGCAGTCGAACGGCCTGTCATGAGCACAGTCGAATGGCTGTGGCATTCCGCGGTGACGATCCAGGAACCATGCCCGACAACTCATCCCGGGGACCGATCCAGCCCGGTCCCAGCGGGACCGTTAACAATAGCCCGGTACTTCAGTGCCGGGAACAACGGCCACCTGCGGCCCCGGAGTCCCAGCGGGACGACTGATCCTCTTGCCCCTCCTTCTCCTCGGGGAGAAGGAGGTCGGGAGGATGAGGGCTCTTCCCCCTCTACCCGTGGGAGAGGGGGATCGAGGGGGTGAGGGAAATTACCACGCCAACATCGCACATCGAACAACCAATATCCAACATCGAATATCGACCAAAAACATTTTTTCGCAAAACAAAGCCAATTTCACGCTCACGACTTAACATAATATAAAAAACAAACCCAATTCAAAGCCAAATTGTACCGATAAACAAAGCGATTAGTCAGTCCGCTTTGAGGATGCAACGACATTGGCTCATGTTCATCCGCACATGGCATAGGAAGACCCCCACCTTCCCCTCCCCCGTTGCGACAGGGGAGGGGAAGGCGCTTTCCGACTCGCGAAACGCCAAACGCCAAACGCGGACTAAACACGGACCGTGTCGGAGAACACGGCATAACGGGACGACCCACTAACTCAGGCCCGCAGTCTGCCCTGTGCCGCGCTATTCCTCGTCGTCGGAGGACGTTTCGGCCGGTTTGACGAACGCCTTCACCTTGTTGGCGAGGTCTTCGAGGCGCCACTGCACGGTGCCGTTCACGCTGCCCTGCGGGTAGGTACCGTCTTCCAGGCGCTCGCCGGCCGGTTGCCCGGTGAGGATCTCGATGCCCTGGTCAATGGTGGCGACGGGGTAGATGTGGAATGTACCGTCGCGCACGGCCTCCACCACGTCCTCGCGCAGCATGAGGTGCTTGACGTTGCTCTCGGGGATGAGCACGCCCTGGGTGCCGGTGAGGCCGATGGTGCGGCAGACATCGAAGAAGCCCTCGATCTTCTCATTGACGCCGCCGATCGCCTGCACCTGCCCGTGCTGATTCACCGACCCGGTGACCGCCAGGTCCTGCCTGATCGGGAAACCGGAGAGGCTGGAGAGCAGCGCGTATAGCTCCGCCGAGGAGGCGCTGTCGCCCTCGATCTCCTCGTACACCTGCTCGAAGGTGATGCTGGCGGCCAATGCCAGCGGGACGTGCGTGGCGTATTTGCCGCCGAGGAAATTGGCGAGGATCAGCGCGCCCTTGTTGTGGATGCGCCCGCCCATCTTCACCTCGCGGTCGATGCTGACCACGCCGGCATTGCCGACATGCGTGCGCGCGGTGACGCGGGTGGGTTTACCGAAGGCGTAATCGCCCAGCGAGAGCACGGCCAGGCCATTGATCTGACCGGCCACGCCCCCGGCGGTGTCGATGAGGATGGTGCCCTCGGTGATCATCTCCCGCAGGATATGCTCGATTTGATTGGAGCGGTAGACCTTTTCGTCGATCGCCTTTTTCACATCCTCGCCGGTGATAAGGCCATTGCCGTTCTGACTCGCCCAGTAGTTGGACTGGCGGATGAGATCGACGACGTCGCCGAATTTCGTCACCAGCTTCTCGCGATGGGCGATGAGGCGCGAGCCGTGCTCCACCACCTTGGCGACGCCGGAGGGATCAAAGTGCTTCAGATTCTCTTCGCGGCAGACGTTGGCGATGAAGCGGGCGTATTGGTCGGTGGTTTCCGGCGTGCGCTCCATGCGCAGCGAAAAATCCGCCTTCACTTTGAACAGTTCCTGGAACTCCGGGTCGTAGGCGTTGAGCAGGTAGTAGATGAACGGATCGCCGATGAGGATGACCTTGATGTCAAGCGGAATCGGTTCGGGATCGAGCGTGCGCGTGGCGAAAAGGCCGTAGGCCTCGGCGAGTGTTTCCATCTCCACCATGTGATTTTTCAACGCGCGCTTCAACCCTTCGTAGGCGAGCGGTTTGACCAGCAGGTCGCGGATGTCGATCATCAGGTAGCCGCCGTTCGCCTTGTGCAGCAGCCCGCCTTTGATCATCATGAAGTTGGTGACGAGCGTGCCGAACTGCCCCTGGTGCTCGATGCGCCCCACCAGATTGTGGTAGCTGGGGTTACGCGCGAGGATGGCGGGCGCGCCCTCGGTTTTGCAGTTATCGACGATGAGGTTGACGCGGTACTTGTCAAAGGAGGGCAGTTGCCGCCCCATCAGCTGCGCCAGCGGCGACTGCTCGCGCTGCATCTCCTTCACCATGGAGATGCGCTTGAAGTCCTGCACGCTGTCGATGATGTCCTTGCGGATTTCATCGAGCAGCTTCACCACCGGCTCATGCTCGCGGTAACGTTCTTTCAGCTCATCGATGAGGTGATCGACGGTATAGGCCAGGGCCTTGCGATCCAACTCGAGGCCGCGTTCACTCGCCTCGCGTTGCAACTGCTGCACCGAGCGCATAGTGTCGCGCAGCTTATGCTCGACATCGTGCCGGTGCTCGTCAAGCTGCTGGCGGGTCGATTCATCGAGCTGGCGCACCTGGTCAGGGGTGAGCACATCGCCGTCCATTATGGGGGCGATCATCAGGCCCTGCGGCGTTTGCGCCAGCATGAAGCCGCGTTCGCGCGCGTACTGTTCCAGTTCTTCGAGCAGGGACTGGTGGCGCTGCTGGAGTTCGCCGCCCACCTCTTCCTGCTGGCGGCCGTACTCGGCGCTTTCGAAGGTGCGGGGGACGACCTCGCCCAACTCGTCGACGAATTTGTCCATGTCCTCCTTCAACCGGCAGCCGGCGCCGGAAGGAAGGCGGAAGGCGCGCGGGCGATCTTCGTCTTCAAAGTTGTTGACGTACAGCCAGTCATCGGGCACCGGGAGGTCGCGCGACTCGCGCTCGAGAAATTTTTGGATGGTGGTGGTTTTGCCGGTGCCGGAGGGGCCGAGCGCAAACATGTGGTAACCCGGATTTTTAATGCCGATGCCAAAGGAGATGGCGCGTACGGCACGGTCCTGTCCGATCACCCCGTCCAGCCCTGGCAGTTCCTCGGTGCTGCGGAAGGTGAACTGTCCTGGGTCGCATGCCTGGCGCACCTGGTCAGCACTCAACTCGGTTATGCCCTTTGACATCGCATCATCCTCCTGTGCGGTAGCCTGATGGTATTGTAGGCCTCACACATGCCACAGCATGGCCGGGGCCGTCCACAATAGCGGTAGATTCACGGCTAATGTCGCCATGCCGTACCTGGGGTATGCCGGATAGATGTTGGCGCAATGACCTGCCCGGCGGATATTGGTCGATTGCCGCGACACGGCTTTGCCGAAAAGATCAGGGTTAATAGAGGAGACCACTGAATTTCACCTCGAGGGAGGAAAGCGAACCATGGCGAGATTCCGTTTTTACGGCATGCTTCTGTTGCTGATGGCGGCTGTTGGGGTGTGGGCGCAGGCCGACATCCCGCCCGAGCAACCGGAACGCCCGATCTATACCGCCCTGCGCACGGACGTGGCGCCGGTGGTGCGCGAGGGCCGGACGTTTGTGCCACTGCGCGCCATCGCCGAGCAATTCAACGCGCAGGTCACCTGGCTGCCGGCGACGCGCCAGGTCAGCATCGTCCGACCGAATGCTCCGAATATTCGTCTGACGGTCGGTGAACCGACGGCGTTGGTGGGCGATCAGCAGGTCGCGCTGGACGTGGCGCCGTTCATCCGGGATGGACGCACGCTGGTGCCGCTACGCTTCATCGCCGAGACGTATCAGGTGCCGGTTAGCTACAACCCCACCACGCGGAGTGTGCGGCTGACGCGGGAGAACCGCATTTACGTCTTGCCGCTGGAAAGCTTGCGTGCGGGCATTTATATCTACGATCCGCAGCCGGGCGAGTTGGTGCGCAACCCGGTGCGCGTGCAGGGGCAGGCGAACGTCTTTGAGGGCGCGCTCACGGTGGAAGTGCAGGACGATCGCGGCCGCGTGCTGGGCCGCACCATTGCCACCGCGGGCATGGGGGGCTTTTACCCGTTCAGCGTGCCGATCTATTACAACCTGCCGTCGGAAGACCCGGTGCGGGGGAAGATCGTCGTCTATTCGCAGAACGGCCGGGGGGATGGGCGCATCCTGGCGCGCGACGAGGTGGATGTCGTGCTGGCCTCGACGATTTGAGCAACACGTGCAACGCCAGCGCCGGGAGGGGTCGCCGCAGCCATGTCGAAAATGCACATTTGTATACATCAAAGAAAGGACAAAGGCATGCTGCAGAACTTTGAGCGAAAGAACGCGGAGATCCGCACGCGCTTTGCAGCGTTGAAGGCTGAACATCCGGAGCGTTTCGCCCAACGCTTGAACCTGTCGTGGAGCAACTGGGGCTTCGGGATGGAAGCGCTGGCGACCTCGGCGGCGCGGTTGGCGCAGGCCGGCGTGACCTATATCGAATTGCACGGCAACCATTACGGCGCTGATCTGGGATACCGCCCGGCGGAGACGCTGCGGACGCTGGCGGATCACGGCATGACCGTCGGCGGCATCTGCGGCATGTTCTCTGCGGAGAACGACCTGTCGAGCAACAGCGGGTTGGCACGGCAGGCGGCGGTGGATTACCTGAAACGCACGATCGATTTCGCGCAGGCGGTGAAGGCAGACTACATCCTGGTGGTGCCCGGCGCAGTGGGGCGCCCGCAGGCCTATGATGCCAGCGAATTCGACCGCTCGGTGCACACGCTGCGCCTGGTGGCCGACCGCTTTGTAGAGGCGGGAGTGAAGGCGGCGATCGAGCCGATCCGCGCGGCGGAAGTCAGTTTCTGCCATACCATCGCCGATGCCAGGCGCTACATCGCCGCGGTGGACCACCCGGGTGTGCAGCACATCAACGGCGATGTGTATCACATGCAGAGCGAGGAAAGCCATATCGGCATGGCGCTACTGGAGGCCGGCGAACAGTTGACGAACCTGCACATGGCGGACAGCAATCGCTGCGCACTGGGCGATGGGGCGCTGGATCTGGATACCATCATCATGGCGCTGTACCTGATCGGATACAATCGCCCGGGGTGCTACGTGACGCCGGAGCCGCTGGGTCCGGGCGGCGACCCCTATCCCGCCATGCACGGCAAGCCGGACGCGGCGTTGCTGAACCGGCTGGTGCAGCAGACCGCCAGCTATTTCCGCGATCGTGAGTCTTTCGTGCTTGAGCAGGCCGGCGTGCCGGCGTGAAGATCGTTTCTGGTTTCTGGTTCCTAGTTTCTGGTTGAATCTTTTCCCAGCCCCTTCCCTGTGCGGAGTGGCTGGGACGATGACAATGCATAGGTTTCCAGGCTGTGCTAAAACGTGGGACCGATGCCGAAGTGGAACTCGTTGTCGCCGTCATCGCTGATGCCGTAGTCGAGGCGCAACTGCCCGATGGCGGTCTGCACGCGCACGCCGAGGCCATACCCCAGGTGTAGCTCAAAATTCGGGTCACCAAACTGCTCGGCGAATACCCCACCCCAGGCGTCGCCGATGTCGACAAACGCCACGCCGTAAAGGGATTCGGTAACCGGCACGCGCAGTTCGGTGTTGAGCACCACGATATTCTCGCCGGGAAAACGATCTTCCGGGAAGCCGCGCAGGTTATCGGCGCCACCCAGGAAGAACTGATCGAGCAGCGGCGGGGCGTTGAAGCTGGTGCCGGCGAGCAAGCGCGAGGCCAGCACCCAGGGCAGGCCGGGCTCACGCCCCTCCTCCACCGGGCGGGCGCGGCGCACCGGCCAGTAACGGCTGACTTCGCCGGAGAGCTTGCTGAAATTCTCGCCGCCGAGGATGCCGGCCTGCTCTACCCGGGCCGCAGAGTAGGACCCCCGCACGGGAAAGCCGAGATTGATGCGGGTATCGCGGATGGCGGATAATCCCAGGCTGCGCACATCGGCGCTTTGCAGGATGATGGCGGGGACGGTTTCGCCTTCTTCGGGCCGCGCGGAGAGGCTGTCGATGCGCAGCGTGCCGTAGAGTGTGGTCACCGGACTGATGGGCCGCCCCACGGTGATGTTGCCGCCGGTGCGTTCTTCGACGTAATCGAAGATTTCGCCGCCGAACTCCGCCTGGTGGAGGTCTTCACGATCGTAGACATTCACCAGCAGGTTGGTGCCGTCGGAAGCGATCCACGGATTGAAGTAGGAGAGCTGGTAGACCTCACGGGCGCCGAACTGCACACGCAGGCTGACGCGCTGGGCTTCACCGAAGAGGTTGGCCTCGGAGAAGTCGACGTAGCCCGAGAAGCCGCCGACATCGCTATAGGTGCCGCCAAAGGCGACGAAGCCGGTGCGGCGTTCACGCACATTGATGACGAGCAGCACGCTGCCGGGGACTGCTCCGGGTTCGGGAACGGCGGTCACCTCGTCAAAGACGCCCAGTCGCTGCAAATTGGTGAGCGACTGCCGAATATCATTGACGTTGTACACATCGCCCACCTCTACCTCGAGCGCACGGAAGATGACATCGGCCTCGGTGCGCTCGTTGCCCTGGATGCGGATCTCGCTGATGGTGGGTTCGGTGATAATGAATTCGAGTGTGCCTTCCGGGGTGACATTGAGGTCGGTCACCTCTACCAGCGTATAGCCTTGATCGGCATATGCTTCCTGGATAGCCAGCGCGTCCTCGCGCACCCGATTGAGGTTCAGGATCTCGCCGGGCTGCGTCTGCACCACTTCCCGCAACGTCTCGTCGCTCAGCACGGTGTTGCCTTCGAACTCCATCTGTTGCACCACGGGGTTCACTGCCAATGCCACTAACAGTCGAACGCCGCCATTGACCGTTTCCGTGGTGACTTCGACCCGGCGGAACCATCCGAGGGCCTGGAGGGTGGCCTCGAGCTCGGCCACCTGTCCTTCGGTCACCGGTTGGTCGATGAGCGGGGTGAGAATGGCGTCGACCTGCTGCCGTATCGCCTCCGGCAGCGGCTCGGCAACCTGGATGACGACGTCACGGATGACCGGCGGTTCGGCATCCTGCGCATTTACCGCCGACGCCATCATGATCGTCACGCACAGGCCGAGCAAGATCATGCGGCAGAGCACAGGCATAGATCCCCCTTCATGGAGGGTGGCCCCGTATTGGAGAGCCTCCCTCATCACGGATGATACCGAATGCCCGACTCCGACGATCGGCAACTCTTACACCAGTGTTATAGCGATGTCTTGGGCCCGCGACATGCAGGGATAACGCAAGTGGGCGGAGCCGTTGCCAGCCCCGCCCACTTGCTGCATAGCTCTCGCAGACCCTACGTGCTTTTGGTGCCGCGCACCAGCACCACGCGCCCGCTGCGCACCATCTCCTTGATGCCGTACCCCTTCAGCAGGTTCTCCAGCGCATCAATTTTGTCGGTGTCGCCGGTGGCCTCAATGGTGATCGTTTTCCCAGCGAGATCGACAATCTTCCCCCGGAAGATATCGACGATTTGCATCAGTTCCGCACGCTTGCTGGAATCTTCGGCATGCACTTTGATCAGCGCCATCTCACGTGAAATGATCGCATCATTGGTGTGATCAAGCACCTTGATGACATCGACCAGCTTGTAGAGTTGTTTGCTGATCTGCTCCAGGATATCCGCCGGACCATCCACCACAATCGTCATGCGCGAAATGGCGGGGTCTTCGGTGGTACTCACCGCCAGCGAGTCGATGTTGAAACCGCGCCGGGCAAATAATCCCGCGGTGCGCGCCAATACGCCCGAGCGGTTTTCCACGAGGACGCTGATGGTGTGTTTCATTGTCGGTTCATTGATACTGGTGACCATCGTGTTGTCCTCCTACTCTAAAATCATGTCGGCCACGCTTTTACCGGCCGGAATCATGGGCAGGACATTTTCTTCCTGCTCGCAGACAAACTCCATTAACACCGGGCGATCGGTGACCGTCCGTGCTTGTGCGATTGCGGCATCGATCTCCGACATCTTCGTCACGCGCAACGCCGCTGCGCCGTAAGCCTCCGCCAACTTCACGAAGTCCGGCGAGCCCACGGTAAGGCCGGTTTGCGAGTAACGTTCCTTGAAAAACATCTTTTGCCACTGGCGCACCATCCCCAGCACGCCGTTGTTCAACAACGCGATACGGATCGGCAGGCGATGGATCACCGCAGTGGCCAGTTCCTGAGAGGTCATCTGAAATCCGCCATCGCCGACGAAGCACCAGACTTCTTTGTCCGGATGCCCAAATTGGGCGCCGATCGCCGCCGGCAGTCCGAACCCCATCGTGCCCAAACCTGACGATGATAAGAACTGGTTCGGTTCGCGCACCTGGTAATACTGCATCGCCCACATTTGGTGTTGCCCGACGTCGGTGGCCACGATGGCCTCGCCGTTGGTCGCTTCCCACACGGCGCGAATGACCGCGGGCGACTTGAGCGAACCGTGCATGCCGGTGCACACGGTCGACCCGCATTTCCCCGGGCGATCAAGCGTGCCGCATTGATGGACGCAGGGAGCATTGCACTGGGCATTCCATTTCAGCGGATACTGTCGCTTCCATTCCGCAATCCTGGCATGCCATGCGGTGAGATCGTGAAAGCTCTGCGCCAATGGCACTGCCATTTTCAGCAACTCGCCCAACACCTCTTTCGCATCGCCCACCAACGGCACATCGGTGCGCACCACCTTGCCGATTTCCGCCGGGTCGACATCAACATGGACGATGCGGGCATTCGGGGCAAAGCGCGAGACATCGCCCGTCACCCGATCGTCAAAGCGCGCCCCGATACAGATGATGAGATCCGCCTGGTCCAACGCGTAATTGGCGTACGCCGTGCCGTGCATGCCCGGTGTGCCCAGGCACAGATCATCGACCTCCGGGAATGCGCCTTTGCCCATCAGCGTCACCGTGACCGGAATGCGCAACAGTCGAGCGAAATTCGTCAACTCTTGCGCGGCGTTGGCGCGCAAGATGCCGCCGCCGACATATAACACCGGTTGCTGCGCCGTCTGTATCTCCTCGACGACGCGGCGAATCATATTACTATTCCCCTTCATCGTTGGCCGATAGCCGCGCAAGCGTATCTCCACGTCTTCCCAGTGTACCTCGACCATGCCCGAGAGTACGTCCTTCGGCACATCGATGAGTACGGGGCCCGGGCGTCCGGTCCGCGCAATGTAAAACGCTTCGCGCACCACCTGCGGCAGGTCAGCCGGATCTTTCACCAAATAATTGTGTTTGGTGATGGGCAGGGTAATGCCGGTGATGTCCGCTTCCTGGAAGGCATCTTTGCCGATGGCAGTCGTCGACACCTGGCCGGTGATCGCCACCATAGGGATGGAGTCCATGTACGCGTTGGCGATGCCGGTCACCAGGTTCGTCGCCCCGGGTCCCGAGGTACCAATGCACACGCCGACCTTGCCGGTGGCGCGCGCATACCCGTCGGCCGCGTGCGCGGCACCTTGCTCATGGCGAACCAATACGTGGTGGATGGGGGAGTCATAGAGCGCGTCGTAGAAGCCCAGTAAGACACCGCCAGGGTAGCCGAAGACGATTTCCACGCCTTCACGTTGCAACCCTTCGAGCAGCGCCTGAGCTCCGGACATCCGTACGGATGCCCGTGGGGGAGCCGTGATCATATGCGATTCCTCCGAGATGTCGCCTCGGTCTGTACGCCGTGCATGCAAGCACGACGCCCAGCGAAGTGTACCGGCAGTATAGCACCATCGGCGCGAATTGCCAAGTACAGGACGGGTGAGCCGGCGGGCGGGAGGCTGTCACTCGGTGTTGCGCGAGCGCTTTAACGGACAGCCGCTGCCAACTTGCCACGGCCCACCGTGGTTGCCGGCGAGGCAGCAGCGCTCAACAAACCCTCCCCCATTGCGATAGGCGCGCACCCCGGCAAATCCGTTACGCGAAATGACGCAGCGGATGAGCACCGGCGCGCTTCCGCCGGTGATGGCCACCCCGGACAGTGCGTTGCCGGCAATGGTGCAACCTTCGAATCGCCCCGCGCCTCCTTCGAATACCCACACGCCCGCACCCTGGCCGTCGCGAATCTGACAATCCGCAAAGGTGGGGCTTGCCGTGGTGCTGATGGCTACCCCGGAGAAGGCATTGCCCTCGATATCACAGGTCGTGAACCGACCGCCCGCGCCGTTATGCACGATCACCCCTTCCTGTTGATTGTGATGCATGCGGCTATTGTTGAAGGAGGGTTGCGCCCCGGCCAGCACGCAGACGCCGGCGAGCCGGTTGTCGGTGATTTCACACTCGTCGAAACTACCCGCGGTTTCGGCATCCGCGATGCGGATGCCGATGTCTCGTCCCTGTCGAATGCGGCATCCCCTGACCTGCGGTGCCGCTCCGGTACTGAGGGCGATGCCGGCTTGCGCCTGACCGGCGATCTCACACCCCTCGATGTTGGGGGCGGCCTGGGTATTCACATAGATGCCAAAGTCGTCTCCCCCGGCGATCGTACACTGCCGGATATGCGGCGTGCTGCCGCCGCGCACTTCGATGCCGGCGAGCGGGGTGGCAGAGATCATACATTCCTCGATGGTTCCTTTGCCCTGCTGATAGACGAGGATGCCGTCTTGCTTGCCGTCATGGATGCGGCACTGGCGAATGGTGGGGTTGGCCTGTTTACTGATTTTGATGGCGGCAAGTTGCAGATCGAACAGATCGCACTGATCGATCACCCCTTCACCGCTCTCCGTCACCCAGATGCCGCCGGCGACGCCGCCATGGATGCGACAGTGCCGGATGACAGGATTGCCCCCGTGTTGAATGAGGACGCCGGACGAGCGGTGCCCCCCGATATCGCAGTCCTCGTAGACACCCCGGGCGCGCGTATGGACAAACAAGCCGATATGCTGTCCATCGCACAGACGGCAGTGTTGGAAGACCGGTTCACTCTCCTCGCGCACTTCGACATTGGACAGGGCATTGCCGACAATCTCGCAGCGGATAAAGCTGCCGCGCCCTTGTTCGTGCACCAGTACGCCGCTTTGTTGCCCATCGCGAATACGGCATTCTTCCACGACGGGGTGCGCGCCGCTGCTGATGCGGATTCCAGCCCAGGCATGCGCTTCGATATCGCACTGTTCGATGCGCGCGGCGGCGTGGTCAGACAGATCAATGCCGGCGCCGCCCCCGCGATGAATGACGCACTGGCGCAACACCGGGTCAGCCTGTGGGCCATGGATGGCGATGCACGCCGGCGCACTGCCGGAGATATCGCACTGTTCGAGCACCAGATGTCCTTGGGGGATATCGATGGCCGGGCCGTGTGCTTCCGGGCCGCGCAGGGTCAGCCCCCGCATCAACGCCCGCTCGGTTGCCATGGTTACGCAACTACGCTCAGTGCCCTGTACGACGATGGCGTCGCGGTCGCCGTGCCCCAGGATTTCCAGCGGCTTGTGCAGGATCAAATGTTCGCGATAGATTCCCGGGCGCACCAGAATACAGGTATCGGGCTGTGCGTGATCGATAGCCTCCTGGATGGAGGCGTACTGTCCATCCCCTGCTGCTGACACCACGAGTATGGGCGACAGGAGTCCATCCCCGCCTTCATCCACCTCTTTAGCGAGGAGAACATCCAGGCCGCGGCGCACGAGTTCGGAGAACCGTTTTGTCAGGCCAAAGGCCTCGGCGGAGGGTGATGGGTCAACCGGGAACTGCTCGGTGCTCATCTCCCTTCCTTTCCCGCGGCGGCGAGGGCATCAGCTGCTTCGCGAATTTTCAGATCAAGTCGCGCGGCCAATTGGGTAAGGACATCGACGCCGACAGCCGCGGCGTCGTCGACGCGCGCTTTCAGGCATGCGAGGTCGGAGGCGCGTAAGGCGGCAATTTCATCAGTGATGTGGCCCAGGCGGGCGGTGAGTTGCGCGATCTGGCGAATGGTGCGTACAAGGTCAGCGCCTGCTCCACTGCCGTCGACCATTTCGGGACGCCCTTCCCAGGAGGCGAGGATCGCCTGCAACCGGCGCATGTCGCCGCGCGCATAGGCGGCATTCACTTCGCCCATCAGTCGTTGGCGCCGTGTACGCTCATCCTCATCGACTACCAGATCCGGGTGCATGGCTTTGGCCGCTTCACGAAAGAGGCGTTTGATCTCTTCTCTATCATCAGCGGGGACAGGGGATCGGTGCGTGGCAACAACGGCCGCTCGCCGTGTTTCCGCGGCAAAGGCCTCGGCGTTCTCGGCATGCTGCTGCACTTGCGGGTCGGGCAGGCTTTCCGGGTGTTGTAGTGATCGCAGCCGGGCATCAAGTGCATCGAGTTCTGCATAGCGCACGCCGACCTGGCTCAGATACCGTTGCTCGAATTCCTGCAGTTCGACACGATAATTGGTCAGCTCACATTCGCGTTGCGCGAGCAGTGTTCCCAAACGCTCGATCTCTGCGCGTTTGAGGGCCAGTTCATGTTCTTCGGGCAATAGATGCCGTTTCATCCGTGACTCCTCTATGCGAAGCAGGATGTGTCGTCATACTCCGGTGTCGGGCCATACCTTCGTGGATGATATTCGCTGTTGCCCCTGCGCGCGCCTGCTGAGGGGGCATGTTGGCATCCGTGTGTCCCGCAAATTATTCGTACCGCTTGAGTCGTCTGGCGAATGTTGTCAGGAACCCGCGGGGGTAATTTCGCGGAGCCGTCGCCGGGCCATGGGAGCAAACGATGAGTGCGGGTACTCATCCAGCAAGTTCTGCAGCAGTTTGCGCGCCATTTCCAGATCGCCGAGTTGCTGGGTATATAACGCCGCGGCACGCATTAACGCTGTTTCAGCTTCACTGCTGCGCCGGTATTGCTCGATGACGAGCATAAAGGCCTGCGCTGCCTCTTCATGGTGGCCGGTGTATTGCAATGCCGAGGCCAGGGTCATTTGCTCGCGCGGTGAAAAGGTCGCATCAGGAAAGGCGCGCAGGATATTCAGGTAGGCAATGGCGGCACGGTCGGCTCGCCCACGACGGAGGAAGCCGGTGATCGCCTGCGTGTACAGGTGGCGACTACGTTCACGATCGCCCTCCACCATCATCAGGGCGGCGAGGGCCTCCTGGATTTCCGGGTCACCAGGATGCTCGGCCAGCAAGCGGTGTAATTCCTGCCGGGATCCGGCCGTCACGCCATTGGTGGTCGTCGACCGCTCGGTGTGTTCCAACAGATGCTCGCGCCGCGCGTCGCGCACCGATTTGACGAGCAGGGCGGCGAGGATGCCGAGGCCGAGGCCTCCCAGATGCGCCCAGTGGGCGATATGGTCGTTGACGCCCTGGCTGAGATTGGTGATGCCGATGGTGAGTTCCATCAACGAGACAACCCCAACATACACCCACAGCGGAATCCAATAGGCGCCGAGGGGAATGGGGATGCCGAACGCATAGAGGCAGGGTACGGTATGAATACGGATGTGATAGTGCCGGAACGCCGCCAGGCCGGTGATGCCGAAGATGGCGCCGGAGGCTCCGATGAGCGCCGTCGCCTGCGACTCGTGGAAGACCAGTTGTGCGACTGCCGCGTGCAGCAGGGTGGCGGCCACGAGGCTGGCGATGTATACGAGTGAGAAGAGGGCGCTGCCGATGCTCGATTCCAGCACAGTGCCGATGATCCAGAGCAAGAGCAGGTTTGACAGGACATGGAAGATATCGGTGTGGAGGAATGCATGGGTGAAGAGCGTCACTATATTCGGATCGTTGAGGGTGAAGCCCCAGTGCTGGGTGACCAGCATGATTTCGTACGGACTCAAGCGCAAAGTGCTGATATAGATCAGCAGGATGGTGAGACACAGGCCGTACGTGACATAGGGCACCGCCCGCAGGGTGCGGTCGGTACGGAGCGGCAGCAGAATGATGGAAAAAGGCAGCGCCATGTATTGATCACGTTCAGCGCGGTTACGCGCGCGGGTGGGCCTGTTGATACACCTCGTGCAATCGCCGTGCGGTGAGGTGGGTGTAGACCTCGGTCGTTGCCAGCGAGACATGGCCGAGGAGCTGTTGCACAGTGCGCAGATCAGCCCCACGGTTCATCAGGTGGGTCGCAAAGGTGTGGCGGAGGGCATGCGGGCTGATGCCGTGCCGCGCACAGGTGAGCATGACATACTTGTGCAGCATACGTGCGATGCTGCGGTCGGTCAGTCGTGTGCCGAAGCGATTGAGAAATAGCGCGCCCTCGTCACGCTGGTCAGTCGCTTGCGTCAGCAGCGCAGGCCTTCCTCCCTGCAGGTATTGCTGCAAGGCCGCCATCGCTTCCTCGCCCAATAGCACCACGCGCTGTTTGTTGCCTTTCCCGGTGACGCGCAAGGCGGTGAGGCCGGCATGGGCGTCGGCTCGGGCCAGGTCCTGCGTGTTCAGCGCCACCAGTTCGGAGACGCGCATGCCGGTGGCATATAACGTTTCGAGGATCGCCCGGTCGCGCATGCCTTGCGGGGTCGTCGCATCCGGTGCGCTGAGTAATTCGGTCACCTCGTCTTCTTCCAGGTAATGCGGCAAGCGCTCGGGAAGCTTGGGGGCGTGCAGGCCGGTGGTCGGGTTATCCTCACGCCAGCGGCGGGATTGCAGGAAGGTGAAGAACCCGCGCAATGCGGAGAGGCGGCGGGAGACGGACGTGCGCGCCAGGCCGCCAGCCATGAGCGCGGCCAGATAGCGCCGAATATCGGCGACGGTGATTTCAGTCCATTGCCGGCGGCCACGCTCTTCGGCAAAGGCGAGGAAATGCACCAGATCTTCCGTGTACCCTTTCACGGTATGCGGCGAGACCCGTCGAACCGTTTGCAGATACTCTAGGTAGGCATCGAGCCACTGTTGCATGTGCGACGACCAATTGGATGACGTTTCATCGGTTTCGTGCTGTAGTATACCAACTCCGATGAGAAGGCGGAAGGGTTCGGGGGTGTTGAGTTCCAAGTTCCAAGGGGGTTCGGGGTTCGGGGTTCGGGGTTCGGGGTTCGGGAAGAGGATAGAAGGTTTTCCCTCCCCTTGCACGCGATAGAATAGCGCTAGCGATCAAGAGGAGAACCCCCACTGTTCGACTCGCTGTGCTCGCTCACAGCCTGCGGCCCGACCCTCCCCCGTTCCGTTCGACGGTGCTCACGGTCTTCGAGCGACAGGGGAGGGGAAGACGGATTACCCCCACCCTACCCTCCCCCGTTGCGACAGGGGAGGGGAAAGCGCCTCGCGAAACGCGAAACGCCAACCACCCAACGCGACCTGAACATGGACCGTGTCGGAAGGCAAGACACCACGTGACGACCCACGACAGGTACTGGTTATCCATCCTGCTTATCCGCCGAGGGTGATATCCTGTGATTCGTACCAGCGCAGGGCTTCAATGAGATGGTCGGGATGGAAGTCGGGCCACAGGGCATCGACGACGTAGAAGTCGGCATAGACAGTCTGGATGGGCAGCATGCCGCTCAATCGGCGCCGCCCACCCCAGCGGATGACGAGATCGATGCGCGAGACGTCGGCAGAGCCAATCGCCTCCATGAGCGAGCGGCGCGTGTTGCCGGTGAGTTGTTCGTTGCGCAGCGCCTGGCTGATATCCCAGTGCCAGTCATAATTCACGAGCAGGTTGGCGCGGACGCTGCCGTTACCGAAAACCTGGCGCTGGGTGAATGGGCGCAATGCCTCGGGAAAGAGGGGGGATTCGGCGTTGCCGACTACCTTGAGCGCCACATTCTTTTGGGCGATCTGATTGACCACATCCACGCAGGCGTTCTGAAATGCTTCACGCTGGATTGATGGCCGTTTGGTGTTATCATGCGTGAACCCGTAGGCCGAGATTTCTTCGATGCCCAGGGCTTCGCAGAGATCAAACAGCGCCAATCCCGGTGTGATGCCGAAGGCATATCCCGCTTCTTTGCCCATGCCGTGCTGCTGCGCCCATCGACGGTTGCCGTCAGGGATGATGGCGATATGTTTGGGCAGGCGTGAGAATGATGGTAGACTCACGTGTGCTCACCTCTACTTTGCATTAATTCTGTTCTACGGGAGTGGCTATGCGCGTTCTCCGGAAGTGTAACGCCCCCAATGGAGGGGTGCTGTTCTCTCAGCGTACAGGACTTCTAGCCGGCTGGCAAGCGCCAACATCGTGCAAGTGAGCTTCGCGTCATCGCCCCAGCGATTTTTACACCAATGCCGCCAGGTCTGTCCATGTGGCGTTCTTGTAATTCGCGTCGTACAACGAGATGATTTCCGCTGAACCTTGATCGACTTCTGCAACGCGGATGGGGAACAACGCGGAAGGAGACTGTATCTGAGGAGGCAGACCCATGGCAGAACCGGCGCGAAAATATGATCCAGAGGATATCATCCCCGAGGATGCCGTCCTTGGTCCCGGCACTTATCAGAACGTCGATACCGGGCGCATCATACACAAAAGTCGGTATGGTCCGTTACCCCCAAGTGGGACGAGCAAGCGCTATGTCAAGATCAGCGATGATCCCACGCACGGAATGAGCGAGGAGGAAGCCCGGCAGCATCGCGAGGATGAACAGGCCTCACGCGAGGCGACGAGCTATGAGCATCCGTCAGGGGCCAGCACCGTGAAGACGGGTGAAGTTGTCTCTTCCGGCACGTATCGCTGCACGCGCTGCGGCAACGAGATCGAGTTCAAGGATGAGGGGCATGTCCCGCCGTGTTCCGTATGCACGAATACGACCTGGAAGCGGGAGTAAGCGCAGTACACCACACACCACCTCGGGGCGGCGGGAGCGATCCCACCGCCCCTTCTCACGCGCCACATCACCCGCCGCGCACAGGGCGTACGAAGTTGTCGATGCGGATATCGTCGCCCTGCGGCCCGCGCCCGCGCGGATAGCGGGCGGGGTCGCCGGATTTCGGATCGCTCCGCTGTGCTCCGGCGCCGTGCACATCAATCAGGCTGAGTCGATGGGTCGGCGGCAGGGCCATCCAACCTAACGCACGTCCGAAGCAGACGTACACTGCCTGCGCGGCCTGCCGTTCCGGCGGTCCGTCCATATGCGTCGTGCTCGTCCAGTAGTACGGGTATTCCCCGCTTTGCAGGCGCGTGACGTGAAACACCGGATCGATCGCCGCGGAGCCGGTGGCCGTCGGCGAGCGCGAGTAGTCGACGATGCTCTGCAGCTCCTTGGCGTTCGGGAGCCGCCAGTCGCTGTACCCCAGATACCGTTCCGCATTGCGCGCCTGCACCCAGGCAAGCGCAGAGGCCCAGTCCATACCCACTCCGCTGTCTTCTTTGGCCCAGATCAATCCGGTGGCGCGGTCAGTGATCGTCCCATTGCGATGATCGACAAAATCATTCTGACCGTATTTCGCGTTACCGCGCACGTACCGCACGTAGAGCTGGTGCGGGCCGCGCGGACCGCGATCACGCGGGTACCCCTTGATGCGCCCATCGGCAAAATTGACGCCAAAGATGGTGGCACTGCCGTTCATCGTCGTACCCAGGTATTGAGTGGCCGACCAATCCTGACAATCGATCTCTCGCTCCCCCCGCGCGGGATTGCCATAGGCAAACGCAAAATAGCGGGTGTCGAGATAGGGCACTGACCCACCGACCGACATGCGCATGCTTCCGGTGAAATTGATCAGCGAGTACAGTTCTTTGATGGTGGGCATGCGCCAGTCGCGATGTCCGCCGACGCGACAGCGGCTTGCGCCGGCCATCGCCTCGGCAAAGGTGACCTTCTCGCCGCGCGCCTGCATCCACGTGAGGCCGGTGTGCAGATCGCTGATGGTGCCGTCGCCGTTATCGCGGTAGGCGGGTTGGCAACCGGCATGTTGCGCATCCTGGCCGTAGAAGGGTTGACCGGGGCGCGGAGCTGTGATGGCACGCGTGTTATCATAGCACTGCGTTTGCCCGGTATCGACGATGGGATACGTCACCGCACACAGGCTCACGGCGTGCGCGAGCCACACGGTAATGAGCAGCAACATTTTCATGACTTACTCCCTTTCACCGATCCCCTGATCGATCGGTACTCGTATCGTACCGCCGCTACATCACAACCGGATCACCATCACATAGTAACTACTACTGATCTGCCGCGCCAGTGCGGTGTGCAGCGACAAAGGTTAACGTGTCAATTGCGCTCGGGCGACGGTATTTGTGGGATCAAGGGTCAGCACCGTCTCGAAGACCTGCCGGGCGGCGTGCGGCTGTTGGCGGGCCTGCAGCACCAATCCATGTTCAACCAGCAGGCCGACATCGGTGGGGTAAAAACGCAGCAAGCGCGTGAGCACCGCATCGGCCTGCGCATACTCGTGCTGCATGCGCAGGGCATAGGCGAGGCGCATGCTGCCCAGGTAATGGTTGCCGTCAAGCTTCAGCACCTGCCGCGCCACCTTCTCCACCTCGTCGTAGCGGCGCTGCGCCAGCAGCGGGAGCGTATAGCCCAGCTTGGCCTCAATGGAGGCCGGCGAAATTTTCATCGCTTCCCGGTAGTGTACGCTGGAGGCCGCGTAGTCGGTCTGCAGATAGTACAGCCATCCCAGCCGGTACGACACGAGATAGCTTTTCGGCAGCGCAGCGAGGCAGTTGACGGCCTCAGTATAACTCCCCTGCTGCTCGAGGAGATATGAATGGTGCAAGGCCGTGCGCGCGGCGTCATCGGCCACCTGATCTGATGGACGTGCGAAACAGACCACGCCCACCACGCCCAGCAGCACAATGATCATACTCAGGACTTTCATGGCAGAGCTCCTTTCAATACTGCACATATCCGCTCAGTACCACAGCGGTGCTCGTCGCGCGCCGCTGGGTATTGGCTTCGGTGAACCGCGCCTGTTGCAGTCGCATGCCGACGCGGCCGGTGGCACTGATGGTGTAGAGGAGATCGAGGCTGATGCTGCGATGATAGACATCAGCCAGATTGAACAGGGCAAACCCATCCTGCTGCACTCCGAAACGCTGCTCCCCGATCCAGGCAGTCTCCAGCAATTGCCAGCGATCCCAGGCCAGCGACAGGCGGTTTTCGACTGACAGGTAGGGTGAGCCTTCGCCGACGGGGTCATCATTCATGTAGATGAGATGACCGAGCAGCTCGTCGGCAACCGTGAGCCCCCTGCCCGCGGGCATGGTCATCCCCGCGCGGGGGGAGAGTTGCAGCACCGTCAGCTTATTGGGCTGGTAATTAGGGTAACGCGTGAGATAGGCGTCCACGCCTGCCGTCCACCGGCTGGAGCTGGTGTAATGCCTGCCGCCGAATACGGTGATGGCTTTGTCAGTGTAGGCGTCATCGCTGCTGACGAAGTGCGTGCCGAGGCGCGAGCGCCACCGGGGAGAATGGTAATACGTATACACGAGCGTGCTGTCCCACTGATCGAGGGCCGGCCGATCCTGGTAGGTGATATGCAGATGGTCGAGCGCGGCCTCCAGCAGGTACTCTACGCCATCGGTCTGCATGCCGTACACGCCAACCAGCGTTCCCCCTTCCTTTGCCGTGGCGTCATGGTAGGTCATGGCGCCGGCATACGGGATGACCATCGACGATGGCGCGGCCTGGGCGGCGAACGGTACGGCAAAGCACAGGATAACGAGCAGTATCGACATTATCTTCTCCCCTCTCACGTACAGGTCATGGATGCGCCGGAGGCCGGAGCGGCGAGTTCCTGATTGATCGGCTCGACCTCCACGGTCGCATCGGCATAGGCAACGGTGAGGCCCACCACTCCCCGGTGGGGCTTGAGCGTCACCGTGACGCACTGCGGAGCGCGACAGAGAGCCAGCGCGGGGATGCCGCGGGTGGAGATTTCCGTCTCCACCGTGACGGTGAGGTCATCGCCAAACCCCTGGTCCAACAGGTGCAGTCGTTGGCGCAAAGTGAGGGCCGGATAGGGCAGGAACGGACCGGCGATATCGAAGAGCAGGCGCGCCAGCGGATGCATGAGCGGCCGCGCATCCAGCCGATCTTCCCAGTAGAGCCCGCGATCCAGCGTGAGCGGCAGGCGTGCCAGCCCCAGCCAGATATCGCGCAGCGTGCTATGCGGCGACCCCTGAAATTCGAGGGCATACCAGACGTGGTCGACCAGCCGCGCGGTCATCACGGCATCGGTGGCGTCTGAGTGCAGGCGGTATGCGCCGTCCTCATCCACGCGGCAGGTGATCGATTCTTCACGTTGCTGCCCCGAGGCGATGATCCGGTACCGCCAGCGCTGCTGGGGGAGCCGATCAAAGCACGACGCCAGCGCGTCAGTGAATGCCACGGGACGAATCACGCTACCCTCGGCCGGGACGACGGCGGACGCGTAGCGCACTTCGTCGCCACGGCGGATCGCCAGGTGACTGAGGACAAACGGCATGGTCGGCGCACCGAGCGCCGGGGTGGCCTGCACCTGCAGATGCAGGTGGGGCAAGGGCGAATGACCGGAGTTGCCACAACGGGCGAGCAGCGTGCCGGGCTCCACGCGGTCGCCTTCCTTCACCCCGACAGACTCTCTGGCCAGATGGCACAACAGCACATAAACGCCGTTATCCTGACGGATCATTACCAGGTTGCCCCAGTTGGCCTCCAGGTTCGTTGCGCCGACAGGATTATCCGCCACGTGATTGACGACTTTCACCACCGTGCCCGCGCAAGGAGCGATCACCGGCGCCAGATAGGCGAAATAGTTGCTCAGCTGGCTTTCATCACCCTGGCATCGCCGGCCTCGGTCGTCGAGGATTTCGAAGTCAAGGGCGTGCGCCCACGGCCCGCGATGGGTGAGCTGGCCGTGCATGCCCTGCGTCACCGTCCACTCACCGCAAAACGGCGCCAGCAGGTGAGGCTGCAACAGGTGAGGAAAGCGCAGAGCGCCGGCGTGGTAGCGGTGGAAATTTTCCTCCGGCGTGCTGGGCAGGAAGGGAGTCATCACGGCGCCCTTCGGTACGGAGCGCAGGCGCAGCGCGGCGAGCACCGCCAGCACCGCCAGATTCATGGGCAGGGCAAGCGGGGGGATGGCATACACACCCAACAGGGTGGCGGCGGCGAGGGCGGTGAGGGCGCAGATGCCCGAGGAGACGACGACCAGCAACAAGCTGGCCGTCGAGGGTATGAGGAAGATGCCGCCAATGGCGATGCCGGCAAAGATAAAGTTGAAGGCGATCGGCGCCAGGCCGATCGTCGAGGTATCCGCCTGCAACCCCTGCAGCATGAATACGCCCGCGGCAAAGCCGGCCACCGCATAGAGCAAAGCCAGCCGCGACACGGCAAGCAAGCCGGCGCAGGCCAGCATGCCCACCAGGGCGTGCGGCAGGAAGAAGATGGCGCCCAGTCCCTGGAAGAAAGACAGTGCGGCAGCGGGCAGTCCCGCCGGTTCGGGCAGCAGGTAGGCCGGCGCGGCAGCCTGCACCGGCATGCCGGTCATCGCATAGGCGACGAGGTAGATGCAGAGGGCGACCAGCACGAACGGCAGGCTCATCGCCGGCAGCCCACCCTGGCGGGCCAACATGGAGGACAGCATGACGGTGACCATCAAGGCCAGCACCGCGCAGAGCGCCAACAGCAACAACAGCATAGTGGGCGGCAGGTGCAGCGATTGATGCACATGCGCGAGGCCCAGGGACACCAGCAGCGGGTTGTAGAGGTATGCGCCGCTGCGCGTTTCGGCATGGTCAAACCCCAGCGCTTCCGCGGTGATGAGGGCGATGAGCATGCCGGCAAGTCCCAGCAGGCCATATGATGGCGCGAGCAGCGTAGCCAGCAGTAATAGCGCGCCCAGCCCGCTGTTCGTCGAGAAGAGCAGTGCGGCATACCCGCGCAGGATCGCCCGCGCATACGCGATGATCTCGTCCTTCCACATGGTTCCCTCCATTCTCCGGTCAGACCAGCCGTTCCGGCATGCGTTCCATGGCCTCCACATCGGCCAGTGTTTCGCGTTCTCGAATGACATCGACCGTGCCATCCTGTCCGACCAGCACCACGCGCGGCCGGTAGGTGATGAACTGCATGGATTGCACCACGTTGTACGCCCCCACCGGATGCAGCACCAGCCGATCGCCAGTGCGCACCTGCGGCAGATGCACATGCTCGCGAATCACATCGATATTCATGCACAGCGGGCCGTACAGTATCGCATCGCTGCCCGGGCCGGGGATGTCGCGCGCGGGCAGGGTGCGCAAGCGATACCAGTTGGCGGTGTAGAGGATATTCACGCCGGCATCGATGATGACGGCGCGCCGCCCGTCAGGGGTGCGCTTTTGCGCAACCACGCTGGTGATCAGATAGCCGCTCTCATCGATCAACGCCCGTCCCGACTCCAGGTACAGGGTTGGTCGCGGCAGGTGGGCGGGAAGGCCGGCGAGCAGCGTATCGCAGATCGCCTCGGCATACTGGTCGATCGACGGCGTCACCTGCTCGCCCGGCAGGTACTGGGTGTGCAGGGTGTTGCAGGAGGGAAAGCCGCCGCCCAGATCCAGGTATTCCAGCGCCATATCGTATTCACGCCAGGCGACCTCAGCCACGTCCAGCAGTTTGGTTACGGCCACACGATAGGCGTTGGGATCAAGGACGAAGGTGCCGATGTGCGTGTGCAGGCCGGTCAAGCGCAAGTGCTTGCTGGCGCCGATGCGCCGCACAATGCGCAGGGCCTCCTGGTTTTCCAGATTGAAGCCGAACTTGGTCCAGGCCGGGAAGATGCCGGTATCCATGTTGATGCGAATGCCGACGGGAATGGTCATCTGTAATTCCTCGGCCAGCGCCTCCAGCATCAGCAGCTCATCCTGATTATCCAGGTGAATCTTGGCGCCCTCCCGCACGGCCTGCCGCAGCAGATCAGGTGTTTTATAGGGACCGTTGAGGATGATGTCCGGGCCGGCGATGCCCAGGCGGCGCGCCTTGGCATATTCAAAATCGGAGACGACTTCCGCGATGGCCCCTTCCTGATGAAACAGGCGGCAGATGGCCTGCAGATAGTTCGTCTTATAGGACCAGGCGAAGCGCACATCCGGGTAGCGCGTGCTGAAGGCGCGATGCGCTTGCCGGTATTTGTCGCGCAGGGCGCCCTCGTCGTACACGAACACCGGTGATCCATGCTCACGCGCCAATGCCTCGACATCGACGCCGGCAATGCGCCCGCAGGCGCGCTGCTCCACCCCATAGCCAAACTTGTTCATCAACCCCGGCACATTGCGGTCGATGCAGGGGGGCTGGTACACGCGGGTCTCCATCGCGTCCTCCTTTATGCGAGACAGGCGAGCGATTCGGCAAACGGTTGACAGCGCCATTCGCCGAGCGAGGTTAGCGCGCCCATATCGTCCACCCGACAGGTGATATCCTCGGTGCGGCGGATGTAGAAATAGCCCGGTTCGCTGGGCGGCAGCGGCGTCATGCGGCCTTCGACGAGCGCCTCGACCACCAGCGCAGGCATGTTCTGCCCGAAGGTGGAGGGGAAATCGACCCAGGCGGGGAAGCGCGGGTTGATCTCCAGCAGGTAGTACTGCCCGCTCACCTCGTCTTGCAGGAATTCGAGCTCCATCGGCCCGAGCCAGCGCAGTTCGCGGATGAGCGCCAGGCTGTCGCGGGTTAGCGCCGGATCATCGATGACGATGCCGCCATACCCCTTGCCCTGCTGTGAGCGGATCATTTTGCGAATGGCACAAAGGGCCGCCACGCCGCCGCGGCCATCGCCCACCGCCATGACGTTGAATTCCTGCCCATGGATGCATTCCTGCAGGATCACCGGCCCGCCCCATTTCGCCATGAGGTAGTGGAACTGCTCGATGAGCGCCGGCTGCGAAGCCACGCGATAGGCCTCGTAAAAGGGGCCTTTGATGATCATCGGATAGGCGAATCCCGCGGCGGCGTTCAGCAGGCCGGACAGGTCGGCGACCTGCCGGCTGATCGGGGTCAGACAGCCGCATCGGTCGGTCAACGCCATCAGTTCGCTCTTGCGGCGCGCCTCGAAGGCGGAGCGTTCGGGCAGCAGGGTGCGAATGCCGCGCTCGGCCAGCCGGGGCAGCAACCCGATCATCGGCAAGATCTCGGCATCGAGGGTGGGGATCAGCACATCGATGGGGTAGCGGGCATGAATGGTATCCAGGCGTTGCAACAGCGCGCCCTCGCCCGCCGAGGGATAGGGCAGTTCAAAGACGATGTCAGCGCAGTGGTCACTGTAGATGCCGCTTTCCAGCACATCGTAGACCAGGCCGATCACCGTGAGATCGGCGTAACGGCGGCGCAGGCTGCGGATGACGCCCACGCCGGGCTGGGGATTCTCGCCGGCATGCAGGCCGGTCACGGCAACGGTGAGGTTCATCATGCCACCTCCTCGCATAACGCGAGCAGTCCGTAGCGTTGCAACTGCCCGAGGAAGACCTCGATGTCATGCCGTGCGGTGAGGGCATCGACATCATAGGCGTCGAGCAGGCGGGCGACAAGTTGCTCATCGCTGTCACCCTCCTTCAACCCGCGAATGATCTCCATGCCGGCGCCGTTGATGGTGTAGGTGTAGCCGGTGGTGCGATCGAAGGCAAAGCCATTGTCGTTCATGAGCAGTTCGCGTAATGTGGCCGTCTGCATCTCGCCCTCCTTCCCGCTCCATGCGATTGCTGTGTTGCTGATCCCAACGTACCAGCGTTTTATCACAGCAGCATCACAACGGCACGTAATTTCAATCACAGCAGGGGGAGGAGAGGTTGTTTGAACCGGAGCAGTACTCGTTTCCTGTGTTGCAGCGTTCGAGGAAGGATGGAGGGAACGGTGGTCATACACAGCCACGCCCCCGTCCGATACGCATGGGACGGGGGCGTGGGCGTGCTGTGACCTATACGTCAGCGCCAGTAATAGTACCAGGTGTAATTGAGGTCGAGCGTCTGTCCCGGTACGAGCGTGTGATTCCACTTGATGTTGCCGATGCCGTTGAGGTGGCCCCACCACTCTCCCCACTGGTGGTGATTCACCCAGGTGGGAAGCAGCGCCATACCATCATCAAACGCGCTGAACTGCAGCACTTCTCCGTTGTTATCCGCCTCGGTAACCGAACCGAGGACGCCTCGGGTGATCTCCAGCTTGATGGGCTGCGTTTGACGATTCGTCAGCGTCACCGTACCTTTCAGATCAACACGCGAGTACTGGTATCCGTTCATACTGACCGCGTTTGGCGTACGTTTTGATTCGACGTCTTTCCTATTTACGGCGATATCGACGGCGGTGGTCAGCGGCAGATCGCAGGTGCTGCCTGGCGCCGCATAGGTCATCATCCCTTGCGCCAGCAGGCGATTCTCCCGGAAGATGAGCGCAGGAGCGGTGGTGAGCGGGGCGGTATGCGCGTTCTTCAGGCGGATGACATGTGTCGCTTTGGGCGAGGCAAAGAGGCGCGCCAGTTCTGCCTGCTGCTCTCTATTGATGCTCCGCGTCATTTCTTTCAACGGCGCGAACGGCAGGTTCACCGTATAGACATCCTCATAGGCCAGCGTGAATGTGGCGATCGGCACGACCATGCGCTCGCCCTTGCGCAGCGTGATATGTTCGAGGGTAAAGATATAGAGATCTTCGCTTTTCCCTTCTTCGGTGATTTCCGGTCCCAGGTTCATCGGCGGGCTGGTGGGATGCGGTGCGTCATATCGCTCGTTTCTCGGCCGCACTTGCTGGCTCATGATGGCATTACTGAACCCCAACGCGGTCTGCGAACCTTCGTGGAAGTACGGCGTGAGTTGCGCGGCCACCTGCTGCAACGCCATGGGGTCGATGGTATCTTTGAAGGCAAAGGTGGGGACGCCGACCACCAGATGGGCGGTGACATCGGTCAGGTCGGTCAGTTCATTCAATAGCGTGCCCTGCAATGTGATGGTGGCCTTGCCCTTCCCATCGAGCTGAACTTTGTAGTTGGGAATCCAGCGGATGCCCTTCTGCAGGTAGATCATGCCCACCTGCGCGGTGTTCGCCGGTTTGCGTGTTCCCCAGTCGAACTGCAGGGTGAGCAGGTTGCGATCTTCCTCTTCGGTGAGCGTGCCCCGCGGGGGCGATGTGAAGGTGACATCCTGAATGCGGTCGATATACACGGCGCGATGTCCCTCATCGGTTTTCAGCATGACCAGGCCGGAGCGAGAAACCGGATCGTGTTGATTGCGCGCGGGCGCAGTATTGGATTCATCAGCTTCGCGCCGGGGCACGCCCAGGACCACGGCAGGATAGCTTTTCCCGTCGTTCGTTTCCGTGATCACGGCTTCTGCGCCAATGTTGCCCTCAAGGAGTTCGCGGATGGTGATGGCCGTACGATCCACCGCTACCTTGCGCCGACCGGCGCGCACGCCAACAAGCTTGGGCGCATCCTTAGCGGCATACGGCCAGAAGGCGCCGACCACCGGCTGCGGCAGGTAATCTAACACTACGTTGCCTTCGGCATTAGTCGGCATCGTTCCCTCGTGCAGCACGAAGGCATGCCCATCTTTAAAGACGGTGACTTCCTTCACCGGCATCTTCGCCAGCGCCTCCAGTGGTTCCGCCCTTTCCGCGCAAGCCAGCGCAGGGGAGAAGAGCAACAGAACAACGCCAATCCGTAGGTTCATCGGGTGATCTCCTTTGTATATGGTGTGCCTGAAAGTATACGTATGGCTAGTACAATTCGTTACACGCACCGGCACTGTTTTTATACGGTGAGATCTGTGGACTGCCGATGATGTGCGCGCGATCGTGTTGACCCGGGGGTATGCGCCGACTACAATGGCATTACCAGCCGCCGGCCCTGCCGCGCAACGAGTAGGTGTACCGGGTTGTCACGTTGCGTCTTGCTCTCCGACCTCTTGCTGGCTGAGTCCGCGTTTGGCGGTTGGCGTTTCGCGTTTGGGTCAGCGTCTTCCCCTCCCCTGTCGCTCGAAGACCGTGAGCACCGTCGAACGAAACGGGGGAGGGAATGGCCTATCTCACCTTCATGCGCCGCGGATAGGGCGCACGCGATGGCCTTGCCAGACAGAACACAACGTGACGACCCGCGATGAGTAGGCGCACCGATGCCCGCACATCCCCCACAATTGAAGGTGTCGTTAGCACGCAGGCCCACACAGCACATGCGCGGTTTGCTCTTCCGCCTGCTGCTGGCGGTCGGGCTCATCCTGCTGACGACCCTCGTCATGTGGCTGGAGCGCGACGGATTGCAGGATAACGCCCGTCCCGGGCAGCCCCTCGGCCTGCTCGCCGTGCTGTATTACACGGTGGTCACCCTGACCACGGTCGGGTATGGCGACATCATCCCGGTCAGCGATCTGGCGCGGTGGTTGAACATCGTGTTCGTTGCCCCGCTGCGCATCATCATCCTCGTACTCTTCATCGGCACCGCGTACGAACTCATCTTCATTCGCTTCCAGGAGGCGTTTCGCATGAAACGATTGCACGCGCAACTGCACCACCATACGATTGTCTGCGGGTACGGCGTCAAAGGGCGGGCTTCCGTGGAGGAGTTGCTGTCGTACGGCATCGACGCCAATCAGATCGTGGTCATCGACATGAATCCCGAGAGTATTGATGCCGCCGCGGAGCGAGGCATTGCCGCTTTGCGGGGCGATGCGACATCGGAGGCCACTTTGCACGCGGCAGCGATCGAGAAGGCTGCACACGTGATTGTCGATGTGGATACCGACGATACCACCGTACTCATTTGCCTGACGGTGAAGCATCTCAACCCGGCGGTACAGGTGGTCGCCGCCGCCCGGGAGGCGGAGAATGTGCCGTTGATCTACAACAGCGGCGCGGACGCGGTGGTGGCCTCGGCCGTGGCGAGCGGGCGCATGCTGGCGCTGGCCACCCGGCAGCATTTTGCCCCGCGCTTTGTGGAGGATATCATCACCTTCGGGCGGGGGATGGATATCGGGGAACGGGCGGTGCGCCCGGAAGAAGACGGCCTGTACGCCGGCGACCTGCCCGACTTGCGGGATAAACTCCTGCTGGGCATGTACCACGACGGACGCAGCTATGCGTTTGACCAGCTTGCCGGGTTACCCCTGCGATCCGGGGATATTATCGTGTACCTCGCGGTGAAGTCGTGAGAAGGCTGTGGAATCATGACAGCTATAAGCTCAAGTTACTGCCACACTGCGACTCATTCCCACACAGAGACCATTCTATGGACAACACAGGTACTGGAACAGCAATACAACCATGGGCAATCAGGTAACCCGTTCAGACCTACTATTTTCCACCGTATTGGCGCAGCAGCTTGACGTTAGGATCAGATTCTTTATTATCGGCATGCGCTAAGGCGAGAGCGAGGGGTGTTGTACCAGCATCGTTTCGCGCATTGATGTTGGCGCTGTGTTTCAATATGATGCGTAGCACAAAGGGGTCGATGATAGTGCCCTGCCTCGCCCAGGAGTGCAGCGGTGTATCGCCACCGTTCTCTCTGGTTGTCGGGTCAGCCCCGTGCGACAACAGAAGCTGGGCTATGCGCATATTGTCAGTGCGATGCAACGGCGTGCGTCCGCAATCATCAGGACGGTTCGGATTAGCTCCATGCGCCAGCAGCCAGGTAGTCGTAGTGACTTCCCGCGTTTGACGTTCGGTTGGCGATTCTCGTTCACCTAACACCTGTGAGGCACGATACGGTATCAGCAGGCTCGGTGACCCCGCGTGTCTCACGAGATTCACATTAGCGCCATGATGGCATAAGTAGTCCAACATCTCCACGTTGCCGGTAAGGAGGGCACTCCCGAGCCACCTCTGGATATCGTCATGATAGTATGGTTGTAGGTGGGCTTTGACTGCCTCGAAGGTGGGTACATCACCATACTGTACTGCATGTACCAGGATGCTGTACCGTGAATCACCAGGCCCATCGACTACACCTGCCATGTGACTCGCATTATGCTTCAGCAGAGAGGTTAGGATATCCGGTCGGTGATGGTGCACCGCATACTCCGTCGCCGAAAGAGCATCGGCAATGGAAATATTCGGGCTCGCACCCTGCTGCAACAAGCGCTCGACCTGTGAAGCATCACCATCCAGCACGGCTTGCCGGAGTTGTGCTGACAGGTGATTTTGCGTGAAATGTTGCCGTACACAGAGAACACCGACAAGGATGACGAACAGGCATCCAATCACCGTACTTACCAATGCGGCAATTTCTACCCTACTCATCCCCCCACTCCTCCTGGTGACAGATTTTGCGCGCACTCTCTCCTGTCTTCTGTTCTCTACGTCACCATCTGCTCGGGCTGCTGCAGGAATCCGGCCATCGCCGCCACGAACTTCGCGGCCACCGCGCCATCTACCGCACGGTGATCAAAAGAAAGCGCCACGCCCATCATCGACTTCACCACCACCTGGTCGCCGTCCACTGCGGGTACTTTCGTCACCGCTCCCACTCCGAGGATGCCCACCTGCGGGGGCTGCACCACGGCGATGAGATAGGTCGCGCCGAACATGCCGACATTCGAAATCGTGAAGGTGCCGCCCATGCTGTCGCGGGCGCGCAGGCGCTTCTTCCGCGCCAGTTCCGCTTTCGCGCGCACCTCACCGCTAATCTCCGCCAGCGTTTTGGCATCTGTCTGCGGGATCACCGGCACCAGGATGCCCTCGTCATTTTCGATGGCCACCACCACGCCCACATTCACCTCGCTGTGCAGCGTCACCGCCCCGTCGTCGAACGTCGCGTTCAACGCGGGCACCTGGCGCAAGGCCAGCGCGGCGGCCTTCATTACCAGGTCATTCACGGAAATGCGCATGCCCTCGGCGTTGCCGTGCCCGCCGGCATTATACGCCTCGCGGAACTGCAGGGCGGCGGTCATGTCGATATCCATCATCACGTAGGCGTGCGGGATAGTCGTCTTGCTCAACACCATGCGGTCGGCAATGGCTTTGCGAATCGGGTTTAACGTCACTACGGTCGCCTCAGGGGCGGCCACCTGTACATCGCTCACGGTTGGTAATCCTCCACTATCTCATCATTCGACGATGCTGTGCAGGATTCCTACCGCCCGGAAGCGACACGGTGCTCAGCTCATGTGCAACGTCCGAGGAAGGGGACCAGATAGTCGAGCACGAGGTCGGGACACTCTTCCTGCGGCACATGGCCGACGCCGGGGAGCACCACCAACTCCACCCGGGGAAAACCATCGACCACCTGGTGCGACTGCTCGAGCGGCGTCACCCGATCCTCCTTCCCCCAGAAGACCAGCGACGGGCAGCGTACGCGCGGCAACATGCCCACAAAGTCGTCAGCGGGATAATGCTGCCCCAGGTGCCACCACGACTGCTGGGTGCCCCGCACGCACAGGGCACGCTGATACCGCTCCACCATCGCGGGCGTCACCGGAAACCCCGGGCCGTAGGTGTAGCGCAGCAGGCGTTCGACGAGTTCCGGTTGTTGCCGCAGCAGGCGCAACATGGTACGCAGCGACAGGCGGTGGCGCGCCATCACCCACAGCAGCGGCCATTGATGCAACCGTTGGGCGCCGTCGGAATCGAGCAGCACCAGGCCGCATACGCGCTCGGGAGCCTGTACCGCCGTGCTCACCACCACGCGCCCGCCCAGTGAATGCCCGATCAATGTCGCGCGCGCCACCCCCAGCGCATCCAGCATCCCCAGCACCTGCCGCGTCCAGTCCTGCGGCGTCAACGCCGGCGGTCGGTCCGACGCCCCGAATCCCCAGAGATCGATGGCTAGGGTGCGATACAGCGTGGCGCACGACGGTTGCATGGCATCCCAGGTGTGCAGCGATCCGCCAAAGCCGTGAATGAGGCACAGCACCTCCTCGCCGTTCCCCCGCTCCCGGTACGCCATCCGGTGGCCGTCGAGGTGCATGAACTGTGTCTCGGCATCGGCGAGATCATCGGCAATCAGATCTTCGTGAGCGGGAAGCGCTTGGGAGACGACCCGCGCGGTCACCGCGTAGGCGATGCCCGCCGCCCCGGTAGCGCTGGCCACCCCCAGCAATACACGTCCCCACCGCTGGTCAAACACGCGCCATCCTCCCGCCGTTGAGCACAGAAATCGAACGTGTCGCCCGACACGTTCGCCCCCTCCTCCCAACAGTTCCGCGCACACGAACGCCTGAACCCTGCCGGCGTGTGATTCGTGCACCAACCATGGCGCACCACTGCACGCATTGCGCGAGAGAACAATCCGGTTGACAGCGGGACCCGCGTCCCTTAGAATGAGGTTGCCTCCACAGGTTATCGGCCCCTGCCTGCGGGGTAGACTCTACTATGATGAAGCGCGCGGTCACCCTGGTCGTAATCAGCCTGGTGCTGCTGACAGTGTCGGGAGCGGGATATTCGCAAGATATCAGCTTTCACGGCAGCGATATCATGCAACTGGCGCGTACGATCGTCACTTCCGTAAAACAGACTAATCGCCTGCCCTCCGCCTATGCACTCCCTATGACCGGCGGGCAAACCATGGTCATCACCGCACCCAACGCCTACGAACTGCTCGTGCGCGCCACCATCACCTGGAAGGAACACAACAACTTCCCCACCACCGTGTCTCTGTTGCTGCACGACCTTGTCGGCCCGGCCCCCGAGCCCAAGCTGGAACCAGCACGCGACGGCCTCGTGGTCGGCGTGCCCACCATGGATATCGGCAACTACGCCGCCGCCTGGCTCGCCATGGCGGAGGCGCCCGGCCATAAACTGCCGAAGGCGATGACCTTCGAAACCGGCTACCGGCTCACCGCGGCGCAAATTATCGTGGCGATGGCGATGCTCATCGATGAAACGCTGCGGGAAGAGAAGTTCCCCATCGCCATTGCCGTACCGCTCGTGCGCGCGCCGCAGAACTGGCTGGATACCGCCAAACCGGTCACCGTCATCGCCGCCCAGACGCCCGCTCCACCCGCGCCGCAGGCCGACCTGCACATCCGCCTGAACGGCATCGAACTCTCCGAAAGCGGCCCGCTCATCCCGGGCACAGGTGCGCTGCCCACCTTCTGCGGCACCATCCGCGTCGACCTGAGCGGCACTGGACCGGTGAACACGATACGCGTGTTGCTCGACGGTAACGAGGTGCAACTCTTCAAAGGCGTCGGACCGCACTACCTGCCCATCGACTCGCCCAAACTCACCGACGGCACCCACATGCTCTCGCTCACCCTCACCGACGAGGCCGAGATCACCTACTTCTACATCTTCAGCTTCACCGTGCATAACGGACGCCGTCCCGGGTTCACCCCGGCCGAACCGCACGTCCAGCAGATCGACGTCACCCCCAAATAACAATCACACCAGGGGAATGACACGCTCGAAATCAGATGGGGAGGGCGGCCGTCTCTGAGCCGCTACATCGCACCGCCTCTTGGCAAACGTGGCGATCTATCGGGCTTGTAGTCAGGCACGTAGGGACGCGGAGTGCCGTCACGCCCAGGGTCTCGAGGTCCAGGGAGAGGGTGGCCCGGTCGGACCGCCGGCGCCTGCCGTGAGCCGCGTCGAACGGCCTAGCCGGCCGCCCAACGGATCAACCTTCATGGTTGTTTTTGGTGGTCCAGCAGAATGACGTGATGACATCCTACACTATCCACCATCCACCAAACACTCACCGCTACATCGAGAACCGGTCACCCAGGTAATGGCGCTGCGCCACCGGGTCGCGAGCGATCTCTTCCGAGGTGCCGTGGGTCAGAATCCGTCCCTCGAAAATAATATAGCTGCGCTGGGTGATGGCCAGCGTCTCGCGCACATTGTGGTCGGTGATCAGCACGCCGATGCCCCGGTCGCGCAACGACACCACGATCTCCTGAATTTCATCCACCGCGATCGGATCCACGCCGGTGAACGGCTCGTCCAGCAGGATATACACCGGATC